>NZ_JCAFUL010000004.1:0-370982 GCF_059371315.1 Stenotrophomonas sp. YJH_SMC_8 | reverse complement strand
GCGAGTACGCTTCGTCAGAGCAGCGCGACGCCGTGCTGCCTGAATGGCTGCATCACTACAACTGGCACCGACCCCACATGGGGATCGGCAGCCAACCGCCTATTTCCAGAATCCCGCTGAACAACGTGGTGGGTTTACACAGTTAGTCGACTGACGCGCGCAGCGCGGGGTTTTACGCCGTCGGGACGAAGAGCAGTCGACTAACAGTCGACTCTACCGGTCGGCATCCCGGTCGCCGTCCCGGTCGCCGCCACCGGCTCCCGTGCCGATCACCGCCGCGGTCCGCGCCACAGGCCCCCATCACCGGCCCCGTGCTTGCCGTGGTTCAGTTTCCCAGGGTTCCCCTCCCGCCGATCCTGCGATACAGTCAGGGGGTGTCCAGCCTGACGACCCCGCATACCCTTTCTTCCGCACGCCGTTGGTGGCGATGGTGGCCCGTTGCCGTCGTCCGCCCCCATAACGCTGTGTCCCGGAAGGAAAGTCGTCTTGAACTCGCACGCTCAGTTTCAGCTGCAGGCCGCTGAAGGCCACACCCATATTCCCGTTGTCCGCGAAGTGCTGTCCGACCTGGACACGCCGCTTTCGGTCTACCTGAAGCTCGCCGACGGCCCCAATACCTACCTGTTTGAATCCGTCGAAGGCGGCGAGCGCTTTGGTCGCTACTCGATCATCGGCCTGCCGGCGCGCCGCGTGTACGCCTTCCACGGCCACACGCTGACCGTGCGCGAGGACGGCCAGGTGGTGGAAACGCGCGAGGTGGCCGACCCGTTCGCCGAGGTCGAGGCGCTGCGCAGCGCCCACTCGGTGCCCAAGCTGGACGGCCTGCCGGGCTTCACCGGTGGCCTGGTCGGCTGGTTCGGTTTCGAGTGCATCGGCTACATCGAGCCGCGCCTGGCGCCGCCGGCCGGTCGCGATGAGCTGGGCACGCCGGACATCCTGCTGCTGGATTCCAACGAGCTGGCGGTGTTCGACAATCTCAAGGGCCGGTTGTACCTGATCGTGCACGCCGACCCGCGTATCGAAGGCGCGTTCGAGCAGGCGCAGGCGCGCCTGGATGCGCTGACCGCCAAGCTGCGCGCACCGGGCGCGGGCTATCCGGCGCCGCTCAACAGCGACGTGCTGGACGAATCCGATTTCGTCTCCGGTTTCACCCGCGAAGGCTTCGTCGATGCGGTCCAGCGCAGCAAGGAATACATCCGCGCCGGTGACATCTTCCAGGTGGTGCTGAGCCAGCGCCTGAGCGTGCCGTTCAAGGCGCGCCCGGTGGATGTGTACCGTGCGCTGCGCGCATTGAATCCGTCGCCGTACATGTATTTCCTCGATGTCGGCGACCTGCAGGTGGTCGGCTCTTCGCCGGAAATCCTGGTGCGCCTGCAGGATGGGGAAGTCACCGTGCGCCCGATTGCCGGCACCCGTCCGCGCGGCGCCACCGTCGAGCAGGATCTGGCGCTGGAAGCCGAGCTGCTGGCCGATCCGAAGGAGCGCGCCGAGCACCTGATGCTGATCGACCTCGGCCGCAACGATGCCGGCCGCGTCTCGAAGGCCGGCACCGTGGAAGTGGGCGAGCAGTTCGTGATCGAACGCTACAGCCACGTCATGCACATCGTCAGCGAAGTGACCGGGCAGCTGCAGCCGGGCCTGAGCTATGCCGACGTGCTGCGCGCCACGTTCCCGGCCGGCACGGTAAGCGGCGCGCCGAAGATCCGCGCGCTGGAAGTGATCCGCGAGCTGGAGCCGATCAAGCGCAATGTCTACGCCGGCAGCATCGGCTACATCGGTTGGCACGGCGACGCCGATACCGCGATCGCGATCCGCACCGCGGTCATCAAGGATGGCCGCCTGTACGTGCAGGCCGGCGCCGGCATCGTCTACGACTCGGACCCGGACAAGGAATGGGACGAGACGATGAACAAGGGCCGCGCGCTGTTCCGCGCCGTCGCCCAGGCCGCCAAGGGCCTGTAAGCCTGCCTCGCCACGGCGGCTGCGCCGTGGTCGTTGCACTGTTCCCGTTCAAGACAAGGAGTACCGCATGAAGCTGCTGAGCGCATTGCTGTGGTCGTCACTGCTGGCCACGATGGCCCCGTCTGCATGGGCGCAGGCCAATACCATTCCCTCGCAGCCGCACCTGCTGGTGAAGGGCGAGGCGCGCCGCGTGGTGATGCCGGACCGGTTCGGCCTGCAGTTGAACATCGAAGAGACCGACATGGACGCCGACGCCGCGCGCCGCCGCGTGCAGGACAACGTTGCCCGCGTGCTGGCACTGTTCAAGCAGCACAAGGCGGTGGACGGCAGCGTGCGCGCGGACAACCTGCGGATTGGTCCTGCAACGCGCTATGAGCAGAACCGGCAGGTCTTCATCGGCACCCGCGTGTCACGCCAACTGCGCGCCAGCTTCACCAGCGTCCAGCAGATGCAGGACGTGCTGGGGGCGCTGAAGGCCAATGAGAACGTGCAGGTCAGCAGCGTGGCTCCGACGTATTCGGGTGAAGTGGCGCTGCGTCGCGAACTCAAGGGCGAGGCGGCGGCCCAGACCCGCCAGTCCGCGCAGGGCCTGGCCAAGGCCTACGGCACCCAGCTGCGCGGTCTGTACAGCATTTCCGACGTGGCGCCGAACTTCGCCTATGGCATCCAGGCGGGCAGTTGGCCCAGCAGCGGGGACCTGGTGACGCCGCCTTCGCCGCCCGCGCCCGAGGCACCGATGAACAGCATCGAGAGCACGGGCTCCCGCCTGCGCGAGTCGGTGGAAGCCGGCCCCATCACCTACACCGAAAACGTATACGCCATTTTCCTGATAAGCGACGGAACCTGACCATGTTGTGGATGATCGACAACTACGACAGCTTCACCTACAACCTCGTGCAGTACCTGCAGACGCTGGGCGCCGAGGTGAAGGTGGTGCGCAACGATGCGATGAGCGTGGACGAGATCGCCGCGCAGAAACCCGAGCGCATCGTCATCTCGCCCGGCCCGTGCACGCCCAACGAAGCGGGCGTATCGCTGGAACTGATCGAGCGCCTGGGCCCGACCACGCCGATCCTCGGCGTGTGCCTGGGCCACCAGGGCATCGGCCAGGTCTACGGCGGCACGGTGATCCGTGCCGGCAACATCATGCACGGCAAGACCTCGCCGATCCGCCATGAAGGCAAGGGCGTGTTCGCCGGCCTGCCGGACCGTTACCAGGCCACCCGCTACCACTCGCTGGTGGTGGACAAGAACAGCCTGCCCGACTGCCTGGAAGTGACCGCCTGGACCGAGAACGACGACGGCTCGATCGAAGAGATCATGGGCCTGCGCCACCGCCAGTTCCCGGTGGAAGGCGTGCAGTTCCACCCCGAATCCATCCTCACCGAACACGGCCACGCCCTGCTGCGCAATTTCCTGCAGCGCCCGGCGGCCTGATCCAAGGAGCATTCCCATGAGCTTCTCCCCCCAGGAAGCCCTGCATCGCACCATCGAGCACCGCGAAATCTTCTTCGACGAAATGGTCGACCTGATGCGGCAGATCATGCGCGGCGATGTCTCGCCGATGATGACCGCCGCGATCCTCACCGGGCTGCGCGTGAAGAAGGAGACCGTGGACGAAATCGCCGCGGCGGCCACCGTGATGCGTGAATTCGCCCGGCCAGTGCCGGTGGCCGATACCTCCAACCTGGTTGATATCGTCGGCACCGGTGGCGATGGCTCGCACACCTTCAACATCTCCACCTGTTCGATGTTCGTCGCCGCCGCCGCCGGCGCACGCGTGGCCAAGCACGGCAACCGCAGCGTGTCGTCCAAGTCCGGCAGTGCCGATGCGCTGGAAGCGCTGGGCGCGGTGATCGAACTGCAGCCTGACCAGGTGGCCGTGGCCATCGAGCGGACCGGCATCGGCTTCATGTTCGCGCCGATCCACCATCCGTCGATGAAGGTCGTCGCGCCGGTGCGCCGCGAGATGGGCGTGCGCACCATCTTCAACATCCTCGGTCCGCTGACCAACCCGGCCAGCGCGCCTTCGGTGCTGATGGGCGTGTTCCATCCCGATCTGGTGGGTATCCAGGCACGCGTGCTGCGCGAGCTGGGCACCGAGCGTGCGATGGTGGTCTGGGGCCGCGACAACATGGACGAGATCTCGCTGGGCGCCGGCACCCTGGTCGGCGAACTGCGCGACGGCAAGGTGCGCGAGTACGAGATCCACCCGGAAGACTTCGGCATCGCCATGTCGGCCAGCCGCAACCTGCGCGTGGACGGCCCGGAGCAGTCCATCCAGATGCTGCGCGCCGTGCTGGACAACGAGCCCGGCCCGGCGCTGGACATCGTCGCGCTGAATGCCGGTGCCGCCCTGTACGTTGCCGGTGTGGCCAGCGACATCGGTGATGGCCTGGCCCGCGCCCGTGCCGCCATCGCCAATGGCAGCGCCCGCCAGCGCCTGCAGCAGTATGTGGAGACCACCCGCGCGCTGGTTGCCTGAGCGCGCGGTTCAGCCTGACCCTCTCGATGGCCGATAATGGCCGTCCTCACCGCCCCCGCACCGACCCGAAGACGATGAGCGACATCCTGCAGACGATCCTGGCCCGCAAGGCCGAAGAAGTGGCCCAGCGCCGCGCCCAGCGCCCGCTCGAGGAGCTGCAGGCCGCCGTGGCCAGCGCCCCGCCGGTACGTGGCTTCGTGCGCGCGCTGCAGGCGGCGGTGGCCAATGGCGACCCGGCGGTGATTGCCGAGGTGAAGAAGGCCAGCCCCTCCAAGGGCGTGATCCGCCCGGATTTCCGCCCGGCCGACATCGCCGTCAGCTACGAGTTCGGTGGCGCCAGCTGCCTGTCGGTGCTGACCGATGTGGACTTCTTCCAGGGCGCCGACGCTTATCTGCAGCAGGCCCGCGAAGCCTGCACGCTGCCGGTGCTGCGCAAGGACTTCGTCATCGACGCCTACCAGGTGTATGAGGCGCGCGTGCTGGGCGCCGACTGCATCCTGCTGATCGTCGCCGCGCTGGATGACACCCAGCTGGCCACCTTGTCCGAACTGGCCCTGTCGCTGGGCATGGACGTGCTGGTGGAAGTGCATGACATCGACGAACTGGAGCGTGCGCTGCAGGTGCCCGCGCCGATGATCGGCATCAACAACCGCAACCTGCGCACCTTCGAGGTATCGCTGCAGACCACGCTGGACATGCAGAAGGCGGTGCCGCGTGACCGCCTGCTGGTCACCGAGAGTGGCATCCTGGGCCCGCAGGACGTGGCGCTGATGCGCGATGCCGGCATCCATGCATTCCTGGTCGGCGAGGCCTTCATGCGCGTCGAAGAGCCGGGCGAAGGTCTGCGTCAGCTATTCTTCGCGGCATGACAACGCACTATCCAACGCCACGCGAGGATGCGCCGCTGGTGGTCTTCGACTTCGACCACACCCTCTACGACGGGGATTCGGGCACCCACCTGTTCGCCTCGCTGATCAAGCGCAACCCGCTGCGCATGCTGGCCGCACTGCTGGTCACGCCGATCGCCGGGCCGCTGGTGGCGATGCTGCCGACCCGCCGAACGGGTATTTCGGTTTACGTGTGGATCGGCAGTTTCGGCCTGCACCGGGCGCGTGATTTCAACAAGGTGATCGATGCCTACGTGCTGCGCAACGAGGCGCAGATGCGCGCCAAGCTGCTGCCGCAGGCGCTGGACGTCTTTGCGGCGCATCGCGCCAAGGGCGACCGTGTAGTGGTCGCCACCGGTGCGCCGCCGGAACTGGCGCGCGCGATCCTGGCCTTCGTGGCCCACCAGGACGTGCCGGTGATCGGCACCGAGGTCGGCCCGCGGCTGGGTGGCGTCGGCCCGACCCGCCACTGCCACAACGAAGAGAAGATGCGCATGCTGCGTGAGCGCGGCTACGGCGACATCGACATCGCCTACTCCGACAGCACAGCCGACCTGCCGCTGCTGCTGGCCGCGAAAGCGCCGGTGGTGGTGAACCCGAAGCGCTCCAAGGTGGATTTCTTCCGCAGCGTGCTGCCGGCCGGCACCCGCATCCTCAACTGGGGCTGCGTGGACCGTGGTGGCGACAAGGCCTGAGCCAGGGGTCAGATCCCCGAAGGGGCTCTGACCCCATCGCACGGTGAATGATCCGCCGGGCACGGCCCGGCGCTACCGGAACAGGCGCGGGTAGCGCCGGGCCATGCCCGGCGAGCGATCAGCGATACAGGTGCCCGTACACCGCATGGCCGATCTGGAACAGGCTGATGCCCAGCACCAGCACGCCAACGGCCACCAGCACCCAGCGCTCCTTCACCCGCTTGACCAGGATGGCCGCCACTGGCGCAGCCATCATGCCGCCGATCAGCAGGCCGGCAACGATCTGCAGGTGCTGCACGCCCATCGACAGCAGGAAGGTGGCCGAGATGGTCAGGGTGACGATGAACTCGGCCGCGTTGACCGTGCCGATGGTGGTGCGTGCCTGGCCGCCGCGGGCGAGCAGGGTGGACGTGGCCACCGGCCCCCAGCCACCGCCGCCGCTGGCATCCAGCAGGCCGGCGAAGAAGCCCAGCACCGGTACCCGGCGGATCTCGCCCTTGGGCATCCAGCGTCCGGCGGCGCGGGCCAGGATGATGATCGCCAGCACCAGCAGGTACAGGTAGATCAGTGGCCGGATGATGTCGCCGGGGATCTGGGTGAGCACGTAGGCGCCCACCGCGCCGCCCACGGCGCCGGGCAGGGCCAGGCGCAGGAACAGGCGTTTATCGACATTTCCGGCGGCAAGGTGCGACACGCCCGAGGCACCGGTGGTGAACACTTCGGCGGTGTGGATGCTGGCGCTGACCTGCGCCGGTGGCAGGCCCATGCTCAGCATCACCGACGAGGACACCAGGCCGAAGGCCATGCCCAGGGCGCCGTCGACCAGCTGTGCGCCGAGGCCGATGAGGATGAACCACCAGAATTCGCTGCTCAGTTCCATGCACCGAGCCTAGCGCGCGAAGGAGTGCGGACCAAGGTCCGCACCCACGGGGGCTCAACGGGTGCCGTACAGCACCACGGTCTTGCCGCGTGCATGCAGCAGGCCGTCGGTCTGCAGCTTCTTCAGCACGCGGCCAGCCATTTCGCGCGAGCAGCCGACCAGGCGGGCCAGTTCCTGGCGCGACACGCGCAGCTGGCTGCCCTGCGGATGGCTCATCGCTTCAGGTTCCTGCGCCAGATCGTGCAATGTGCGCACGATTCGATCGGTAACGTCCAGGAATGCCAGGCGACTGGCCTTGCGGCTGGTATCGAGCAGGCGCTTGGAGATCTGCTGGCCCAGCGCATACAGCAGGCGCGGGGCGTCGGCCGACAGCGGGCCGAGGAACAGCTGGTGCAGGCGTTCGTAGCTGATTTCGGCCAGTTCGCAGGCGGTACGAGTCCGCAGGATCACCTCGCGGCGGTCCGATTCGACGAACAGGCCCATTTCGCCAACGAACTCGCCGGCACCGAAGTAGCCCAGCACAAGCTCGCGATCGTCATCTTCCTCGGCCATGATCGAAACCGAGCCGCTGACAACGTAATACAGGGTTCCCGCCGGGTCACCGGGTCGGAAGACGTCGGTACGGGTGGGATATCGCCGCCGGTGGCTGTGCGCCAGGAAACGATCGATGGTGGCGATATCCAAGGCCAGTGGACTGCTAGCTAGGCGCACGGTTGACACGATAGGGGCGCTCCCTCTGCGCATGAACGGATTCACGGGGTCGATAGCGGAGCTTAACCAGCGCAATTGTTAAGGGCAAACAGTGTGCCAGAACTCTTGCGTCTTCACGTTCCCCCCGGGGACAGTTTGCCCCATAATTCCCCCTTTCCCTTCTTACACAGGAATCGACCGCCGTGGTCAAGCCGTTGCCTCGCCTGAGGCTGCAGGGTTTCAACAACCTCACCAAGGCGCTGAGCTTCAACATCTATGACGTGTGTTACGCGCGCACCGAAGAGGAGCGTCAGCGTTACATTGAATACATCGATGAAGAGTACAACGCCGACAGGCTGACTCAAATCTTGACCGATGTCGCCGAGATCATCGGCGCCAACATCCTGAACGTGGCCCGCCAGGACTACGACCCGCAGGGTGCCTCGGTGACCATCCTGATCTCCGAAGAGCCGGTGATCGACAAGAAGCTGGCCGGCAAGGAGCTGATCTCCGACGCCGTGGTCGCGCACATGGACAAGAGCCACATCACTGTCCACACCTACCCGGAAACCCATCCGCAGGAAGGTATCGCGACGTTCCGCGCGGATATCGACGTCGCCACCTGTGGCGTCATTTCCCCGCTGAAGGCCCTGAACTACCTGATCGAGAGCCTTGAGTCGGACATCGTGATCATGGACTACCGCGTCCGTGGCTTCACCCGTGACGTGAAGGGCAAGAAGCACTTCATCGACCACAAGATCAACTCGATCCAGAACTTCCTGGCCAAGAACATCAAGTCGCGTTACGAGATGTTCGACGTCAACGTCTACCAGGAAAACATCTTCCACACGAAGATGCACCTGAAGGACTTCGACCTGGACCAGTACCTGTTCGAGGAAAAGGCCAAGAACCTGTCGTTCAAGGAACGCATGAAGATCGAAGCGCTGCTCAAGCGCGAGATCGAAGAGCTGTTCCACGGCCGGAACCTGTCCGAGTAAGCCCCATGTGCGATGCCCGCAGGCATCGCCACCCAGGCGGGACGACCCGCCCCGTGGAACCAGTGCCCCGCACGCGTTACAGTTCCACGGTGATGTACCGACCCACGGCCCGGTGTGAAAACACCGGGCCGTTTCGTTTTTCTCAAAAAAGGTAAGGAGCCCCCACCCATGCCCTGGATCTACCTGCTGCTGGCCGGCCTGTTCGAGATCGGTTTCGCCCTCGGAATGAAGTACTCCGAAGGCTTCAGCAAACCCCTGCCCACCGCTGCCACGGTGGTATCCGCGCTGATCAGCCTGTACCTGATGAGCCAGGCGATGAAGAGCATCCCGGTCGGCACGGCCTATGCGATCTGGACCGGCATCGGCGCCCTGGGCGTGGCGGTGCTGGGCATCTACCTGTTCAACGACAGCGCATCGCCGGCCCGCCTGGCCTGCGTGGGCCTGATCGTGGCCGGCGTGATCGGCCTGAAGCTGGTCTCGCCCAATTGATTGACGGGGTCGGATCCTTTTCCCGACGGGAAAAGGCTCTGACCCCACGCCGTGGTTACAGTCGGTAGGCGATGGTCTTCATGACCTTGGAGGCCAGCGCCATCGCGCCCGGAATCGGGAACGGCAGGCGGCGTGCGCCGGCCTGCTCGGCGTGGTCCGCATGGCGGGCCTCGTCTTCCTTCATCACCGCGATGACCGCGCGGCTGCGCAGGTCGCCGGGCGGCAGGTCGACCAGGTGCTCGTCCAGGTGGGCCTCCACCTGGCGCTCGGTCTCGACCACGAAGCCCAGGTTCCAGCCGTCGCCGCGCAGCCCGGCCAGGGTGCCGATGGTGTAGCTGCCGGCGTACCACAGCGGGTTGAACAGGCTCGGACGGCTGTCCAGCTCGCCCAGGCGGGTGGCGCACCAGGCCAGGTGGTCGGTCTCTTCCTGCGCCGCTTCCAGCAGGTGTTCGCGCGTGGCCGGGTCGCGGGCCACGGCGGCCTGGCCGAAATACAGGCCCTGCGCGCAGACCTCGCCGACGTGGTTGATCCGCATCAGGCCTGCGGCATGGCGCCGCTCGGCGCTGTCCATGCCCGGCTCGTCGGTGTCCGAGGCGGGGTAGGGGCGGGCCGCCGGCGGATTGCCGAACACCGTGTCCAGGGCGCGCTGCGCCTCGGTCAGCAGGTGGTCCAGCGGAGTGGTCTGGCGGAGCACGGTCATGGCAGTACGCGGTGGGGCGGAAGACCCCTGGATTCTCGCCCGGCCCCGCGCCCCTGCCAACCCGGCCCAGGGGGCGGGTTGCGCGCTCCCGGCAAGGTGAGTACAATCCCGCCTCTTACGCTTCACCTTTTCACAACGCGTGGCAGAGTTCCGGCGAGCCTTTCGCCGCAATGAGCCCGACCTAACCTAGAGTTCTTCATGAGCACTTTCACTGCCAAGAACGAGACCGTCCAGCGCGACTGGTACCTCGTCGACGCCGAGGGCAAGACCCTGGGCCGTCTCGCCACCGAGCTGGCCCGCCGTCTGCGCGGCAAGCACAAGCCGGTCTACACCCCCCACGTTGATACCGGCGACTACCTGGTCGTCATCAATGCAGAAAAGATTGCCGTCACCGGCAAGAAGCTGCAGGACAAGATGTATCACCGTTTCACCGGCTACATCGGCAACCTGAAGACCGAGTCCCTGGCCCAGGCGCTGGAGCGCCACCCGGAGCGCGTGATCGAGATCGCCGTGAAGGGCATGCTGCCGAAGGGCCCGCTGGGTCGCCAGATGTACCGCAAGCTCAAGGTCTACGCCGGCACTGAGCATCCGCACGCCGCACAGCAGCCGCAGGTTCTGGATATCTAATCATGGCTATCACTCAAAACTACGGCACTGGCCGCCGCAAGTCCTCCACCGCTCGCGTGTTCCTGCGCAAGGGTTCGGGCAACATCACCGTCAATGGCCGTCCGCTGGACGAGTTCTTCGGTCGTGAGACCGCGCGCATGATCGTGCGCCAGCCGCTCGAGCTGACCAAGAACACCGAAAGCTTCGACATCCTGGTCACCGCCGCTGGCGGCGGCACCACCGGCCAGGCCGGTGCGATCCGTCTGGGCATCGCCCGTGCTCTGGTCGAGTACGACGAAACCCTGAAGTCCGAGCTGCGCAAGGCCGGCTTCATGACCCGTGACGCCCGTGAAGTCGAGCGTAAGAAGGTCGGTCTGCACAAGGCCCGCCGCGCCACCCAGTTCTCCAAGCGCTGATTTACCGCGCCTGGTTGGGCTCCTTCGGGAGCCCGCTGGATGGAAAAGCAAAAGCCCGGCTTCGGCCGGGCTTTTGTCGTTTCGGGGGTGTGCATTGGAGAGGGTGGGGTCAGGGCCTTTTCCTGCGGAAAAGGATCCGACCCTGTGTCTCTGTAGAGCCGAGCCGATGCTCGGCTGCTCCTGGTCGGTGGGATGCGTGACCAAATCAAAAGCAAAAGGCCAGATCTTTCGATCTGGCCTTTTGCTTTTGATTTGGCTGCCCCGGATGGATTCGAACCACCGAATGCCTGAGTCAGAGTCAGGTGCCTTACCGCTTGGCGACGGGGCAAAACGTGCAACTATTTTCTCACTTTTCACGCTGAAAAACAACTTGAATTTCAGTGTGGTGGCTATGGGTGGACTCGAACCACCGACCCCAGCATTATGAGTGCTGTGCTCTAACCGGCTGAGCTACATAGCCTTGGTGAGCCCGCTATTTTGCGGATGTGTATCGACCCTGTCAACACTTTTGTGTCGTGCTTGTGGGCCGACAGAGGGCATGGGATAGTCCCGGCCAGTAGATTTTCTTAGGAGTCCGCATCGTGATCGATCCGGACGGCTATCGACCGAACGTCGGCATCGTGCTGATGCGGCAGGACGGCCAGGTGTTCTGGGCACGACGCGTGCGCCGGGATGGCTGGCAGTTCCCGCAGGGTGGCATGAACACCGACGAGACGCCTGTCGAGGCCATGTATCGTGAACTGCAGGAAGAGACCGGCCTGCTGCCTGAGCATGTGGAAGTGCTCGGGGCGACACCCGGCTGGCTGCGCTACAAGCTGCCGGCGCGGGCCATCCGCCGCAACGAGCGGCAGGTCTGCATCGGCCAGAAGCAGGTCTGGTTCCTGCTGCGCCTGACCGGCGACGAATCCCACGTGAAGCTGGATCACACCGACTCGCCCGAGTTCGACCACTGGCGCTGGGTGGACTTCTGGTACCCGGTGGAGCATGTGGTGATGTTCAAGCGCGGCGTCTATGCGCGTGCGTTGCGACATCTGGCGCCGCTGGCGCGCGGGGTGGCCGGGCAGGGGGTTACCGCCATGCCCAAGAGCGCCGCCGAGGCCTGGATGCCGGGCCATACCGCCGGGCATGACCGCCCACGCAAGCGCCCGCGGACCCGCGGCTACTGGCCGAAGAAAGTCACGGGCGATGGCCCGGCCAGCTGACGGGCTGAACGGTATCGAGAATGGTTCAGGTCTATGATTGACAACCATTCTCGTTTCCATTGGAATAGCCAACAGGCCGCTTCTGGCCTGTCAGCCCGGTCCACGCCTGTGTACGTCTGCATCTGCAACGGAGTCACCGACCACCAGATCCGCGAAGCCGCCAGCAATGGCGTCACCTCGGTGGCCGAACTGACCATGCGTACCGGTTGCGGCGCTACCTGCGGTTCCTGCCTGGACATGGCCGGCGACCTGTTGGCCAAGGCGCGTGCCACCCACGATCTGCCGCTGCCGGTATTGGGCCTGGCCCAGGTCGCCTGATCGCTTCTTCGCGGCGCATTGACGCCGCGCTTCCGCATCCTTCACGTGCGGCCGCACGGGCCAATGCGCACGATTCGCGTTCCTTCACGACCGCACGCAAGGCGTTAAAGTGCCTGCGTTTTCAGCGTGCAGGAGCATCCCCATGAAGGGCGACACCAAGGTCATCGAATTCCTCAACAAGGTCCTCTACAACGAGCTGACCGCGATCAACCAGTACTTCCTGCACGCCAAGATGCTGAAGAACTGGGGCATCAAGGAACTGGCCGAACACGAGTACAAGGAATCGATCGACGAGATGAAGCATGCCGACATGCTCGCCGACCGCATCCTGTTCCTCGAAGGCCTGCCGAACTTCCAGGCGCTGGGCAAGCTGCGCATCGGCGAGAACCCGACCGAGATCCTGCAGTGCGACCTGTCGCTGGAACGCGATGGCGTGGTCACTCTGCGCGAGGCCGTGGCCTATTCCGATTCGGTCGGCGACTACGTCAGCCGCCAGCTGTTCGTGAAGATCCTCGATTCGGAAGAAGAGCACATCGACTGGCTGGAAACCCAGCTGGACCTGATCGAGCGTATCGGCGAACCGAAGTACCTGCTGAGCAAGCTGGAAGAGTGAGTCAGCCGGCCTGGCCGGCGCAATGCTGTGCCAGGTAGCCCGTCAGTGCCACGCGCGCACGGGCGAATTCCGCAACCAGCAGCGCCACCGCGACTGCGGGGCGCTGCAGGCTGCCGCTGCGGGCTTCGTGCTCGATGCGCTGCGCGACTGCCGACAGCGACAGTGCGCCCACGTTCGCGCTGGACGACTTGAGGCTGTGCGCGACGGCCTGCAGGCGGGGCTCGTCGCCGGCCTGCGCGGCCTGCTGCAGTTGCTGCACCATCGCCGGCGCGTCCTCCAGGAATACCGAGATGATCTGGATGGCGGTATCGCCGATCACCGCGTGCAGCTCGTCCAGCACGTCGCGGTCCAGTACCGGTTGCGGTGGCAGCGCCACCTGTTTTTCCGGGGTCTGTAGCGCCGAGCCATGCTCGGCGGATGGAGTACGACTGTCGTTGGCCGTCAGCCGAGCATGGCCCGGCTCTACAGTCGGCTCTACAGAAGGCCGCCCAGGTGATGCAGCTTTCCCGCCCCCCCAGCGCTGCAGCAGCGCATGCAGGGTGGCACGTGCAATCGGCTTGGACAGATAGTCGTCCATGCCAGCCTGCAGGCAGCGCTCACGGTCACCGGCCATGGCATTTGCGGTCATCGCGATGATCGGCAGGCGCGGACGCCCGTTCTCCACTTCCTCGGCGCGCCAGCGGCGGGTGGCGGCATAACCGTCCAGCACCGGCATCTGGCAATCCATCAGCACCACATCCACATCGCCTTCGCGCAGGGCAAGCAATGCCTGCTCGCCATCGGTGGCGTTGCGCACCTCGCACTGGAACACGCGCAGCAGCTGCTCGGCCACCATGCGGTTGACCGTGTTGTCCTCCACCAGCAGCACGCGCAGGTGCAGCGGCGGCAGCGTGGGCGTGGGCTGCCCCTGTTCGGCATTGGCCAGCAGCGCGGCAGGGCGCGCATGCGCGGCCGGTGCAGCCAGCAGTGCATGCAGCGCAGCGTCGTCGAAATGCGAGGGCAGCTGCCGCTGACGCGGGTGCGCCGGAAGGGCATCGTCCTGCAGCCACAGCACCTGCAGGGCGTCGTCCTCGCCACGTTCGGCCAACGCCTGTTGCAGCGTCGCTTCACCGATGCGGCGGGCACGTGCATCGACCAGCAGCCACGCCGGTGCCGGTTGCCCCGGCCTCGGCATCGCGCGCAGGCGCTCGACCACGGCATCGAGCTGCGCCATGGCGTGCACCAAGAGTCCATGATGGGCCGCGATGCGCTCGATGCGTGCCTGCAGGATCGCATCGCTGCTGAACAGCAGCAGCGAGTCTGGCGTGCGCGCCATGGCCGGCAGGTCGCCGGGCACCTTCAACAACGGGATCTCGAACCAGAACGTGGCGCCCTGGCCGGGCGTGGACTGCACGCCGATGCGACCGTGCATCAGGTCGATGATGCGCTTGCAGATCGCCAGGCCCAGGCCGGTGCCACCGTAGATGCGGGTCGTCGAGGCATCGGCCTGGCTGAAGGACTGGAACAGGCGCGCCTGCAGTGCCTCGTCGATGCCGATGCCGGTGTCGATGACCTCAAAGCGCAGCTGGTGCTGTGCCGCACCTTCGCCCAGGCGCTGCACGCGCAGCTGCACCTGGCCGCGTGCGGTGAACTTGATCGCGTTGGCCAGCAGGTTGCTCAGCACCTGGCGCAGTCGTACCGGGTCGCCACGCACCGGCAGGCGCACCGACGGGTCCAGCTGCAGCCCCAGCGACAGGCCCTTGGCGTCGGCGGCGCGCTGCATCAGCTGCACCACGCCATCAAGCAGGTCGCGCAGGTTGAAACTGGTGATCTCCAGTTCCAGTGCCTGCGCTTCCAGCCGCGAGTAGTCGAGGATGTCGTCGACGATGCGCAGCAGCTGCTGCGAGCTGGCAGATGCGGTGGCCAGCATCTGCCGCTGGTCCTCGCCCAGCGGGCCGCGCGCGATCAGCTCCAGCATCGGCAGGATGCCGTTGAGCGGCGTGCGGATCTCATGGCTCATCGTGGCCAGGAACTCACCCTTGGCCAGCACCGCTGCCTCGGCGGCCTGCTTGGCCTGCAGCAGCTGCTGTTCCAGCTGCCCCTGGCGTTCGGTGGTGCGGCGCAGCTGGTCACGTTCGCTGGCCAACGCGCTGCGCTCACGCTGCAGGAGGGCCAGTGCATGGTTGCGCGCGCGCAGCCGCAGGCCCAACAGCAGCGCCGTGATGGAGGCCGCGGCAAGGGCAACCAGCAGCGCGACCCACATCGGCACGTCAGAGCACCGCGTTGTGGAAGTCGAAGTTCAGATCGCTGCCGGCAGACTGCACCATGTTGCCCTGGATGTAGTCGACACCGCCCACCCACATCGCGGCGGCGGCCTGCGGGTCTTCGATCTGCTGGCCGATGATTTGCTGCCCGGCGGCGTGCGCCCGCTCGATTGCCCGGCGCAGCTCTTCGCGGGTGGCCGGATTGGAATGGCTGCTGGAGAAGCGCGCGGCCATGCGCACGAACGACAGCGGCAGCTGGGTCAGCAGCGCATCGGCTTCGCCCCCGGGTTCGAACTGGCTCAGGCAGAAACGTACGCCGGCCCCTGCCATGCGTTCGCAGAACTGCTGCAGCGGCACGGTGTGGATCAGCGCATCCGGCAGGCGCACGTCAATCACCAGCGCACTGCCGGGCAGGCCGCGCTGCTGCAGTGATTCCAGCAGCCAGTCGGCGAAGGCATCGCGCTGCAGCGTGCGCAATGACTGCGAGACGAACAGGTTCAGCGGTTGCGTCGCGTGCCGGTACAGGTCGAGCAGCCCCAGTGCATGGTCCATCACCTGCTGGTCGAGATCGGCGATGCGCCCGGCGGCTTCCGCGGCCGGAATCACCTGGCCTGCCGCCAGCAGCGTACCGTCGGCCTGGCGAAGGCGCAGCAGCAGCTGGTACTGCGCGGTATTGCCGCCGGCGACGGCGACGATCGGCTGGTAGGCCAGTTCAAGCTGGCCTTCCAGCAGCGCCAGGTGTTCCTGCTCGCTGATCACGTCGCGGTGCACGTGGCCGGCCACGCCGGCGCTGAGCAGGCGTGCCTGCAGGGTGGTGCGCTCGACCGCTTCCAGCGCGCTGTTGGCATCGTCGAAGCCCGGCGACAGCGGTGCATAGCCGACCACGCCGCGCAGGTGCACGGATTCGTCATCGCGGATCACGAAGGCCCGCGCCGACAACTGCTCGCGCAGCGCAGCGGCAATGCCTTCCAGGCTGTCCTCGCTGACATTGCGCGCAAGCAGCAGGAAGCTGTTGTCGTTCAGGCGCGCCAGCAGGTGCGGGTTGCCGGCTTCTGCCAGGCGTTGCCCGGCCTGCACCATCAGGCGCTCGAAGGCGGCATAGCCATAGCGCTCGCGCAGGCCCAGCGCACTGGATATCTCGACGAACAGCACGCCGCCCTGGTCGCGGTGGGCAAGCGCGGCGTTGAGCTGCTGCAGCACGTGATGCCGCGTCGGCAGCCCGGTTTCCGGATTGCTGGTAGCCGGGGTGCCGGATACGCCGGGCAGGGTTGCGGCCTGCGCCCGCGCGCGGCGGATGCGGTTGGCCACGGCGGCGATCAGGTGGCGCGGGCGGATTGGCTTGCTCAGGTAGTCGTCGGCGCCACTGTCGAGCACCTCGAACTGGCGTTCCGGGTCCGGGTCGCCACTGAGGAACACGATGGGCAGCAGCTGCAGGCCGGGCTGCTGGCGGATCAGCGCGGTCAGGCGCATGCCGTCCAGGCCGGGCAGGTGCAGGTCCATCAGGATCAGGTCGGGGCGATGTTCCTTGATCGCCTGCAGCGCGTCATCGGCATCGCTGTGCACGATGGCCTGCATGCCGGCGCCGTGCAGCACGCTCTGTGCGAACAGCGCCTGGGCACGATCATCCTCGACGATCAGCACGCGGTAGGGCGAATCGGAATGCAGCGGTGCCGGGTCATTGCTGCCGGCCTCTGCCAGCAGGGATGGGCCGGGCAGCGGTGGCGGTGCGCTGCCAATCCCAGGGGGGGTATCGACGGCCGCCAGCGGTGCGGCTGACGCCGGTGCTGACGTGACCGCGGCCGCCGGGCCTGGCGCCCAGCGTTGCCAATGATCGGCCGGAGGGGTTTCAGCGCGTCCCGGGCGGGCGCCCGCGGGGGATTCGTTTGCGGCCATCGGTGCTCCTGGTGTTCGCGTCCATTATGCGACAAGCCCGGCGATCAACCGGTGCCGGGCTGGCGTGGACTGTCGGGCGACGCAGTGCGTGCCAGCCAGCGCACGCCCTTCCACAGGGCGCGCCAGACCAGCCACACCAGCAGTGCGCCGGCCAGGCTGCAGGCCAGCACCACGATCAGCGCGATCCACGGGTGTGCCAGGGCCAGGGCCAGGCCACCGATCACCACGGTATCCTCGGCGGCGGAGGCGACCCAGTTGCTGGCCGGCTCCGGCGAGGTGTTGAGCAGGGCACGGGTGCCGGCTTTCAAGCCATGGCTGGCCAGCGCAACACCGGCACCGGCGGCGAGTGCACCGGTGCCGAGCTGGCCGTCCGGCGACAGTGTGGCCGCGGCGAGGAAAGCACCTGCAGGCACGCGTGCCAGGGTCTGCACCAGGTCCCAGGCCGAGTCCACGCCGGGGATCTTGTCGGCGAAGAATTCGGTCACCGCCAGTGCCGCCGAGGTGCCCAGCACCCACCACGATTCGGTGGCCTGCAGGGCGGGGGGCAGGTCGACCCAGCCGAGCAGGCCGGCCAGGCCGACGCCGAACACGGTGAGGTAGACGCGGATGCCGGCCAGCCAGGCCAGCAGGATGCCGATCACGAACAGGTGGGCTTCGGTCATGGCGGTGCTCCGGCGACGGAACTGTGCAGGGGGCCACACTATCGGCGATGGCGTGCCTGAACGCCACAGACCGTGGCCGGCCAGTGCGCAGGAAACCCACCCGTCCTGTCATACACTAGCCCGTCGTTTGCCACAGGGGCCGTACCGGTGTCGCCCTCGCGATGCCCCGGAATCCACCCATGACCAACCGTCCTCCCATGCGCGTGCAGGTCCGCCTGCCCGGCGCGCCACAACCGCCGGCCGACCGTCGCCGCCTGCTGGTGATCGGCGGCATCTGGCTGCTCAGCCTGGTGCTGGCGGTACTGGGCGGCTGCTGGATGGCCACGCCGCGTGATGCGCAGGGCCAGCGCCTGCAGGCCGCCGAGAAGCGCGCCGAGACGCTGCAGGCACAGCTGACCGAACTGCGCCAGAAGCAGGCCACGCTGGAAGCTTCCGATCGCATCAGCCGCGCCGCCAATACCGAGGTGCAGTCCTCCCTGGCCGAGCGCGATGAGGAAATCGCCGGCCTGCGTGCCGACGTCGCCTTCTATGAGCGCCTGGTGGGCTCGACCAGCCAGCGCAAGGGCCTGAACACCCATTCGATCGAGTTCAGCCCGGAAGCGGCCGGCACCTGGCAGTACACCGCCGTGCTGACCCAGAACCTCAACCGCGGTGCCATCAGCCAGGGGCAGATGCGTTTCACCGTGGAAGGCGTGAAGAACGGCAAGCTGGCCACGATCAGCTGGGATGATCTGCACCAGCGCAGCAAGGTGCCGGGACAGGATTACTCGTTCCGGTACTTCCAGCAGATCACCGGCAGCGTGATGCTGCCGGCTGACTTCACCCCGCAACGCGTGCGGGTGACATTGGGGAGTGGTACGGGGGGTACCACCCAGGTATTCGACTGGAAACAGGCCGGTGCGCCGGCCAGCAAAGGGGAGTAGGCAGATGTTCGGAAGCAGCAAATCCAACCGTGAAGGCCAGCTGGTGGTGGATGCCCTGATCGGCAACCAGGTGGTGATCCGCGGCGATGTGGAATTCAGTGGTGGCCTGTACGTGGAAGGCCGCATCCACGGCAAGGTGATCGCCGCCGAAGGCGCCAGCGGCGCGACCCTGACGGTCGCCGAGCATGGCGTGATCGAGGGCGAGATCCGCGCCCAGGTGGTGGTCATCAGCGGTCGCCTCGATGGCGACGTGCATGCCACCGAGAAGGTCGAGCTGACTCCGAGCGCGCGGGTCAACGGCAACGTCCATTACCAGGTGGTGGAGATGAATGCGGGCGCCCAGCTGAACGGCCGCCTGATCCATGCCAGCGCGCCGATGGCGGCCCTGCCGGCCCCGGAAGGCGACGACGCCAATGGTGGCAAGGGTGACACTGCCGCACGCCGCAAGCTGGCAGAAGCGATGGCTTGAAAGCCATCGTCGGCGCCCCCATGCTGACGGCATGAGCACGCTAGTCTCCCTGCCCGGCGCCACCCCGGCCGCCGCGCCCGATTACCAGTCGCTGGAGCGCCCGCTGAACTTCACCGAGTCGGCGGCCGCCAAGGTCAAATCCCTGATCCAGGAAGAGGGCAACCCCGACCTGGCATTGCGCGTGTATATCGAAGGCGGCGGCTGTTCCGGTTTCCAGTACGGGTTCGAGTTCGACGAGAACCGTGCCGACGATGACCTGGCGGTGCAGACCAGCGGGGTGACCCTGCTGGTCGACCCGCTGAGCCTGCAGTACCTGATGGGCGCCGAAGTGGACTACACCGAGAGCCTGACCGGTGCGCAGTTCGTGATCCGCAACCCGAACGCGAAGACCACCTGCGGCTGCGGCAGCAGCTTCAGCATGTAAGAGCCTTGTGGCCGGGATGTGCCAACCAAGGTTGGCACCCACCAGAGCGGATCAGTAGATCCACGCCATGCGTGGATGCTCTGTGCCTCCGCGCCCACAACAGCCGATTGCGCACAGTGCCGATCTTGCCACCTGCATCGATTGGCGGCACGCTTGCCGGATGCCCAATACTCCTTCGCCGCTTTCCGGTTTCGCCTTCGTGGGCGAACCGCTGGAGCGCGCCGATGCCCTGCGCGAAGATGCCGATGCACTGGCGCGCCTGTGGCCGGGCGCGCGCATTCTGGTGCTCGATCAGGACGGCAGCGCCTTCACCGGCGATGACGACCAGCCGCTGGCGCTGACCGGCGCCGACATCGGCGGCGGTCCCGGCTCCGCGATCTTCCTCGGCCTGCGCGGGGAACAAGCGTGGTTCTCGGTTGAAGCCGCCAGCGTCACCGTCACCGCACCACGTCGCCTCGACCTGCGCCAGGCCGCCCTGCTGTGGCCGGTGGCTGATGCGACCGCTTTCAGCTACGCCCGTGGCATGTCCTACTGGCACTCGCGCACCCGTTTCTGCGGCGTATGTGGTGGTGCCGTGGCGTTCGCCCGCGGCGGCTTCGTGGGGCGTTGCGCGCAGTGTTCCACCGAGCACTACCCGCGTGTCGACCCCGCTGTGATCGTGGCGGTTGAAAACCAGGGCCGCCTGCTGCTCGGCCGCCAGTCGAACTGGGCGCCACGTCGCTACTCGGTGCTGGCCGGCTTTGTCGAACCGGGCGAGACCTTCGAGCAGACCGTGGTGCGCGAAGTCCACGAGGAGAGCAAGGTGCGGGTGACCGCCTGCCAGTACCTCGGTTCGCAGCCCTGGCCATTCCCGGGTGCGCTGATGGTTGGCTTCCGCGCTCAGGCGCACGCCGATCTGCCGACCGTGGATGGTGAACTGGAGGACGCGCGCTGGTTCAGTGCCGAGGAGGTCGGTGCCGCGCTGGCACGTGATGACCTGGACGATGGCGAGGGTATCCGCCTGTCACCGCCGATCTCGATTTCGCGAGGGCTGATCGAGCACTGGTACCGGCAGCAGAAGGGCTGAGCCAGGCCGGTGGGGGCGCCTGTATTGCCGCCACCTGAACACGGCACGGGTTACAGTCCGGTTCACCGCTGAGGGCGCCGCTGCGACAGGTAAGGTAGCGACGCCGAGCGATCTGTTTCGTAGGGAGACCCGCCATGTTCACCACTCTGGCCGCCGTGCTGGTCGCACTGGCCCTGGGCCATGTCGCTCCGGCTGCTGCTGCCTCGCTGCGCCGTTTCGACGGCTTCCGGCGCTGGTTGGGCTGGCTGGATGCGCGTGGTGGAAAGGCCTGGCAGGGGCCGGCGGGCGTTGCCCTGGCACTGCTGCCGCCGCTGCTGCTGATGGGCCTGCTGGCCTGGCTGCTGCGCGGGGTACTGTTCGGCCTGCCGTCGCTGTTGCTGGGCGTGGCGGTGCTGGCCTGGTGCTGGGGCCCGCGTGACCTGGACCGCGATATCGAGGCCATCATCGATGCCGACGATGCAGCGACGCGGCAGGCCGCAGTGCGCAACCTGCAGTCGGCCGGCGGCAGCCTGCGCGAAGACATTCCGTCGCTGGTCGAGGCGACGGTGCTCAACGCACTGCGGCGCTGGTTCGCGGTGTTGTTCTGGTTCCTGCTGCTGGGCCCGGCCGGCGCGTTGGGTTACCGGCTGCTGGCGCTGATGGCGGAGAGCCCGATGCGCGCACGCGTGCCGGTGGAGCCGCTGGCGCTGGCGCAGCGCCTGCTGGGCTGGATCGAGTGGCCGGTGGCGCAGCTGATGGCGTTCTCGATGGCGCTGGTCGGCAATTTCGATACGGCGTGGAAGGCCTGGCGCCAGGCGCACGGTGAGCGCCTGGCAGGCAACATCGGCTTCCTCGGCGCGGTGGCGCGGGCCAGCGTCAATGCCGAACTGCGCGAAGACGCGCACGACTACACCGAGGCAGGGCTGTTGCCGGTGTGGCAGCGGTTGCCGGACCTGAGGGATGCGATGAGCCTGGTGTGGCGGATGCTGCTGCTGTGGCTGGCGATCCTTGCCCTGCTGGTGATTGCAGGCTGGGTGACGTAGGTGCTTTGCAGGGCTTGCAGCCCTGCACCTGCAGAGGCCAAAGCCAAAGCCAAAGCCAAAGCCAAAGCCAAAGCCAAAGCGGCTCTGGGTTGCTGAGGGTTGGGCGGGGCGGTGTGGGGCTGCAGGACACGCCGTAAACCCGTCCGTGGGGGCTCGATGGCGCCTTGCTCGTGTGCGCTGTCCTGCGCACACGGCAAGGCCAGGGTTGGGCGTCCTGCCCAACCCGCCCGAGGCATGCCTCGGGCCCATGGCGCCAACGGTCCTGCAGCCCCACACCGCCCCACCCCCGACAGTTTCCCGGTGACGGTGGGTCAACTGCGACTGCCGGTGGGTGTCGACCTTGGTCGACACGATAGATCCACGCCATGCGTGGATGCAGAGCGAAGCGATCCGCTTTTGATCTTCTTTTTCTTTTCCGTGGTGGACGCACACGGAAACTGTCCGTGGCCGGGCGGGTGGGCTGCGCAGGGGCGTGAGCCGCATGGATGCGGCGACCGAGCTTACATGGACGTACTTGCAGCGGCCCCTGCGCAGTCCACCCGCCCGGCCTATCCCATGACCGACAAACGCCGCCCACCACGAGGGGCTGCGCCGTTGGCTGGAAACCTAGATCGGTGCCAGTGCAGTGAACGGTGCCCACGGCAGGTTGCGCAGCAGCGCGTACCCGGGCAGCACCCAGAGCCAGAACGTGGGATTGGCCAGTACCCGCATCAGCGGGTCGAGCACGCGTGGGCGGATGCCGGCGATGTTCAGCAGCATCAACAACAGGAACGGCAGGCTGATGACCAGCAACGGGTTCATCGCCATCGCGCCGGGCAGGTCGAAGTGGACCAGGGAATACAGGCAGCGCGTGCTGCCACAGCCCGGGCAGTACAGGCCGGTCAGCGCGTACAGCGGACAGCTCGGCAGCGGATTGCCGGCGACATACGGATTGACGTTGCGCAGCACCACCGTGGCACCTGCGGCCAGGCCGGCGGAAACCAGCAGCGGCGCCCAGCGGGCGAGTCGGGAACGGATGGGAAGCGCGGACATGCAACAACGGATCCGGCGCAGGCGCCGGATCCGTCCAGGCGTATCAGTAGCCGCTGTTGCTCATCGCGCCCATGCCGCCGAGCACAACGAAGAACAGCACGTACAGCACGACCAGCACGGCCCAGGCGATGGCCGACCAGATGGCCCACTTCTTGGCCTTGGCGGCGGAGTCCTGAGCGCCGGCGATGTCGCCAGCGGCCAGCTTGCCGTTGACCTGGGCGGCGTAGACGATCGACACGATGCCGGCCGGCAGGCAGCAGAACAGGGTGGTCAGGATCGCCCAGACCAGGTTGTTCGGGACCTGCGGAGTGGCGGTATTCATGGGTTCAAGCTCCTTGATGGGTGGTGGTGGTGAATCATTGGTCGGAAAGAGCGCCCAGTACGGCCAAGCCGCCGAACAGCCCGAACCACAACAACAACAGGACCGGCAGGGCCACGGCCGAAGCCACCGCCCACCAGCCCGCCTTGCGCGACGCGCTGTAAGCCCCGGGCAGATCGCCGGCCGCGCGGCGGCCATCGACCTGGGAGGCATAGACGATCGACACCACGCCCAACGGCAGGCAGCAGAACAGCGTCGTCAGGATCGCCCAGACCAGATGGTTGGGGATGTAGACCGGACGGCTGAGCGGTGGTGGTTGATTCAAAGCGAGACTCCATTCCTTGGTGGCCGGCCTTGGTGAATCGGCCGAACCTCCCCCCTGTGGGTGCGTAATCTACCGCAACCGGCGTTGCATGTATGCGTTTACACGCACGGCATGCCGTGTTCGCCACTGGACGGTGGCGTATGCGGGGCAGGCCGCAGGGTCGCCTGGCGGGCCGATTCCGTCAGGCGTGATCGCCGCGCAGGGCCCGCACCTGGGCTTCCAGCGCCTGGGCGTTGGCGGTGTGGCCATCCACGGCCGGTGCCGCCACCACTTCGACGGTGGCGCGGAAACGGCGCGGCACCCGCATGCGGCCCAGGCGGCTGTCGCGCCGGCTCCACATGCTCGACCACATCCCGCGCAGGGCCATTGGCACCACCGGCACCGGGCGCCGTTCGAGGATCTTCTCGACGCCGGATTTGAACGGGGCCATCTGCCCGTCGCGGGTCAGTGCGCCTTCCGGGAAGATGCAGACCAGCTCGCCTTCCGCCAACGCGGCGTCGATTTCATCGAACGCGCGCTGCATCAGCGCCGGGTCCTCGCGTGCACCGGCAATCGGGATCGCCTTGGCGGTGCGGAAGATCCAGCGCATCACTGGGATGTTGAAGATCTTGTAGTACATGACGAAGCGCACCGGGCGCGGGATCGTCGCCGACAGGATCAGTGCGTCCATGTAGCTGACATGGTTGCAGACCAGCAGCGCGGCGCCTTCGTCGGGCACGTTGGCCTCGATGCCGTGCGGGCGCAGCCGGTACAGGGTGCGCACCATCAGCCAGCTGAGGAAGCGCATCAGGAATTCGGGGACGATGGTGAAGATGTAGATCGCCACCAGCGCGTTGGCGATGGCCAGCGCCAGGAACTGCTGCGGGATGGTCCAGTGCAGCAGCTTGTGCGCGGCCAGCGACAGCAGGGCCGCACCCACGATGAAGCCGGAATTCTGGATGTTCAGCGCGGCGAACACACGCGACATCTGCGCCTTCGGCGTGCGGCTCTGGATCAGCGCGAACAGCGGCACCACGAAGATGCCGGTGAACAGGCCGATGCCGATCAGGTCGATGACGATGCGGATGCTGCCCGGCTGCTGCAGGAAGGTGCCGACGGTCAGGCCGTGCACCGTTGCTTCGCCACTGCGGGCGAAGTACAGGTCGAGCAGGAACGCGGTCATGCCGAACGCGCCCAGTGGCACCAGGCCGATTTCCACGGTGCGGGCCGACAGCTTCTCGCACAGCAGCGAGCCGACGCCGGTACCGACCGAGAACAGGGCCAGGGCGAAGATGTACAGGGTCGGCTCGCCCCCCAGATTGGTGACTGCGTAGGCCGGCAACTGCGAGGTCAGCACGGTACCGACGAACCAGAACCAGGACACGCCCAGGATCGAGTTGCGCACCGCTTTCTGCTGGCGCGCCATGCGCAGCACCGCCAGCGATTCCGGCAGCGGGTTCCAGTTGATCTTCAGGTTGGGATCGCCGGCATCGACCTTGGGAATCAGCCGTGCGGCGATGTTGCCGCAGATCGCCAGCGCGATGATCGCGCACGCGGCCACCACCGTGCCATGACTGCCGGCGACGGTGAACACCAGGCCGCCGACGATCATGCCGGACAGGATCGACATCGAGGTGCCCATCTCGACCAGGCCATTGCCACCGGTCAGTTCCTCGGGCTTGAGCACCGACGGCAGCACCGAATATTTCACCGGGCCGAACAGGGTCGATTGCATGCCGGTGCAGAACAACGCCACCAGCAACACCGGCAGGCTCTGGGTGAGGAAGCCGGTAGCGGCCAGCGACATGATCACGATCTCCATGGTGGTGGTGATCACGATCAGCCGCGATTTTTCCAGCTTGTCAGCGATCTGCCCGGCCAGTGCCGAGAACAGGAAGTACGGCAGGATGAAGATGGCCGGTGCCAGCGTGGCGTACAACCCCAGTTCTTCCTCCGGCACGGCCATGAACAGCAACATGCTGATGATCGCCTGCCGGTACACGTTGTCGTTGAACGCACCCAGCGCCTGGACGACGAAGAACGGCAGGAAACGGCGCTGGCGCAGCAGGGCGAACTGGTTGTGACCGGACATGGAGCCTCCTTGACCGGCGCAGCCTAGCATTCCTGCCCGTGTGTCGGGACTGCGGTGGGGCGCATCCACGCATGGCGCGGATCTACCCAGACCCCATGGCGGTGGGTGCGGACCGTTGGTCCGCACGCCTCGATCGATCTCAGACGATATCGTCTACCACGCCGCCATCCACGCGCAGTGCCGCGCCGGACGTGGCCGAAGCCTGCGGGGACGCCAGGTACACGACCATGTTGGCCACTTCTTCGACCGTGGCAGTGCGCTGGATCACCGAAGACGGCCGGTGTGCCATGACGAACTCGCGGCCGATCTGCTCCAGCGGCTTGCCACTGCGCTGGCGTTCATCTTCGAACATCGCCGCGAAGCCGTCGGACAGGGTTGGGCCGGGCAGCACCGCGTTGACGGTGACGCCACTGCCGGCCACGCGCTTGGCCAGGCCGCGCGACAGCGACAGCTGCGCGGTCTTGCTGACCCCGTAATGGATCATGTCGGCCGGAATGTTGCGTGCCGATTCGGAGGAAATGAACAACACGCGGCCCCAACCGGCTGCCACCATCGCCGGCAGCAGCGCCCGCGACAGGCGCACGCCGGACATCACGTTGGTCTGCCAGTAGCGCTCCCAGGTGGCGTCTTCGGTCTCGAAGAAGTCCTCGGGGCCGAAGATGCCGGCGTTGTTGACCAGGATGTCGACCTTGGGCAGGCCGGCCAGCAGGGTATCGACGCCGGCTGCATCGGAGAGGTCGGCGGCGACGCCGATCACCTCGGCACCCGGAACGGCGGCGAGCAGGCGCTGGCGGGCGCGTTCGACGCTGTCGGTGCTGCGGCCATTGAGAATGACCCGCGCACCCGCTGTGGCAAGACCCTGGGCGATCGCCAGGCCGATGCCGGCGGTGGAAGCGGTGACCAGCGCGGTACGGCCGGCGAGTTCGATCTTCATGGGGGAGTCCAGGAGCAGGGGATCACCCAGTATCCGCGCGGAAACGTGATCGGGATGCAGCGCCAGACGCAACGCGCTGTTGCGTTGCTGGTAGCGCCGGGCCATGCCCGGCGGCCTCGCCACGTTGCCGGAACCGGCATCCGCGGGCCATGCCCGGCGGCACGTTGTCAGGTGAGCGTACGCACCGCCTCATTGGCCGCGGCCCGCACCTTCGGCAGCAGGCGCAGCACCAGCGCCATCTGCGTGCGGATCAGCTGCAGCTTCGGCGGCATCGCCTCATCGATCTGTTCCAGCTCGGCGGCCACCGCACGATCAGCGTCGTTGTCATCTTCCGCGACCTGCTGTCGTGCGGCCAGCGCCGCCGCCAGCTGCTGCAGTGCCTTTCGCACGCGATCACCGGCAGCCAGGGCCAGTGGATCGCCGGCGTAGCTGTCCACCTGGTCGCGGTGCGCACCCAGCGCCGACAAGTGCCCAAGCAGCGTGTTGGAGAGCGCCAGGAAGTGGAAGCCGGCATCCAGGTTGCGGCGCACGTGGCCGGGTTCGCGCAGCATGTTCGACAGTGCGGTGGACAGCGCGGCGTCGGCGTTGTGCATGTCGCGGCGGGCGATGCGATAGGCCAGGTCATCGCGCATGCCGCTGCGGTACTGGCCCAGCACCGAATCGAGGTAGCGCGCGGCGGTATCCAGCACCCGCGCCAGCACCCGATGCAGCTGGCGGCCCTGCCAGTCGGGCAGGATCAGGAAAGCGGCGGCGGCGGCGATCGCGCAGCCCAGCAGCGTATCGACCATGCGCGGCACGATCAGCACGAAGCCATCGCCGATCAGGTTGAAGCAGGTCAGGGCCATCACGGTGATCGCCGCCGATGCCACCAGGTAGCGATCGGTGCGGGTGAAGAAGAACAGCAGCGCCGACAGCAGCGCGATCAGCAGCTGCACGTGCAGCTGCGGGAACAGCTGCAGCAGCGCCCAGGTGAGCACGAGGCCGGCCACGGTACCGACGATGCGCTGCGCTAGGCGCTGGCGGGTGGCGCCGAAGTTGGGCCGGCACACGAATACGATCGTCAGCAGCACCCACGAGCCGTTCTGTGCGTTGAACAGCCGGATGGCCGCGAAACCGGCGATCAGTGCCAGCGCCATGCGCAGGCCATGGCGGAACAGCACCGAGCCGGGCGTGAGCTGCTGGCGCAGGCGCACGCCCATCTCGCGCAGGGTGTGCGGGTTGCTGTCGCGCAGGCGCGTATCGACATTGTCGAGGCTGGCCTCGGAGCGTTCGGCGTCCAGCAGGCGGCGCTCGATGCTGCGCAGGTTGTGCACCAGCAGGTCCAGCGAACCCAGCAGGCGCTGCCACTGCGGGCGTTGCTGGTCGCGCAGGTAGGCCAGCGCATCGGCCAGGTCGCGCCCGGCCTGCTGGTTGCTTTCGCCATACACGAACGGACGGCGCAGGCGGATCGCCTCGCCCAGCCGCGCGCAGGCCTGGCCCTGCAGGTCGAGCAGGCGTTGGCAGCGGTACAGCACGTCACTGTGGAAGAAGGCGTCGACCAGCGCGCCATACGGGTAGTGCGAGGAGCTGGCGCGCTCGTGGAAATCCTGCGCCATGTAGTACAGGCGCAGGTACAGGCCGGAGTTCACCCCGGGCCGGCCGGAGCGGCCGAAGCGGGCCAGGATCGCCGTTTTGGCCTCGTTCAACGCGCCGACCACGCGCCGGTTCTGCTCGGCCAGATCGAGCTGGCGGCGTTGCAGGTCGGCTTCACGTACCGGCTCGAACAGGGCGGCCTTCAGCTGCAGGTAGCGGCCCAGTTCGATGTAAAGCCGCGCCACGCGCTCACGCACCGGGCGGTTGGCGAACAGTGCGGTCCACAGGATCGACAGCAGTCCGTACCAGACGGCACCTGCCAGCAGGTGGCTGACGGCGTCCAGCGCGCTGTGCAGATCGGTGGCGCCATGCTGCTCCAGGCCGATCATGGTGTAGATCGCCAGCGTTACCGTGGCCTGGGCGATGGATGCGTAGCGCTCGCCGAGCGCGCCGAGCAGGGTCAGGCAGAAGGTGGACAGTGCCAGCGCGCCGATGAAGATCCATGGCCACGGGAACAGCCAGATCACCGAGGCTGCAGCGATACAGAAACACAGCAGCGACAGCAGTACCGCCTTTGTCCGGCCCCACCAGTTGTCGTCGGTCTCGGCGATGGCACTGGCGATGATGCCGAGGAACACGCCGGGCAGCGCCGTGAGCGCGTCCAGATGCCAGCACACGGCAAGCGCCGCCGTCAGGGCGATGAACACCCGCAGGCCATAACTGGCCTTCTCGTGGGCCCACAGGCGGCTGAGGCGGGATTGGCGGGCGGACATGCAGGCTCGGTGGAAGGATCTCCCACCATTATTGCGGGGGGCGCGTGAAATGGGGGGCCGCGTGCTGATTGATGTGCCGACCGATGTGCGGACCAACGGTCCGCACCCACCGAATCCGGTAGCGCCGCGCCATGAGCGGCGGACAGGCAAAACCGCCGGGCACGGCCTGGCGCTACCGGGGTTGGGTTACATCTCCCAGCGCACGCTCAGAGCCAGGGTGCGTGGGAGGCCGGCGCCGGCGTTGGACCAGTACTTCCGGTTGGCCAGGTTCTCGACGCTGGCACGCAGGGTCACCGGGTGGCCCGAAGCAAGCAGGCGGTAGCCGACGCCGGCATTCACCAGAGTGTAGTCGGGCAGCTTCAGGGTGTTGTCGGCGTCGTACCAGACATCGCCGTAGTAGCGCACGGCCGCATACGTTTCCAGGCCGTCCACCCACGGCAGCTGGTAGGTGGCGTGCACGACCCCGCTCCAGCGCGCGGCACCAGCGGTACGGTTGCCTTCCTGTGCGGCGCTGGCCGGCGACAGCCTGTCGTAGGTCGGGTCCAGCCAGGTGACGCCACCGCCGACCGTCAGGGCATCGTTGAGGTGCAGGTCGGCACTGGCTTCGATGCCTTCGTAGAGCGTGATGCCGTCCTGCACCAAGCGCTTGCCGGCAGGCGTGAGCTCATCGATGTTGGCGCCACGCTCCAGCCGGAACGCCGCCAGGTTCGCGTTCCAGCGCGCCGCCTCGACCTTCGCGCCGATCTCGTACTGCTTGCTGATGGTCGGGTCGAGCACGTCGCCCGCGTTGATGTAGCTGTTGCCTACGCGGCTGCCGGCTTCCAGCGATTCGATGTAGCTGGCATACAGCGTGACCGCCTCGCTGGGCTTGAACATCACGGCGTAGGTCGGCGTGACCGGGTAGGTGTGGTAACGCCCCTTGGTTTCGAAGTCGTTGTAGCGCCAGCCCGCCAGCACCGACCAGCGGCCACCGAGGTTCACCGTATCGCTTGCGAACACCGCCTGCTGCACGGTCTCGTCGCCACGGGTCATCACTCGTGAACCGACGGCGTCGTGGCGGATGGCGTGGCGCTGGTACAGGTTGGCGCGGCCGATGGGGTTCCACTCGTAGGGGCGGTCCCATCCCAGCCCGGTCTGGTGGCTGATGCCTGCCACCACCTGATGCTGCAGCGGACCGGTGCGGAAGCTGCCCTGCAGCATCGCCTGGGCCAGCTTCCACTCGCTCTTGCCGCCCAGTTCGTAGACGTTGACGTCATAGTCGCCGTTGAGATCATCGATGTAGGCGAAGATCTTGTTGACGTCGTTCCACGAAGTCGTGACGCCGTAGCTCAGATTGGCCTTCCAGTTGCCGTTGATCTGCCAGTTCAGTGCCGTCGACAGCAGGCTCGATCGGGTGTCGTAGTAGGTGCCGGGCACGCCATTGTCGACGTCGCCGGCAATCGGGCGCGGCGCCGAGGTCAGGCCGCGGAAGTAGTACTGCGGCGCTTCGCCGCTGAGATCGCGCGACTGGAAGACGCCATCCAGGGTCCAGGTCAGGCGATCAGTCAGCCGTGCGTCCAAAGCGAGTGCGCCGACCTTGCGGTCCACGCGGCCCCCGTTGAAGGTCTCGCCCTTTTCCCGGTAGGCGTTGAAACGGTAGCCGAACATCTGCTCGTTGCCGAAGCGACCACCGGCATCGATGCCGCCACTGACGATGCCCTGCTCGCGCCAGCCCAGCTGGGCGGAGAAGGTGGGTGTATCGGTCGGCTTCTTGGTGATGTAGTTGACGATGCCACCGGGTGCGCCGAAACCGTAAAGGAATCCGCCCGGGCCTTTCAGCAGATCGACCTGTTCCATCACTTCCAGCGGCCATTCGGTGCCCCAGGAAGAGACCTGCAGGCCATTGACCCGATAGCTGTCGAAGTTCAGGTCGATGCCACGATTGCGGATCGGCGAACTCCAGCCACTGGCATAGGCGCTGACCTGGGTGGTGACCGAGGGGTCGAGCAGGAACGCTTCGCCCAGCGAGACCACCTGGCGCTGTTCGATCTGCTCGCGGCCCACGGCGGTGATCGCAAACGGAGTATCGCGCAGGGCGCGATCACCCAGGGCGCCGGCGTCGGCGTGGGTGCGTTCGGCGGTGACCTTGACCGCATCCAGTTCGGTGGCACTGCGGTTGCCGCGGTCCGGTGCGGATTGAGCGTGCGCGGCACACGCCACGGACAGGGAAATGGCAAGCAGGGCCGGGCGGCACAGCAGGTGCGATGGCATGGTTCGGTGATCCTCGGCGGGCGGCCACAGGCCATCCGCCCACAGGTGGGGGAAGGGGCAGTGGCTGGGATCACGCAGGCTGGCCGGAGATGGCAGCGGGGCGCCGCGGAGGGGCGCAGGACCATGGCTGGATGAGAATTGTTCTCTTTTCGTTACGGCGCGTCAAATCCGGCAGCGTGCGGACCGATGGTCCGCATCCACCACCCGCAGCCGCCGGGCGTGGCCCGGCGCTACCGTTTCAGCAGATCCACGCCATGCGTGGATGGGCCTTTCTAGGCCCGCTGCGCGCGCTTGAGCAGCTTCGCTTCGCGCTTGCGTGCGCGCCGTGCCCGCCAGCGTTCGGCCAGGCAGGAGAAGATCACGTACAGCGCCGGCGTGCTGAGCAGGGTCAGGCTCTGCGAGAACAGCAGGCCGCCGATCATCGCGATGCCCAGCGGGCGCCGCAGCTCGGAGCCTTCGCCCAGGCCGATCGCCAGCGGCACCGCCGCAAGGATCGCCACCATCGTGGTCATCATGATCGGGCGGAAGCGCACGATGCTGGCCTCGCGCGCAGCATCGCGTGGTGCCAGGCCATGCTCGCGCTGCGCCACCAGCGCGAAGTCGATCATCATGATCGCGTTCTTCTTGACGATGCCGATCAGCAGCACCAGCGCGATCATCGAGATCACCGACAGCTCGGTGTTGGTACCGAACAGCGCCAGCAGTGCACCCACGCCCGCGGCCGGCAGCGTGGACAGGATGGTGACCGGATGGATCAGGCTCTCGTAGAGCATGCCCAGCACCAGGTACACGGTCAGGATCGCCGCCAGCACCAGGATCAGCATGTCGCTGGGGTCGGAGTTGAAGCCGAAGCCGGCGTCATCGGCCAGGCGGATGTCGCCCGGCATGCGCATGCCGGCCACGGTGGCATCGATGATCGCCTTGGCTTCACCCATGCTCACGTCCGGCGCCAGGTTGTAGCTCAGGTCCATCGTCGTGTACTGGTTTTCATGGGTGATCTGCGACGGCGCAAGGCCCGGCACCTGGGTCGCCACTGCGGTGATCGGCACCATGTCGCCGTTGCGCGCACGCACGTACACCTCGTCCAGCGCCGCCGGTGTGGCAGTCTGCGAGGGCAGGGCGTTGACCACCACGCTGTACTGGTTGATGTCGGAGTAGATGGTGGAGATCTGGCGCTGGCCGAACGCACCGTACAGCGCGCCATCGATGGCGCCGACGGTGATGCCCAGGCGCGCGGCCTTGGCGCGGTCGATCTCGATGTTCTGGCGAAGGCCGGCGTTGTCCACGTCGGTGCCGACGTCGCGCAGCTTCGGGTTCTTCTTCAGTTCCGCCTGCAGCTTTGGCAGCCATTCCTGAAGCGATGCCAGGTCGTTGCCCTGCAGCGAGATGCGGTACTGCGCGCCCTGGCTGGAACCGCCGCCATCGTTGCTGGGAAGATCCTGGATCGCGCGCAGGCGCAGCTGCAGGTCGGGGTAACGGTCGGCCTTGGCGCTCAACCGTGCCAGCGCATGCGCGGTGGTCTCGCGGCGGCCGTCGCTGCGCGACTTCAGCTCGATGTTGAACTGTGCGCTGGAGCCCTGGCGGCCACTGCCCAGGCGCACGCCCACGGTCTTCACCGCGGGGTCGGCCATCAGCATGTCGGTGATGCGTCGCTGGCGGGCGACCATGTCCTCGAAGGACACGGTGGCGCTGGAGTTGGCCCGGCCCCAGATCAGGCCGGTGTCCTGCGGCGGGAACGCGCCCTTCTTCACCGCGCCGAACAGGAAGACGGTGACGCCGATCAGGATCAGCGGGGTGAGCGACATCAGCAGCGCGTGGCGCAGCGAGAAATCGAGGAACACCGTGTAGATGCGCAGCATGCGTTCGTGGCCGGCATCGAGCCAGCGGCCGAAGCGCGACGGCGGCGCGGCGTGGTCATGGGCGCTGAGGAAACGGCTGCACAGCGCCGGGGTCAGCGTCAGCGAGACGATCATCGACACCACGATCGCCGCCACCAGGGTGACGGTGAACTCGCGGAAGAACGCGCCCATCATGCCGCTGGCGAACAGCAGCGGGATGAACACCGCCACCAGCGAGGCGGTGATCGAGACGATGGTGAAACCGATCTCGCGCGCGCCGGTCAACGCGGCCTGCATGCGCGGCATGCCCTCGTCGAGGTGGCGCATGATGTTCTCGATCACCACGATCGCATCGTCGACCACAAAACCAATCGCGATCACCAGCGCCAGCAGGCTCAGGTTGTTCAGGGTGAAGCCCATCACGTACATCACCAGCGCGGCACCGGCCAGCGACAGCGGCACGGTCACCGCGGCGATCAGCGTCGGTGCCAGCCGGCGCAGGAACAGCGCCATGGTCAGCACCACCATCGCCAGGCTGATCAGCAGGGTGATCTGCACTTCATGCAGCGAGGAGCGGATGGTCGGCGTACGGTCGAAGTACGGCGTCATCGTGGTGCCCGGCTGCAGGTAGTCGCGCAGGGTCGGGATCTGTGCCTTGACCCGGTCCACGGTCTCCACGATGTTGGCGCCGGCACGGGTGAACACGTACATCACCACCGCCGGCTTGTGGTCGAACCAGGCCGCCTGGTAAGCGTCCTGCTGGCCGTCGTAGACGTTGGCGATGTCCTTGAGGCGGATCACCCGGCCATCGCCCTGGGTCTTGACCACCAGATCGGCGAAGTCGGCGGCGCGTGCCACCGAATCGTTGGCGATGATCGCGGTGGTGGTGTTGCCATCGCTGAGGAAGCCGGTGGGCGAAGTCACGTTGGCCGCGCGCACCGCGTTGCGCAGGTCATCGGCGGTCAGGCCGAGCGCGTTCATCAGGCGCAGGTTGACGTCCACGCGCACCGCCGGCGTGGAGGCGCCGGCAATGTCGACCGAGGCAACGCCGCTGATCTGGCGGATGCGCTGCGCCAGCAGTGAGTCGGCCACGTTGTACAGCTCGTCGGCCGACTGCGTCTGCGAGGTCAGCGCGATGGCGATGACCGGGTCGTCGTTCGGGTTCGCCTTCTGGTACATCGGCGAGCCCATGCCCGAAGGCAGGTCGGCCTGCGCCGAGTTGATCGCGGTCTGCACGTCCAGCGCGGCCGAATCGATGTTGTGGCCGCTCTGGAAGATCATGAACACCAGCGAGCTGCCTTCCGAGCTCGATGAACGCATGCGGTCGATGCCAGGCAGCTGGCCAAGATGGCGTTCCAGCGGCGCGGTGACCGTGGACGCCATGGTCGCCGCATCGGCGCCGGACTGGCTGGCATGCACGAAGATCACCGGGATCTCGATGTTCGGCAGCGCCGATACGCCCAGGCGCAGGTAGCAGATCAGGCCGACCATGAACAGGCCGATGGCCAGCAGGGCGGTGCCGATCGGGCGGCGGATGAAGGGGCCGGACAGGTTCATCGTGCGGTCCCCCGCAGCAGCGGGGCGTGGATCATGCCTGCGGCTCCTGCAGCGAACCATTGCGCAGCGCGCGCTGTTCGCGGCGGCGCGCCAGCCACTCGGAGAAGCGCTCCATGTACAGGTAGATCACCGGCGTGGTGTACAGCGTGACCAGCTGCGACAGCAGCAGGCCGCCGACGATGGCGATGCCCAGCGGGCGGCGCAGTTCCGAGCCGATGCCGGTGCCGAGCGCCAGTGGCAGCGCACCGAGCATGGCCGCGGCGGTGGTCATCATGATCGGGCGGAAGCGGAGCAGGCAGGCTCGGCGGATCGCCTCGTGCGCGTTGGCTCCGGCGCGGCGGGCCTCGATCGCGAAGTCCACCATCATGATGCCGTTCTTCTTGACGATGCCGATCAGCAGCACGATGCCCACGATGCCATCCACCGACAGGCTCAGGCCGCACAGCATCAGCGCCAGCAGCGCGCCGACACCGGCCGGTGGCAGCGTGGAGATGATCGTGATCGGGTGGATGTAGCTCTCGTAGAGCACGCCCAGCACGATGTAGATCACCACCAGCGAGGCCAGCAGCAGCCACACCACGTCGGTCTGGCTGCCGGTGAACTCGGCGGCCTTGCCGATGAACTCGGCATGCAGGTGGGTGGGCATGTCCAGGCTGTCCTTGGTTTCCTGGATCGCACGCACCGCTTCGGACAGCGAATAGCCCGGCGCCACGTTGAACGACACGGTCACCGCCGGCAGCTGCTGCTGGTGGCTGACCACCAGCGGTGCGCTGCTGACCTTGCCTTCGGCCAGCGCCGACAGCGGGATGATGTTGCCGGCGCCGACGGTGATGCCGGTGTTCTGCGCGCCGATGCCGGTGGCGGTGGACGAGTTGGACGAGGTGACCTGGCCGAAGCTGGTGGCGTTGGTACCGGTCAGCGCGCCGGCGCCGTTGGAGGCGACGGCCAGCTGTTCCATCAGCGCGGTGCTGGTGCGGAACTCCGGTGCCACTTCCAGCACCACGCGGTACTGGTTGAGCTCGGTGAAGATGGTCGAGATCTGGCGCTGTCCAAACGCATCGTAGAGCGTGTCGTCGATGGTCTGCATCGGTACGCCCAGCACGCTGGCCTTGTCGCGGTCGATGTTCAGCTCAAGCGCGCGGCCCTGGTTGGACAGGTTGTTGTCGACGTCGGCCAGCTCCGGGCGCTTGCGCAGCGCTTCGGTCAGGCGCGTGGCCTGCTTGGCCACTTCGGCGCTGTCCACGTCCGACAGCGAGTACTGGTACTCGGTGGCGGCCACGCGGGTATCCAGGGTCACGTCCTGCACCGGTTTCAGGTACAGGGCCACGCCCGGAATGCCGGCCACCGCCTTCTGCAGGCGCGGCAGGATCTCATCCAGGCCGTCGCGCTGGCTGCGCTCCTTCAGCACGATCGACAGCTGGCCCTGGTTGAGCGTGGGGTTCATGCTGCCAGCGCCGATGAAGGCCGATACGCCGGTCACATCCGGATCGTGCCGCAGTGCTTCGGCGACCTGCTTGGTGCGCTGCTCCATCTGCGGGAAGGCGATGTTCTGGTCGGCCTGCACCACGCCGGTGATCAGGCCGGTGTCCTGTTCGGGCAGCAGCCCCTTGGGAATCAGCACGTACAGCAGCACGGTCAGTACCAGCGCGCCACCGGCCACGGCCAGGGTCAGGCGCTGGTGGCCCAGCACCCAGTCCAGGCTGTGCTCGTACAGGCCCACGGTGCGCGTCCACAGGTTCTGCTTGCCGGCGGCGGCCGCGCGTTCGTGCGCGTCCTCACCCTCGGGCAGGGCGTCGGGCTTGAGCAGGTAGGCGCACATCATCGGGGTGAGCGTCAGCGAGATCAGCATCGACAGCACAACCGCGATGCTCAGCACCCAGGCGAATTCGTGGAACAGGCGGCCGGTGACGCCGGGCATCAGCAAAAGCGGCAGGAACACCGCCACCAGCGAGACCGTCAGCGACAGCACGGTGAAGCCGATCTGGCGTGCGCCGATCTCGGCCGCTTCCTTGCCACTCTTGCCCTGCTCGATGTAACGCACGATGTTCTCGATCATCACGATCGCATCGTCGACCACGAAGCCGGTGGCCACCACCAGCGCCATCAGCGACAGGTTGTCCAGCGACATGCCGGCAAAGGCCATCACCGCGAAGGTGCCGGCCAGCGACAGCGGTACCGCCACCGAGGGAATGATCGTGGCCCACAGCCGGCGCAGGAACACGAAGATCACCGCCACCACCAGCCCGATGGTGAGGATCAGGGTGAACTGCACTTCATGCACCGAGGCGCGGATGGTCTCGGTGCGATCATTGAAGATCTCCAGGTGCACGTCAGCCGGCAGCACACCCTGCAGCTGCGGCAGGATCGCGCGGATGCGCTCGACGGTCTGCACGATGTTGGCGCCTGGCTGGCGACGCACTTCCAGCAGCACCGCCGGCTTGCCATCGGCCCAGGCCGCCAGCTGGTCGTTCTCCACGCCATCGACCACCTCGGCCACGTCGGACAACCGCACCGGGCGGCCGTTCTTGTAGCTGATGATGGTGTCGCGGTACTCGGCAGCACTGGCCAGCTGGTCGTTGGTGCCGATGCTGTAGGACTGGGTCTTGCCGTTCAACGAGCCCTTCGGCGCATTGACGTTGGCCTGGGTGAGCGCGCTGCGCAGCTGCTCCAGGGTCAGGCCCATGTTCGACAGCTGGGCCGGATTGACCTGGATGCGCACGGCCGGGCGCACGTTGCCGGCAATCGAGACCAGGCCGACGCCCTGCACCTGCGACAGGCGCTGGGCCAGGATCGAGTCGGCGTAGTTGTTGACGTCACGCAGCGGGCGTGTGTCGGAGGTCAGTTTCAGGGTGACGATGGCTGCGTCGGCCGGGTTCACCCGGTTGTAGACCGGCTGGTAGGGCAGCGACGAGGGCAGGGTGGCCTGGCGGATCGCCGCCTGCACGTCCTGTGCGGCGATGTCGATGTCGCGGTCCATCGAGAACTGCAGGATGATCGTCGACAACCCGGCCGACGAGTCCGACGTCATCAGTTCCAGCCCGGAGATCTGCCCGAACTGGCGCTCCAGTGGCGTGGTGACCAGCGAGGCCATGGTGGTGGCGTTGGCGCCGGGGTACTGGGTGGTGACCACCAGGCTGGGCGCATCGATTTCCGGCAGCGCCGACACCGGCAGCTTGCGGTAACCGAGGATGCCCAGCAGCAACAGGCCCGCCATCAACAGCGAGGTGGCGATCGGGCGGCGGATGAAGATCGTCGAAAAGCCCACGGACTGATCCTTGCTGGCACTTCAATGTCGGCGCCGGCAGGTCCGCCGGCGCGAGGGAGAACCGTGGCCTGCGCTCAGCGCGGACCACCACCGCGGCGGCCACCGCCGCCACCGTTCTTCTGCTCGGCCGCCTTCAGCTCGGCCTCGGTCGGTGCGGCCGGGGTTTCGCCCGGCTTCAGCGCGGTGACCTTGCTGCCCGGCTTCAGGCGGAACTGGCCTTCGCTGACCACCCGCTCGCCGCCCTTCAGGCCTTCAGCGATCTGCACCTGGCTGTCGCCCACTTCCACGCCACTGCGCACGGTCTGCATCTTCACCGTGTTGTCGCCCTGCACGACGTAGACGTACTCGCCGTCCGGCCCACGCAGCACGGCCTGGGTCGGAATGACCACGCCACCGCCGATGGTGCGCAGCTGCATGCGCACGTTGACGAACTGGCCCGGCCACAGGCCGTTGTCGGTGTTGTCGAACAGCGCGCGCGCCTTGAACGTGCCGCTGTCGGCACTGATCAGGTTGTCGACCACGTCCAGCTTGCCGTCACCGGACAGTACGTGCGAATCGGCGCGGTCCAGCGCTGCCACCGGCACCGCACCGGCGGCCTGCGCCTGGCGCACGTCGCCGAGCTGGCGTTCGGGCAGGTTGAACAGCACATGGATCGGGTGGACCTGGGTCAGCGTGACCAGGGCGGTACCAGCGTTGACCACGTTGCCCGCGTCGACCGCACGGATGCCGGCGATGCCGGAGATCGGAGCGGTGACCCGGGTGTACTGCAGCTGCACCTGTGCCGAGCGCATGCTGGCATCGTTCGCCGCGACTGCGCTCTCGTACTGTGCCACTTGGTTTCGTTGTGTGTCCAGATCGGTCTTGGCGACGAACTGGCGATACTCCGGCGCGTTCGAGCGCTGGTAGTTGGAACGCGCGGTGGCCAGCAGCGCCTCGTTCTGGCGTTTGGCCGCTGCGGCCTGGTCGTAGCTCGCCTGGGCGGTGCGTGGATCGATCACTGCCAGCACGTCGCCCTTCTTCACTTCCTGGCCTTCGCGGAAGTTCAGGCTCATCAACTGGCCACCGACCTGCGGGCTGACGGTGACGGTGTTCATCGCGGTCACCGTGCCCAGCGCGCTGGCATACACCGGTACGTCCTGGCGCGTGGCCTCGACCACGGTGACCGGCACCGGGCCGGCATCCGGGTCTTCGCCACTCTGGCGCGCGCCCGCCGCCGGCTTTCCAGCCTTGTCCTTGCCCCCGCCGATGACGCGCAGGCCGACCACGGCCAGCACCAGAACCGCCACGACCAGCAGCACGATCTTCCAAACACGTGACATTACGAGGACTCCGAGAGGGCTGGACCGGGCGGGACGCCGGCGGCAATGCGCAAAGCATACCTGTGCCACATCACGTTTCCTGCATGACGGATGGGACGGGCGCTAAGACCGGATCCAGAGCGGGAGGTTCCCGTGGAGGCGGTGTTGGCCTACATTCAGCTGGAACCCCCTTGCTGTGGAGATCGCGATGCGCCGTTCGTTGCTGCTGTCCGCCCTGCTGCTGGCCCTGCCGGCGCTTGCCCACGCCCAGGACGGGCAGCGCCCTGAAGTGACCGCCGCTGCACAGCGGCTGCAGGCCAAGGTGGTCGAGTGGCGCCGTGATTTCCACCAGCACCCGGAGTTGTCCAACCGCGAGGCCCGCACCTCGGCCGAAGTCGCCAAGCGCCTGCGTGCGATGGGCCTGAAGCCGAAGACCGGCATTGCCCATCACGGCGTGGTGGCGATCATCGAGGGCGGCAAGCCCGGCCCGAAGATCGCTCTGCGCGCGGACATGGACGCGCTGCCGGTGACCGAGCAGACTGGACTGCCGTTCGCGTCCAAGGCGACCGATCAGTACCGCGGCCAGACGGTGGGCGTGATGCATGCCTGTGGCCATGATGCGCACACCGCCACCCTGCTGGGCGTGGCGGAGGCGCTGGTGTCGATGAAGAAGGACCTGCCGGGCCAGGTGATGCTGATCTTCCAGCCCGCCGAGGAAGGCGCACCGCCGCCGGAAGAGGGCGGGGCCGCGCTGATGCTGAAGGAAGGCCTGTTCGCCGACTTCAAACCGGAGGCGGTGTTCGGCCTGCATGTGTTCTCCAGCGTGCAGGCCGGCCAGATCGCGGTGCGCGGTGGCCCGCTGATGGCCGCCTCGGACCGCTTCGGGATCAAGGTGATCGGTCGCCAGACGCACGGCTCGGCGCCGTGGAACGGTGTTGACCCGATCGTCGCCACTGCCGATCTGGTCGGTACCGCGCAGACCATCGTCAGCCGCCGCGCCAACCTGTCCAAGCAACCGGCGGTGCTGACCTTCGGCGCGATCAACGGCGGCATCCGCTACAACATCATTCCCGATGAGGTGGAGATGGTCGGCACCATCCGCACCTTCGATGAAGGCATGCGCCAGCAGATCTTCGCCGACCTGCGCAACGTGGCCGAACACACGGCGGCTGCGCACGGTGCGAAGGCGGTCACCGACATCTACGAATCGGAAGGCAACCCGGCCACGGTGAACGACCCGGCGCTGACCGCGAAGATGCTGCCGAGCCTGCAGGCGGTGGTGGGCAAGGACAACGTGTACGAGCCGCCGTTGCAGATGGGCGCGGAGGATTTCTCGCTGTACGCGAAGGAAGTGCCGGGCATGTTCTTCTTCGTGGGTTCCACCAGCGTGGGCATCGACCCGGCGACGGCGCCGGCGAATCATTCGCCGAAGTTCCTGCTGGATGAGAAGGCGCTGGATGTGGGATTGCGCGCGTTGCTGCAGGTGAGCCTGGATTACCTGCACGGTACCGGCACTCCGGCGGGGTGAGGGGTGCCGGGAGGGCTTGCAGCCCTGCACCCGCCGAAGCAACGGCAACGTCAACGGCAAAAGCAGTGCTGGATTTCGTTGGTTGGGCGGGGCGGTGTGGGCCTGCAGGACACGCCGTAAACCCGTCCATGGGGGCTCGATGGCGCCATCCATGGCGCCAACGGTCCTGCAGGCCCACACCGCCCCGCCCCCGACAGGTTCACGCGAGCTGTCGGAACGACATTCTGCTTCTGGTGGGTGTCGACCTTGGTCGACACGGCAGGCGTCAGGAACGTCTGAAGGATCGGTTTTTGATTTTGATTTTTCTGATCTTTCCCGTGGTGGTGGCCGCGTGCAGGGAACTGTCAGGGGCCGGGTGGGTAGGCGGGGCGGGGGTGTCCGCGGCATGGATGCCGCGGCCAAGCCCCCAGGGACGGGTTTACGGCGTCCCCCGACCCGCCTGCCCTCCCGGCCAAGCCGATAGACCGCCTTTCGCGACCAACCAACACAACCACTACGGAGGGGCTCCGCCGTTGGCCGGCCCGGCCGAAGGCCCGCCCTCCGCGCGATACAATGCCCACCATGAACACCCCACAGGATTCCAGCCTCGGTCGCGAGGTCAGTTACCCGTCGCAGTACGATCCCGGCCTGCTGTTTCCCATCCCCCGCAGCGGCGCCCGCGCCGAGATCGGCCTCGATGACGCCGCGCTGCCGTTCGTCGGCCATGACCGCTGGCATGCCTTCGAGCTGAGCTGGCTCGACCTGCGCGGCAAGCCGCAGGTGGCCGTGGCCACCGTGCAGGTGCCGTGCACTTCGCCGCGGTTGATCGAATCGAAGTCGTTCAAGCTGTACCTCAACTCCCTCAACAGCACCCGCATCGACAGCGCCGAGGCACTGCGCGCGCGCATCGTGGCGGATCTGTCGGATTGCGCCGGTGCGCCGGTCCAGGTCGAGTTCGGCCTGCCGGGCCTGCGCGAGACGCCGCTCGGCGAGTCCATCGACGGGCTGGAACTGGAGATCGACTGCTACGGCCCGCCGCAGGCAGACTTCCTCTCGGCCAATGCCGATGAGGTGGTGGAGGAGACCCTGGTTTCGGCACTGCTGAAGTCCAACTGCCCGGTCACCGGCCAGCCGGACTGGGCCACGGTCAGCCTGCGTTACCGCGGGCCGAAGATCGATCGTGCCGGCCTGCTGCGCTATCTGGTCAGCTACCGCGAACACGCCGAGTTCCACGAGCAGTGCGTTGAGCGGATCTTCAGCGAGGTGTCTGTGCGCTGCCAGCCGCAGTGGCTGGAAGTGGAGGCGCGCTATACCCGCCGCGGAGGCCTGGACATCAACCCGTGGCGCGCCAGCCCCGGCATCGCCGCCCCGGCCGCGACCTACCGCGAACTGCGCCAGTAACCGCCGCAGGCGGTTACGGGTAGCGCCGGGCCACGCCCGGCGAGCGCAGCGGCCACCTTCCGCCCCGATTGTTCAGCCGCCCCCCGGGGCGGCTTCACATCTGCACCATCCCCATTTAACAACCGCCATGGCACCGTGCGAGCCACGTAGTCATGCAGACGGGAGTTGTGGATGAGTACCGAGAAGAAAGCCGATTTCTCCGGCGTCAGTGCCAGCGTCGACAGTACCGCCGAGCAGGTGCCGAAGGCGGACTTCTCCGGCGTCAGCGCTTCGGTGGACAGCACCGCCGAAATCGTCAGTGGCGGCACCTACACCGTGCAGAAGGGCGACTCGCTGTCGAAGATCGCCAAGCAGCATCTGGGCGACGCCAACGCCTGGAAGAAGATCTTCGAAGCCAACCGCGATGTGCTTGACGACCCGGACAAGATTTTCCCGGGCCAGACCCTGAAGCTGCCGCCGAAGTAAGCCGGCGATCGAACGCCGTCCGACAATCCCTGGGAGGAACCCCGAATGATCAAGACCACCCCGCTCCAGACCGCCCTGATCGCCGCCCTGCTGGGCAGCGTCGCCCTGGTCGGTTGCAAGAAGAAGGAAGAGTCGACCGACACCAACGCCGCTCCGGCTGCCACGGCTCCGGCCGAGCCGGCAGCGCCGGCGCCGATGACCGGTGCACCGCCGCCGATGGCGGAAGCTGCTGCGGTCAGCGTTTCCACAGTCACCGTGGGCAAGACCGCTGCCGCCGACAAGTCGGTCGCCCCGGCTGCACTGTTCTCGCCGAAGGATGACGTCATCGTCTCGGTCAAGACCGATGGCGCTGCCAACAACGTCAATGTCGGCGCCAAGCTGACCTTCCAGGACGGCCAGGTGGCCGGCGAACAGACCGCGACCCTGAATGCCAGCGGCGCGGAGACCACCAACGTCACGTTCAAGAATGCAAAGGGCTGGCCGGCCGGCAAGTACCGCGCCGAGGTCATGGTCGATGGCAAGGCGGCCGGAACGCCGCAGGAGTTCGAGGTCAAGTAAGTCCTGCCGACTCTCTCCCGACAGGACTCACGATGGACGCAGCCGCGAGGCTGCGTCCTTTTTTATTGGGCGATGGTTGGCTTCATCCACGCATGGCGTGGATCTACCGGTGCTGGAGCCGGGCTTCATCCACGCATGGCGTGGATCTACTGGTGCTGGGGCCGGGTTTCATCCACGCATGGCGTGGATCTACCGGTGCTGGGGCTGGGTTTCATCCACGCGTGGCGTGGATCTACTGATGCTGGGGCCGGGTTTCATCCACGCATGGCGTGGATCTACCGGTGCTGGGGCTGGGTTTCATCCACGCATGGCGTGGATCTACCGGTGCTGGGGCTGGGTTTCATCCACGCGTGGCGTGGATCTGCTGACGGTGGCGTCTGCGTAGATCCACGCCATGCGTGGATGGATCACAGCGTTGCCGCCGTGCAGTACCGCCGCGTATGGCGCGGCTTTGCCCCGCGCGGCTGAAAACGCGACAATGCAGGGGTTTCCCCGCCGCGCGCCCACCCTGACGGCGACGGGGGAAAGCGACACGGTTGCACGTGGCCCGGCGCTGGCGCCGGCCTTCCCCTGAGCATTGCTACAGAGTCCAAGTCCCCCATGTCCAAGATCCTCTACACGCTGACCGACGAAGCACCGTTCCTGGCGACCCAGTCGCTGCTGCCGATCGTCGACGCCTACACCGCCACTGCCGGCATCGTGGTGGAAACCCGTGACATCTCGCTGTCCGGCCGCATCCTGTCGCAGTTCCCGGAACTGCTGTCCGATGCGCAGAAGGTCAGCGATGACCTGGCCGAGCTGGGCCAGCTGGCGACCACCCCGGATGCCAACATCATCAAGCTGCCGAACATCTCCGCCTCGGTGCCGCAGCTGAAGGCGGCCATCAAGGAACTGCAGGACCAGGGTTACCCGCTGCCGGATTACCCGGAAACCCCGGCTGACGACCAGCAGCGCGACTACAAGGCGCGCTACGACAAGGTCAAGGGCAGCGCGGTGAACCCGGTGCTGCGCGAAGGCAACTCCGACCGCCGCGCACCGCTGTCGGTGAAGAACTACGCGCGCAAGCACCCGCATCGCATGGGCGCCTGGGCGTCGGACTCGAAGTCGCACGTCGCGCACATGGCCGCCGGCGATTTCTACGGCAGCGAGAAGTCGGCCACCCTGGCCAATGCCGGTTCGCTGAAGATCACCTTCCACGGCAAGGACGGCAGCGCCGTCGTGCTGAAGGAAAAGACCGCGGTCAAGGCCGGCGAGATCGTCGATGCCGCGGTGATGAGCCGCAAGGCACTGGCCGCGTTCATCGGTGAGCAGATCGCCGATGCCAAGGCCCAGGGCGTGCTGTTCTCGCTGCACCTGAAGGCGACCATGATGAAGGTCTCCGACCCGATCATGTTCGGCGTGGCGGTCAACGAGTTCTACAAGGACGTGCTGGCCAAGCACGCCGACGTGCTCAAGCAGGCCGGTTTCGATGCCAACAACGGCATCGGTGACCTGGCCGCGCGACTGCCGTCGCTGCCGGAAGCCACCCGCGCCGCGATCGAAGCCGACCTGGCCGCCGAGTACGCGCAGCGTCCGGGCGTGGCCATGGTCAATTCGGACAAGGGCATCACCAACCTGCACGTGCCGAGCGACGTCATCGTCGACGCCTCGATGCCGGCGATGATCCGCGACTCCGGCAAGATGTGGAACGCCGAAGGCAAGCTGCAGGACACCAAGGCGGTCATTCCGGACCGCTGCTACGCCGGCGTGTACCAGGCCGTCATCGACGACTGCAAGGCGCACGGCGCCTTCGATCCGGCCACCATGGGCTCGGTGCCGAACGTCGGCCTGATGGCGCAGAAGGCCGAAGAATACGGTTCGCACGACAAGACCTTCCAGATCGCTGCCGACGGCGTGGTCAAGGTCACCGACGATGCCGGCAACGTGGTGTTCGAACACGCGGTGGAAGCCGGTGACATCTGGCGCATGTGCCAGACCAAGGACGCGCCGATCCAGGACTGGGTGAAGCTGGCCGTCGAACGCGCCCGCCTGAGCAGCACCCCGGCCGTGTTCTGGCTGGATGCTGCCCGCGCCCACGACGCGCAGGTCATCGCCAAGGTCGAGCAGTACCTGAAGGACCACGACACCGCCGGCCTGGACATCCGCATCCTGCCGCCGGTGGAAGCCACCGCGTTCTCGCTGGACCGCATCCGCAAGGGCGAGGACACCATCTCGGTGACCGGCAACGTGCTGCGCGACTACCTGACCGACCTGTTCCCGATCATGGAGCTGGGCACCAGCGCCAAGATGCTGTCGATCGTGCCGCTGATGGCCGGTGGCGGCCTGTTCGAGACCGGCGCCGGCGGTTCGGCCCCGAAGCACGTGCAGCAGTTCGTCGAAGAGGACTACCTGCGCTGGGATTCGCTGGGTGAGTTCCTGGCCCTGGCCGCGTCGCTGGAACACCTGGGCAACCGCTACGACAACGCTGCCGCCCGTGTGCTGGCCAAGGCGCTGGACGAAGCCAACGGCCAGTTCCTGGACAACGACAAGTCGCCGTCGCGCAAGCTGGGTGGCATCGACAACCGTGGCAGCCACTTCTACATCGCGCTGTACTGGGCCCAGGCCCTGGCCGCGCAGGACGAAGACGCTGCCCTGAAGGCACGCTTCGCACCGCTGGCCAAGGCGCTGACCGACAACGAGCAGAAGATTGTCGAAGAGCTGATCGCTGTGCAGGGCAAGGCCGTGGACATCGGCGGCTACTACCGCCCGGACGTGGCCAAGGCGAGCAAGGCGATGCGCCCGAGCGCGACCTTCAACGCCGCGCTGGAGCAGCTGCGCGGCTGATCCATCGCCGCCTGGTCGTGACACCGGAACCCGCGCCTCGGCGCGGGTTTCTTTTTGCCTCCGGGGTCAGATCCCTTCTGCGCGCAAAAGGGATCTGACCCCAATCTGCTTTGGGGGTCGGATCCCTCTGCCCGCAGAGGGCTCCGACCCCATCCCCCCAGCGGCCAGAACCGTGAAATCCGTCAACCGGCGTAATGCCGTCAAGAGGGCATGAAACTTGCCCACGATGGCGGTCGCAGAATGGATCGGCACGGTTCTGCAGCCGCCTTCAATCTGAGCAATCGATCACGACGGTTGCCTCCAGCGATGCCCTAGCCTTGGCGACGCGAGACCACCGGGGAGGTGGTCGCACGGGGAACACCGATGGCACGCGTGCTGGTAGTGGGAACCGACATCCAGGGCGAACAGGCCCTGCTGCAGCGCCTGCGCCTGGCCTCGGCCCTGCCTGATGGCCAGATCCGTCGCAGCCAGGACCTGGACGACTGCGACCTGCTGGTCATCCGCGATACGCCGGCGCTGCGCAATGCAGCCCTGCGCATGCGCCAGCAACGCCCGCGACTGCAGTGCTGGATAGAGGATCTGGGGGGCCAGCTGCGCGACGGCGATGGCCACCAGGACGTACTTGATGACGGAGCCATCGGCCGCGCGCTGCGCGGGATGCAGTTGGCAGTGGAGCCCCTGGCCATGCACGCACCCGCACCGATCCGCCTGGCCGATGGTGCACACGCCATCACCCGCCTCCTGCGCGAGCGGCTGCCGTTGCGCCAGGGCCAGGCCCTGCTCTGCGATGCCGGAGAGCCGGTACTGCTGATGGACCTGGAGCACGACCAGGCGGTGCTGCTGCAGGAGCCTGCCGCTGCGCTGGTCGAACGCCTGGCCGATGCCTTCGAACGCCTGCAGCTGGATGCGCTCACGCCGGCGCGCCTGCAGGCCCTGGCCGCTGATCGGCCGCGGCAGCCGCTGCGGCCCCTGCTGTGGCAGTGGGCACAGCGCAGCCGCCATTGGCAGGCGCTGGACGAGCGCTTGCGTGGTGCTTCGGTGAAGCTGCTGCGCTGGCCCGACTTCCGTGTGCTGGGCCATGACCACGATGGCTTCCGGCTGTGCTCGCTGCTGCTCAAGCGCGCGTGCACGGTGGACGAGTGCGCGATGCTGCTCGAGCTGCCAGCCGCTGCCGTGCGCGACTTCATCCATGCCGCCTACCTGTGCGGCTACGCGCAGCTGCAGGCATCCGCCGCGGCACCGGTAGCGGCGCGTGCGGCCGGCGCGGCCGACAATGGCCTGCTCGCCCGCCTGTGGCGGCACCTGCGCGGGAGCGAGCGCAATGCGTGAGCACAAGGTGGTGGTGCTCGGTGGCATGGGCAGTGGCAAGTCGACCCTGGTGCGCAGCATCGCGGCCGGGGCGGTGATCGATACCGATGTGGCCAACAGTGACCGCGTCGGTGCCGACAAGGCGTCCACCACCGTCGCCCTGGACTATGCCGATATCGACCTGCCCAATGGCGAGCGCCTGCGCCTGTACGGCACGCCGGGCCAGCAGCGTTTCGATTTCCTCTGGCCGATCCTGCTGCAGGGCGCCCGCGGCGCCGTGCTGCTGCTGGATGCGCGGCGCGCGGGCGTGGTTGCCGAACTGGAGGATTACCTGCAGGTGCTGCGGCCGTTCGCATCGTCATTGGCGCTGGTGGTGGCCGTCACCCATCTCGACCAGGCACCGCATGCCGCGCTGGACGACTGGGCCGCACGCGCCAGCCTCGATGATCAACCGCTGCCCTTGCTGGCAGTGGATGCCCGCGACCGCGAACAGGGATTGCTGCTGATGGATGTATTGATGGGCGAGATGGAAGCGCACGCACTGGTGGCCGCGCATGGCTGACGGGCAGGTGGCGGTACTACCCAATGCCGGCCAGCGTGAGCGCCTGCAGCCGCTGCTGCAGGACCTGCGGCAGCGGGTGGAAGGCGTACGCACGGTGGTGCTGGCCAGTGTCGATGGCTTCGCCCTGGTCAGTGCCGGTGCCGAAGGGCGTGGTGAACGCCTGGCAGCGATGACCAGCGCGATGCTGGCGCTGGCCGCAGCGGTGGGGCGCGAACTGGTGCTGGGTGATCTGCAGACGCTGATGCTGGAGGCCGCGGGCGGCAAGGTGCTGATGCTGGCGATCCAGGCCGAAGGGCGCGCGCCGCTGCTGCTGATGGCGGCCTGCGACCAGCGCAGCGTGATCGGCCAGGTGCTGTGGCAGAGCAGGGAATGTGGCCAGGCGATCCTGGCTGAACTCGGCGGATCGTGAGCCCGGCCGCAGGGGAACGAGGGGCTCGAACCAACATCGACAAGGGGTGCGACGTGGCTGGATTGAATGAATCGTTGAACGCACTGATGGGCATCGACGGCGCGCAGGCAGTGGCGCTGGTCGACTACGAAAGCGGCATGTTGCTGGGCGAGGCCGGTGCCGGCATGGACATGGAAGTGGCCGCCGCCGGCAACACCGAAGTGATCCGCGCCAAGATGAAGACCGCCGCATCGCTGAATCTCAACGACAGCATCGAGGACATCCTGATCTCGCTGGGCAAGGCGTACCACATCATGCGCCCGGTGGCGAAGAAGAAGGGGCTGTTCTTCTACATCGTGCTCGACCGTACCAAGTCCAACCTGGCCCTGGCCCGGCGCAAGGTGCAGGACGTGGAGGCCGATCTGGCGATCTGAACCGCCGGCTTCTCTGGAGCCGAGCATGGGCTCGGCTCCACAGGAGAACGAAACATCATGCTCGGCTGCGCTTCGCATCTGTAGAGCCGAGCCATGCTCGGTTGTGCTTCGCATCTGTAGAGCCGGGCCATGCTCGGCTGCACTTTGCATCTGTAGAGCCGAGCCATGCTCGGCTGCTTCCAGCCGTAGTCACGGCGCCGGAAGCAGCAGCGCGGTCACGAACGAAAGCGCCTTGCTGTCGCGCGCTGCAAAGTACGCCGGTGCTTTCTCGGGGAGCCATACTTCATTGAAGTGGCGGCGGAAGTCCTCGTAGAACTCGTTGGGGTACAGCTTGGCCGGCACCGTGCGCCCATCCGGGTAGGTGTGGTCATACGTCGGCAGTGCATCGGTGTCGACACCCCGTTGGTCCCTCAGCCACTTGCAGAACAGGCGCCCTTCGGAAATGTCCGGTACCAGCGCCTGCGGCAGGGTGTAGCCGGCCTGCTCCAGCGGCGCGATCAGATTCAACGTCAACTCGTTGAGCATCGAGAAGTGGGTGTACGGCACCCTGGCCCGGTTCTGCATGTAGCGCTCGATATGCACGGGCATCACCGCGTTGGCGCGACCCTGCTGCCATTCCACCACCCACTGCGCCACCTTCACCGCGAACTTGCGGGACAGCCACTGGCCCAGGTTGATGGCCAGATAGGGATGGATCCAGGTGCCCTGCATGGTCGGGATTCCGCCGGAGACCACGTGGATGAGTTCGTGCTCGGCCAGCCCGGTCTGGAGGGTGAGCTCCTGCAGGAACTCCTCCGTCGATTTCAGTGCCCGGTAGTCGGACCAGCGCTTGTTCACGGACTGGCACAGCGCAGTGGCGCTGATGTAGCCGTCTCGCACCCGCTGCGGGATTACATTGCCTTCCTCCATGCGTGGGATCAGGGTCATTTGCTGCATGCGTCACCTCGTGCCGTTGTGAGCCTGGAAGGGTAGGCAACGCGGTGGACCGGGGTCTGTAGGAATCGTTGCGTTTTCGTGGGACGCAATGGGCCTGCCCCTGCAGAGCCGGGCCGACGCTCGGCTGTGCTTCGGGCAGATTGCGGTGAACCGGGCCGGGCATGGGCCCGGCTCTACACAAGCAACCCCACGCCAGCGTATGGTGAAGCCGGTCCCACCGGGGGAGTCCTGCATGTCCGAGCCTCACATTGCTGCCGAGCTGGCACCGCGCATCGCGGTGGCCATCCGCGATGGCTTCGAGGATTACCACGCTCGATTCGCAGGCGTGACCGCCCGCGCGCGGCAGCGCTTCGAGCAGCGCGACTGGGCCGGTGCCCGGCAGGATGCGGTCGAGCGCATTGCGCTGTACGACCTGTGCGTGGCCGAGCAGATGGATGCACTGCGCCGCCTTGCCGGCGAGGCGATCGGCGAACGTGCGCTATGGCTGCAGGTGCATGCGCAGTACAGCGCGCTGCTGCAGGGGCTGATCGACGCCGAGCTGTACAAGACCTTCTACAACACGTTGTCGCGACGCATGTTCGCCACCCGCGGCGTGGATCCGGCGCTGGAGTTCATCGCATTCGATGTGGAGCCCTCCGATGCCATCACCCATCCGGTCGCGCGGCATACCTACGCGGTTTCGCCGACGCGGCCGGTGGAGGCGCTGCAGCGCGTGCTGGCCGACTACCGGTTCGACATTCCCTACGTACATCAGCTGCGCTGTGCGGCGGCGATCGCGGTGCGCCTGCAGGATGACCTTGCCCATTGGGGCGATACACCGGTGCGCAGCATCGAGCTGCTCGACACCGTGTTCTATCGCGAGCGCCGCGCCTACCTGGTCGGCCGCGTGTTCGGCGAGCATCGGTTCTCGCCGTGCGTGATTGCGCTGGTCAACGACGAACGTGGCCTGCGCGCCGATGCGGTGCTGACCCGGCGCCGGGACGTGGCCCACCTGTTCGGCGTATCGCGCAGCTATTTCCAGGCCAACCTGGCCACGGTAGGTGATGCCGTGGTGTTCCTGCGCAGTCTGCTGCCGGGCAAGCCCATTGATGAGATCTACACCGTGCTGGGCCGTGCCAAGCAGGGCAAGACCGAGCGCTACCGCACCTTCTTCCGCCACTTCAACGAGCATCCGCAGGAGCGGCTGGTGCATGCCGAAGGCACGCCGGGCATGGTGATGGCGGTGTTCACCCTGCCCAGCTATCCGCTGGTTTTCAAGCTGATCCGCGACCGTTTCGCATGGCCCAAGGCGATGTCGCGGCAGCAGGTGGAAGAGAAGTACGCGCTGGTGTTCAACCTCGATCGCGTCGGCCGCCTGCTCGACGCACAGCCCTATCGCCACCTGCGCTTCCCGCGCGACCGCTTCGCTCCTGCACTGCTGGACGAACTGCTGCAGCAGTGTGCACAGAGCGTGCGCGTCGATGGCGACGAGGTGGAGATCGCACTGTGCTACGTGCAGCGCCGTTTCCGTCCATTGAACCTGTACCTGCGCGAGCAGGGCGGGGAGGCGGTACGTGCAGCGGTGCTCGACTACGCGCAGGCGATCACCGACATGGCACGCAACAACATCTTCCCCGGTGACATGCTGCCGAAGAACTTCGGTGTGTCGCGGCACGGCCGGGCCGTGTTCTACGACTACGACGAACTGTGCCTGGTCAGCGACTGCGTGTTCCGCGCCTGGCCACAGCCGCGCACACCGGAGGAAGCACTGGCTGACGAACCCTGGTTCCATGTGGGGCCGCGCGATGTGTTCCCCGAACGCTTCGGCCCGTTCATGGGCCTGCCGGCGGGTGAACTGGCCGCGGTCCGCGAGCACTACCGGCATTTGTTCGATCCGGCGTGGTGGCAGGGCCTGCAGGAGCGCTTCGCCCGCGGTGACTATCCGGATACACCGCCCTATGCTGGCGCGCACCGGTTGGCGTAGCCAGGCCGAACTGTCGCGGATGTGAAGACTGCGCTACGCTCGGCACTCATCACCAAGGATCCGGCAATGATGCGTCCCCCCCTGTTCCTCGCTCTCGCGTTGGCCGTCGGTGCCGGCGCTCCCCTGCTTGCTGGCGATGCCAGCGCACAGACCACGCGCGCGGTGCGTGCCACCGCGGAGATGAGCATGGTGCTCTCTGGCCAGATCGAGGTCACGCCCGAGGGCGCGGTCAGCTCGCTGGTACTGGACCAGAAGTCGATGCTGTCTCCGAGCATCGCGTCCTTCGTGGAGGGCACCATCGGAGGCTGGCGCTTCGAACCCACCCTGCGCGATGGCAAGGCGGTGGCGGCGCGTGCGCCATTGCGGGTGCGCCTGCGGGGCAAGGCGATGGCCGATGGTGGCTACGAAGTCAGCATGACCAGCGTCAATTTCAGCGAGTACGATGAGAAGGCCACCGATTCGGTGACCCAAGGGCGCATGACACCCCCGCGTTATCCGGAAGAGGTCTATCGGAGCGGTGGGCAGGGTGAAGTGCTGCTGGTGGTCAGGATCGCGCGTGACGGCACGGTGGCCGATGTCGTTGCCGAGCAGGTGAACATGACCGTGGTCGGACGCGAGCGCACCCTTGCCAAGATGCGCGAGATCCTGGCCAGGGCCGCCGTCAGCAGTGCCCGCAAGTGGACGTTCAACCCGCCGACTACCGGCGAAGCCAGCACCCGCGACAGCTGGACGGTACGCATACCGGTGAATTTCGGCCTGAACGATGATCCCAATGGAGCGGAGCGCTATGGCCGCTGGCGTGCCTTCATCCCGGGCCCGCGGCAGACCGTGCCGTGGCGCAAGGCGGACCCGATCGAGCAGGCCGGCGGCGATCTGCTGCCCGAGGGCGGCATCTACATGGTGGACGGCGCCAAGCGCGGCCTGCGCCTGCTGACTCCGCTGGAGCAGGGCTGACGATCACTGCGGAGCCGGCCAGACCGGCTCCGCGTCAATCGGCGTAGGGGTAGACCACCACCCGGTTGCGGCCCTGCTCCTTGGCCAGGTACAGCGCCTTGTCGGCCAGCCGCAGGGCCTGCTCGGCGTCGATGTGGAAGCTTGGGAAATGGGCCACGCCCAGCGAGACGGTGATGGTGCCGACCGGTTCAAACGGATGGTCGGCAATGTGCTGGCGCAGACGCTCGCCAGCCTGTCGCGCTGACTCGGCGCTGATGCCCGGCAACAGCAGCAGGAACTCCTCGCCACCGGCGCGGCAGAGGATGTCGCTGTCGCGCGAGTAGCGGCGCATCTGGTCGGCGATATGGACGATGGCGGCGTCGCCGACATCGTGGCCGTGGTTGTCATTGATCGATTTGAAGCGATCGATGTCCAGCGCCAGGATCGCGAACGGGATGCCCTGTACCTGCAGGGCATCCAGTGCCTGCTGCAGGCCGCGGCGGTTGAGCAGGCCGGTCAGCGGATCGGTGCGGCTGGCGCGGTTGAGCGTGCCGATGCGGTCCTGCAGCGCATTGAAGCTGTGCAGTACCGCCTGCTTCAGCTGGGCGACCTCGAAGTACCACGCGCGGATGCCGCTGACGTGGTTGATCGCGTTGCCGGTGTCTTCGCCGCCCTGCACGTTGCGCGCGAGCTGCCACAGCGGCATCGAGATGCGGCGCGCGAACCACCAGGTGATCAGCAGCGACAGCAGGCCCAGCGGGATCGCGTTCCAGATCACTGCGGTCATCAACCGCGACAGCGGCTGCAGCGTGGCCTCGGTCGGGCGCTGGGCGATGATGCCCCAGCCGGTGGCCGCCACCGGTGCGTAGCCGGCCAGCATCGACACGCCCAGGTTGTTGCGCACCTGCTGCGCGCCGCGCTCGCCACGCACCACGGCCTTCACCGCGGGGTTGCCGACCACGTAGTCGCCCACCCGCTTGCCGTCGGCGTGGTACAGCAGGCGGCCATGACGGTCGACCACGTACAGGTAGGAACCATCACGGTAGTAGTGCTTGCCCAGAAGCGTGTGCAGCGCGCTGCGCTGGCGCAGGTACAGGGTGCCGCTGACGTAACCACGGTAGTGGCCCTGGCGATCGAAGATCGGGTGCGACAGCGAGACCAGCAGCTTGCCGGTGGCCGACTGGTACGGGTCGCTGATCATCGGCTGGCGCGCGGCCAGTGCGGCGTTGTTGCCGACGCTGTGCAGCACTTCGCCCTGCAGCTGCAGGGTTTGTGGTGAGGTAGCGATCACCAGGCCGTCGGCATCCACCACCAGCGAAGAGTTGAAGCTGTTGGTCTGCAGCTGCAGGCGGCTGGCTTCGTCCTGGGCCTGCACCGGATCGAGATTGCCCTGGCCGAGCCGGGTGGCGGCGTAGGCCAGTTCCTGCTGGGCGGCCAGCAGGAAGTTCTGGGTCGTCTCGGCGAGCTTGGTGGCGTAGACGCGGTTGGCTTCCAGGGTGTTGCCGACCAGCTGGTCGCGCTGCACCCGGTAGCTGGCCAGCAGGGTGTTGGCCAGCGCGATGATGGCACTGAGCAGGGCCAGGGCGAGGATCAGCTTGCCCAGGTTGAGGCGGGGAGACAGCGTTCGCATGCGTCGACGGATCCGGCAGGAGGCTGGACCCGACCGGTTCTCCGGAAGGGGCGACAGCGGGAATCGGTGGCCACGCCCTCGGGGCCGGGCAGGGCATCGGGCGGATTATCGCCAAAACCGGGCGGCGGTGAAGTGAAGTGGGTCGCCCTGCAGGCAAAAAAAAACCTGCCGCAGCGAGCGGCAGGTTCTTTTCGATGCAATGCCGTGGATCAGCGCTTCATCGAACCGAAGAACTCGTCGTTGGACTTGGTGTTCTTCATCTTGTCGAGCAGGAATTCCATCGCGGCCATTTCATCCATCGGATGCAGCAGCTTGCGCAGGATCCAGATCTTCTGCAGCAGCTCCGGCTCGATCAGCAGGTCTTCGCGGCGGGTGCCCGAACGGTTGATGTCGATGGCCGGGAACACGCGCTTTTCAGCGATACGACGGCTCAGGTGCACTTCGCTGTTGCCGGTGCCCTTGAACTCTTCGTAGATCACCTCGTCCATCTTCGAGCCGGTATCGACCAGCGCGGTGGCGATGATGGTCAGGCTGCCGCCTTCTTCCACGTTGCGCGCGGCACCGAAGAAGCGCTTCGGGCGGTGCAGGGCGTTGGCGTCCACACCACCGGTCAGCACCTTGCCCGAGCTCGGCACCACGTTGTTGTAGGCGCGGGCCAGGCGGGTGATCGAGTCCAGCAGGATCACCACGTCCTTCTTGTGCTCGACCAGGCGCTTGGCGCGCTCGATGACCATTTCGGCCACCTGCACGTGGCGCGCGGCCGGCTCGTCGAAGGTCGAGCTGATGACCTCGCCGCGCACGGTGCGCTGCATTTCGGTCACTTCTTCCGGGCGCTCGTCGATCAGCAGCACGATCAGGTGCACGTCCGGATGGTTGGTGGTGATGGCGGTGGCGACCTGCTGCATCATCATCGTCTTGCCGGCCTTCGGCTGGGACACGATGAGCGAGCGCTGGCCCTTGCCCTGCGGTGCCATCAGGTCGAGGATGCGGCCGGTGATGTCTTCCGACGAACCGTTGCCACGCTCCAGGGTGAAGCGGCGGCGCGGGAACAGCGCGGTCAGGTTCTCGAACAGCACCTTGTTCTTCGACGCTTCGATCGGCTCACCGTTGATGGTGTCGACGATGTTCAGCGCGAAGTAGCGCTCGCCGTCCTTCGGGAAGCGGATGCGGCCGGAGATGTGGTCGCCGGTGCGCAGGTTGAAGCGGCGGATCTGGCTGGGCGAGATGTAGGTATCGTCCGGGCCGGCCAGGTAGCTGGCTTCGGCCGCGCGCAGGAAGCCGAAGCCGTCCGGCAGGATTTCCAGCACGCCGTCGGCGGCGACGCCGTCACCATGGCGGGTCAGCACCTTCAGCAGGGCGAAGATCACGTCCTGCTTGCGGGCGCGCGCCACGCCTTCGGAGATCTGCAGCTGCTCGGCGATTTCCAGCAGCTTCTGTGCCGGCATGCGCTTGAGGTCGCTCAGCGAATAGACCGGGAAGCCTTCCGGTACGTTCGCATGCGGGCGCGGCACGAAGGGCTGCTGCTCGCCGCCGTCATTGGGCATGCCGTCGTCGCGGAAGCGGTTGTTGTTGTTGCGGTCACGGTCGCGGCGGTTGCGGAAGCGGTCACGGCGGTTGCCCTGGCCTTGCCCCTGGCCCTGCTGGCCGTTCTGGTTGTACGGGTTCTGGCCCTGGTTCTGGCCGCCCCCCTGGTGGTTCTGCTGGCGCGGCTGGCCGGATTCGCGACCCTCACCGCCTTCGCCACCGCCACTGCTGGCAGGGGCCTCAGCGGCGGGCGCGCTCGGTGCGGGGGCGGCGGCCGGTGCTTCGGGCGCGGCGGCCAGCGGCAGGGTCGGCTGCGCCGGAGCGGCGCTGGTTTCGGCGGCTGCCGGGGCGGCGGCCTTGCTCACGCGGGGCTTGCGCACGCGCTTTTCGGCGGGCGCATCGGCGCTGCCGGTTTCGGAAGTGTTATCGGACAAGAGCGTTATTCCTCGCTTGAAGGTGCGAGCGCCCGGCTGGGGCGGCGAACGTTGGGAATGGGTCTGGAAGAAACTGCGTCCAGAGGGTGCGGCACGCGAACGCGGCCGGATGTGCCGACACTATCATCGGCCTGCGGCGCCGTGCAAGGGCTGCCGGGAACAGCATTCATCATGGACGCGGGGCGTCCGCCGGCAGCCGCGGGTGGCGGCTGCCGGAAAACAGCAGGATCAGGCCAGGGCCTTGTCCAGCAGGCCGGCCAGCTGGGCCTTGCCCACCGCACCGATCTGCTCGCCGACCTTCTCGCCGTCCTTGAACACGACCAGGTACGGGATCGAACGCACGTGGTACTTGGCGGCCAGCGCACGGTTGTGGTCGACGTTGACCTTGGCGATCTTGGCGCGGCCCTGGTAGGCGTCGGCCAGTTCGTCCAGCGCCGGGGCGATCATCTTGCACGGGCCACACCATTCGGCCCAGAAATCGACCAGCACCGGTTCCTTGGAATTCAGCACTGCGCTATCAAAGTCGGCGTCGCCGACATGTACAACCTTGTCGCTCATCTTGGTTTCTCGTCTTGGATTGCACCCGGCCATGCCGGAGGTGGGTGAACTGGGCCATGCCCGGTGGCGCGACCCTCGTCGTTGCCTCGCGGCGCACTGCCGCGGTGCGTTCGGCGGGATGCCTGGACGCTCACGGCCGGCAGTGTACCCCTATCGCAGGGCGGGGACAGGCGCCGGCTGGAACCCAGCGTATCGTGATCGCTTCGAAGCTCGGTATGTGTCGGATTTCACTGTCTTCCCGAAGATGGGGGTGGCAGCGGGCGACACCAGCGGGCCCGGCGGGGGCGTTCAAGTCCCGTGTGGCTGGGTGAAGGCTTGCCGTCTCTCGGGTTGGCGAGACAGGGCATTCCGGTTTGCCGGCCCGAGTGCGTTAAACTGGGCCATTGTGCGGCGTTCGGACCGAGCGGTCCCAGCCTGCCAACCCGCCGCAGGGGCCGCAGTTTGCGACGGTGCCCCTAGACGATGAAGTGCCAGCCGCCCCACGGGCCGGCGGCCATACCAAGACGGACTCATGAGCGACAAACCGCTGACCGATTTGACCTTTTCCTCCTTCGAGCTGCATCCGGCCCTGCAGGCCGGTCTTGAAGGAGCCGGATTCACCCGCTGCACCCCGATCCAGGCGCTGACCCTGCCGGTCGCGCTGCCCGGCGGTGATGTCGCCGGCCAGGCCCAGACCGGTACCGGCAAGACCCTGGCCTTCCTGGTCGCTGTCGTGAACCGCCTGCTGACGCGTCCGGCGCTGGCCGACCGCAAGCCGGAAGATCCGCGCGCGCTGATCCTCGCCCCGACCCGCGAACTGGCCATCCAGATCCACAAGGATGCGGTGAAGTTCGGTTCCGACCTGGGCCTGCGCTTCGCCCTGGTCTACGGCGGCGTGGATTACGACAAGCAGCGCGAACTGCTGCAGCAGGGCGTGGACGTGATCATCGCCACCCCGGGCCGCCTGATCGACTACGTCAAGCAGCACAAGGTGGTCTCGCTGCACGCCTGCGAGATCTGCGTGCTGGACGAAGCCGACCGCATGTTCGACCTGGGCTTCATCAAGGACATCCGCTTCCTGCTGCGCCGCATGCCGGAGCGCACCACCCGCCAGACCCTGCTGTTCAGTGCCACCCTCAGCCATCGCGTGCTGGAGCTGGCCTACGAGCACATGAACGAGCCGCAGAAGCTGGTGGTCGAAGCCGAGACCATCACCGCTGCCCGCGTGCGCCAGCGCATCTACTTCCCGGCCGACGACGAGAAGATCCCGCTGCTGCTCGGCCTGCTGTCGCGCAGCGAAGGCGCGCGCACCATGGTCTTCGTCAACACCAAGGTGTTCGTCGAACGCGTGGCGCGTTCGCTGGAAAAGGCCGGCTACCGCGTGGGCGTGCTGTCCGGCGACGTGCCGCAGAAGAAGCGCGAGAGCCTGCTCAACCGCTTCCAGAAGGGCCAGCTGGAAATCCTGGTGGCCACCGACGTGGCTGCGCGCGGCCTGCACATCGACGGCATCAAATACGTCTACAACTACGACCTGCCGTTCGATGCCGAAGACTACGTGCACCGCATCGGTCGTACCGCGCGCCTGGGTGAAGAGGGCGACGCGATCAGCTTCGCCTGCGAGCGCTACGCCATGGGCCTGCCGGATATCGAGGCCTATATCGAGCAGAAGATTCCGTCCGAGCCGGTCACCAAGGAACTGCTGACGCCGCTGCCGCGCCCGGAACGCCCGGCACCGGCTGCAGGCGAGGAAGGCGAGGACAACGAAAGCGTCGGCCAGATCTTCCGCGAAGCGCGCGAAGCCCGTGCCGCCGAGGAAGAGCGTCGGGGTGGCGGCCGTAGTGGCGGCCGTTCCGGCGGCGGTGGTGGCCGTGGTGGCCGTGACGGTGAGCGCAGCGGCGAACGCCGTTCGCGTGGCCCGCGCAAGCCACGCGTGGAAGGCGAGCAGGGCGCTGCCGCCCCGGCCGCCGGCGTCGAAGGTGCCACCGCCCAGGCTCCGCGTCCGCCGCGCCCGCCGCGTGCCGAAGGCGCACCGGAAGGTGCGGTGGACGGCGAGCACAAGCCGCGCAAGCGTCGTCGTCGTCGCCACGGCCGTCCGGTCGAGGGTGCCGAGGGCGTGCAGGCCAATACCGGCAACGGCGCCAGCCCGGTCACCCCGGTGCAGGTGGTGGCCAAGCCGGTGCGCACGGCCGCTGATACCGGCGATTCGTTCCTGACCCGCATCGGCCGCAAGATCCGCCGGATGCTGTCGGGCAACTAAGCCGGTAGCGCCGGGCCATGCCCGGCGAGCGAAGCGGCCTCCGTCCGGGGCCGCGATGCCGGAAGGTTTTCGCCGGGCATGGCCCGGCGCTACCGATCCGTCGCGCCGCTCCTGCATAATCGGGGCATGAGTGTCCTGCGCTTCGACAATGTCAGCAAACAGTACGCCGGTGGCCACGAGGCGTTGACCGATGTCAGCTTCGAGGTCGCGCCGGGCGAGATGCTGTTCGTCACCGGCCATTCCGGTGCGGGCAAGAGCACCCTGCTCAAGTTGATCCACCTCGACGAGCGGCCCAGCCGCGGCGCGGTGGTGTTCGACGAGCGCAACCTGCTGAAGGTGCGCGGCGGCGACATCCCACGCCATCGGCGTGCGGTCGGCGCGGTCTACCAGGACCACCGCCTGCTGATGGACCGTTCCATCGCCGAGAACGTGGCGCTGCCATTGATCCTGCGCGGCACCCGCCGTGGCGATATCGGCAAGCGCGTGCGTTCGGTGCTGGAGCGGATGGGCCTGGGCCATCGCGAGAAGGCGCTGCCTTCGCAGCTGTCGGCCGGCGAGCAGCAGCGCGTCGGCATCGCCCGCGCCATCGTCGGCGAACCCAAGCTGCTGGTGGCAGACGAGCCGACCGGCAACCTCGACCCGACCCTGGCGGCGGAGATCATGGCCCTGTTCGCCGAACTGCCCTCGCGCGGCACCAGCGTACTGGTGGTCAGCCACGACCTGCCGCTGCTGCGCCGCATGCGCAAGCGCGTGCTGATCCTCGACCACGGCCGGCTGGTGGATGACATCTCGCCGCAGGACCTGGCGGAGTAACGCATGGCGAAGAACGAAAACAGCGAAGCCGCCGCCCCCTCGCGCGTGGGCGTCTGGTTCCAGCACCACGCGCACAGCGTGGTGTTCAGCCTCGGCCGTGCCTTCCGCAAGCCATGGGCGACCCTGCTGACGGTGATGGTCATGGCGCTGGCGCTGGCTTTGCCGCTGGGCCTGTCGATCGCGCTGGACAACCTCAGGCAGTTCGCCGGCAGCGTGCAGCAGTCGCGCGACATCAACGTGTTCCTGAAGGGCAATGTCGATGGCCCCGGCGCGCTGCGCCTGGCCGGCCAGCTGCGTGACCGCGACGACGTGGCCGAAGTGAACGTGCGCACGCCCGAGCAGGGCCTGCAGGAACTGCGCGATGCCGGCCTCGGCGAGGCGATCGACGCACTCAATGACAACCCGCTGCCCTCGCTGCTGGTGATCACCCCCGGCCAGGGCAAGGACGACGCACGCCTGGCACGCGCGCTGGAGAGCCTGCCCGAGGCCGACCTGGTGCAGCACGATGCACTGTGGCGCCAGCGCCTGGATGCCTGGCTGGCGTTCGGTGCACGGCTGGTGCAGGTGCTGTCGGTGCTGCTCGGCGTCGGTGCCGCGCTGGTGGTCGGCAACACCGTGCGCCTGGACATCCAGGCACGCCGCGAAGAGATCGGCGTGCTGCAGCTGCTCGGTGCCAGTGACGGCTTCATCCGCCGCCCGTTCCTGTACCTGGGCGCGTGGTACGGCCTGGGTGCCGGTGCGGTGGCGCTGGCCCTGATCGGCGCCGCCGGTGCCGCGCTGCGCGTGCCGCTGGCTGAACTTTCCCGCAGCTACGGCAGCCCGTTCGTGCTGCACGGGCTGGACCTGCTGCATGGCGGCCTGGTCCTGCTCGGCACGCTGCTGCTGGGCTGGCTGGGCGCGTGGCTGGTGACCGGCCACTTCCTGCGCCAGACGCGCCCGACCGACACCTGAGACCGGCATGCAACCGCAAGCGCTGAAGCACCTGGAAGGGCCCGCGACGCGGGTAATGGTGGTCGATGGCTCGAAGCTGGTGCGCAAGCTGATCGCCGATGTCCTGAAGCGCGACCTGCCGGGCGTGGAGGTGATCGGCTGCGACAGCATCGAGGACGCGCAGCAGGCGCTGGCGCAGGGTCCGGTGGACCTGGTGACCACCTCGCTGACCCTGCGCGATGGCGACGGCCTGGCACTGGCGCGGATGGTGCGCGAAGCCGCGGGGCAGGCCTATGTGCCGGTGATCGTGGTGTCCGGCGATGCACAGCAGCACCTGGAGCAGCGCCGCTTCACCGAGTACGTCACCGACTATTTCGACAAATCGCTCGGCCATGAAGCGCTGGCGACCTTCATCCACGGTTATGTGCAGCCGCAGACCATTCCCGGCGCCACCATCCTCTACATCGAGGACAGCCGCGTGGTGGCCGAGGCCACCAAGCGCATGCTCGAACGCCAGCAGTTGAACGTGCTGCACGTGGTCAGCGCCGAAGAGGCGTTCACCCTGCTCACTGCCGAGTCGCTGGGCCGCAGCCGCCACCGCATCGACCTGGTGCTGACCGACGTCACCCTGAAGGGTGAACTGAGCGGCCGCGACGTGGTGCAGCGCGTGCGCGTGGACTTCGGCTACGGCAAGCGCCGCCTGCCGGTGCTGGTGATGACCGGCGACGGCAACCCGCACAACCAGACCGGGCTGCTGCAGTCCGGTGCCAACGACCTGGTGCTCAAGCCGATCGAAGAACGGCTGCTGGTCACCAAGGTGCTGTTCCAGCTGCGGCTGGCCCGGTTGAACGATGGACCCCTGATTCGATGAAGTGGCGCAATGATTGATGAAGTAGCGGACACCCCGACGATCCAGCTGGAACCGAGCTGGAAGCAGCATGTCGGCGATTACCTGTTACAGCCGCAGATGCGCGAGCTGTCCAGCTTCCTGCGCCAGCGCAAGGCCGGTGGCGCGGCGGTGTTCCCGCCCGGCCCGCAGATCTTCGCCGCGTTCGATGCCACGCCGTTCGAGCAGGTGAAGGTGGTGATCCTCGGCCAGGACCCGTACCACGGCCGCGGCCAGGCGCATGGCCTGAGTTTCTCGGTGGCGCCGGGCGTACCGGTGCCGCCGTCGCTGCTGAACATCTACAAGGAGATCGAGAGCGATCTCGGCCTCCCGCGCCCGGACCACGGTTGCCTGATTCCGTGGGCACAACGTGGCGTGCTGCTGCTCAATGCCGTGCTGACCGTGGAAGAGGGCAAGGCCGGCGCCCACCAGGGCCGTGGCTGGGAGGGCTTCACCGACCACGTGGTGGACGTGCTCAACCGCGAACGCGAAGGCCTGGTGTTCATGCTCTGGGGGGCCTATGCGCAGCAGAAGGGCAAGGTCATCGATACCCGTCGCCATCGCGTGCTGAAGTCGCCGCACCCGTCGCCGTTGTCGGCGCACCGTGGCTTCCTGGGTTGCCGGCATTTCTCGATGGCCAACGAGTACCTGCAGCGCCGCGGCCAGGCCCCGATCGACTGGTCGCTGCCGCCGCGTTCGGCACTCTGAGCGCCGGTGCCGGTCCGGGGCTGAACACCGGGCAACGTTTCCGGCCCTGAATGGGCCTTCGGGATGGCCTGTTCAGCTCCGCTTGACCGGATTCGGCCGGTTTCCGGTGGGTAATTACTTGAATTTCAAGGGATTGTGAATCCCGAAAAGCGTGCTCGCCACTGTCATGAAATCGCGCTACGGTAGGGCTCTGTTTGGGACCAGTGTTGCATCAATAGGATGCTGGAACTTTTTCCTCCTTTAGCAGTCCAAATCCCGGACTGCTAAGATGGGTGCCTATGAGCCAGAACACCTCTACTGCCCTTGTGGCAAACAATCTCCCGATTCCCAGTGCGCTCGGTTCGCTGGACGCCTACATCGGTGCCGTGCACCAGATCCCGGTGCTGTCGGTCGATGACGAACAGGACCTGGCCCGTCGCTTCCGCGACGGCAACGATCTGGACGCCGCCCGCGAGCTGGTGCATTCGCACCTGCGCTTCGTGGTGCACGTGGCCCGCGGCTACAACGGCTACGGCCTTGCGCTGGGCGACCTGATCCAGGAAGGCAACATCGGCCTGATGAAGGCGGTCAAGCGCTTCGACCCCGAAATGGGCGTGCGCCTGGTGTCCTTCGCCGTGCACTGGATCCGTGCCGAGATGCACGAGTTCATCCTGAAGAACTGGCGCATCGTGAAGGTCGCCACCACCAAGGCGCAGCGCAAGCTGTTCTTCAACCTGCGCAAGTCGAAGACGCGCCTGGGCTGGATGAACGCGGCTGAGGTCAGCGCGGTGGCCAAGGACCTGAACGTGTCCGAGCGCGAGGTCATGGAAATGGAGTCGCGTCTGTCCGGTCGCGATATCGGTTTCGATGCGCCGACCGACGAGGACAACGAACACGCACCGCCGTCGCCGGCTGCGTTCCTGGTCGCCAACGACGAAGACCCGTCGATGGCCTACGAGCGTGCCGACAGCGAAGACAACCAGATGCAGCTGCTGCGCGAAGGTCTGGCCGAGCTGGATGCCCGTTCGCGCGACATCATCCGCCGCCGCTGGCTGGATGCCGACAGCAAGGTGACGCTGCAGGAGCTGGCCGACGAGTACGGCGTGTCGGCCGAGCGCATCCGCCAGGTGGAAGCGAACGCGCTGAAGAAGATGAAGGCGCTGTTCACCGCGTAAGGCGCGGGTGGCGTTGAAGTACTGAAAAGGCCCGGTAATGCCGGGCCTTTTTCATTTGTGGGGCTTAGCCACGCATGGCGTGGCTCTACTCTGACGCCAGGGCGGTGATTGCGCCGACCGGGTCATGTGCTGGGTGCTGATGTTCACGCCGTACCACGCAGTGGCACGGTATGATCATGCCACGCATCTTCCGCACACGAAGTTTCAATCGCAGCATGCGCAGGACCACCCTGTCCGACGCTGCGCTGTACCGGTCGGTACGTGAAATGGAAGCGGGTCTGGTGGATGCTGATCTTGGCGGCGGAATCTTCAAGAAGCGCGTTGCGTTGCCGGGGCGAGGAAAGCGTGGGAGCGTTCGAATCATCGTCGCCACGCAGCGAGGCGGGCATTGGTTCTTCCTTTTCGGCTACGAGAAGAATGAACGTACTGCGATCACGAATGCGGAACGGGATGCGCTGCAGTTGTACGCATCGGAGTTCCTGAAAATGAGTACGGCGCAGCTGAATCGTGCCTTGGAATACGGGGATCTACAGGAGATCGGCCATGACGAAGCCCCCTGAGCGACGGCGCGCGAAAAGTGCGCTTCTTGAAGCGGTGCATGATGCGGCTGTGAATCTGCACGCGCATGGCTTCATTGATAAACGTCGGTTGAGCAGCTACGAAGCGCTTTGCCTTGAGCCGGTCCCTGAATACAGCAGTGCCCAGATCCGTGCCCTGCGTACGTCATTGCAGCTCAGTCAGCCGGTATTTGCGGGAGTTCTCAATACCAGCGTTTCCACCGTACGCAGCTGGGAGCAGGGCGAAAAGAAGCCCAGCGGACCGTCACTGAAGTTGCTTAACCTGATTGAACGGAAGGGCCTCGAAGCAGTTCTGTAAAGCAAAGGCCCGGCGATGCCGGGCCTTTGCTTTACCGTGGTATTCAATCCACGCATGGCGTGGATCTACCGCGAGCCTCGCATGATCGACGTCATGCATGGATGCGGCAAGATCAGGTAGATCCACGCCATGCGTGGATGCCCCGATCCCGCGTGGGCCTCACCCCTCGCGTGCGATCGCGCGCCAGCCAATGTCGTTGCGGTGGAATTCGTTGGCCCAGGTCACCTTGGCCACGCCGGCATAGGCGTTCGCCTGCGCGTCGCGCACGCTGTCACCCAGTGCAGCCACGCACAGCACGCGGCCGCCGGCGCTGACCACCTGGCCCTGTGCATCCAATGCCGTACCGGCGTGGAACACCTTGGCAGTGGCCGGCACTTCATCCAGGCCGGAAATCACGTCACCGGTGATCGGCGCTTCCGGGTACGGCTTCGCCGCCAGCACCACGCCCAGCGACGGCCGCGGATCCCACTGCGCTTCTACCTGGTCCAGGCGGCCGTCGATGGCGGCTTCCACCAGCTCCACCAGGTCCGATTGCAGGCGCAGCATCACCGGCTGGGTTTCCGGGTCGCCGAAACGCACGTTGAACTCGATCACCTTCGGTGCGCCGCTGGCATCGATCATCAGGCCGGCGTAGAGGAAGCCGGTGAACGGGATACCGTCGGCGATCATGCCCTGCACGGTGGGATTCACCACCTCGCGCATCACGCGTGCATGCACCTCCGGCGTCACCACCGGGGCCGGTGAATAGGCACCCATGCCGCCGGTGTTCGGGCCGGTGTCGCCGTCGCCGACGCGCTTGTGGTCCTGCGAGGTGGCCATCGGCAGCGCATGCACGCCGTCCACCATCGAAATGAAGCTGGCTTCCTCACCATCGAGGAACTCTTCGATCACCACGCGGGCGCCGGCATCGCCGAAGGCATTGCCCGAGAGCATGTCACGCACCGCGTCCTCGGCTTCGGCCAGGGTCATCGCCACGATCACGCCCTTGCCGGCGGCCAGGCCATCGGCCTTGACCACGATCGGTGCGCCCTTGTCGCGAATGTAGGCCAGCGCCGCATCCACCTCGGTGTGCACGGCATAGAACGCGGTGGGGATGTTGTGGCGGGCCAGGAAATCCTTGGCGTAGGCCTTGCTGCCTTCCAGCTGCGCGGCGGCGGCGGTCGGCCCGAAGATGCGCAGGCCGGCGGCGCGGAAGCGGTCGACCACGCCGGCCACCAGCGGTACTTCCGGGCCGACCACGGTCAGCGCCACGCCTTCGGCCTGGGCCAGCGCCAGCAGGCCGTCGATGTCGGTGACCTTCACCGCCACGTTGCGGCACTTGTCTTCGCTGGCGGTGCCGGCATTACCGGGCGCCACGAGCACTTCGGTGACACGGGAGGACTGGGCCAGCTTCCATGCCAGGGCGTGTTCGCGGCCGCCAGAGCCGATGACAAGTACGTTCATCACGAGATTCCAGATTGCGTGGGAAGGGAAGGTCGATGTCCCCGTCGGCGCAGGTGCTTCATTCGCAGCCTTCGCGTCGCAGCGATTCGGGGAAGGAATAAGCCCAGGTCTTCGGGTCCAGGGTAAAGCGGTGTTCCTGCCGGACCTGCTTGCCGCCACAGGTGGTGCCGGTTTCCTCGATCAGCAGCGGCCAGATGCGCGCGCTGCGATCGCTGTCGTCGAAACGCAGTGCGAAATCGATGCTGAAGCGGCGGGTGCGGCAGTCTTCGGCGGTGTCCGGGTCGGTGCCGGGATCCAGGTTGTCGCACTCGTACTGGGCGTCATTGTCGATATGGCTGCGGACGCTGCCGGTGGCGACCAGGCCTTTCGGGCCCGGCAGGATCAGCGATTGCGAGAGCAGCGAGAAACCCTGCCCGAACCAGCCGTCCTCGACGCGGAAACCATAGAAGTCGCTGCCGGCGCGGATGACGCTGGCGGTGCCGGGCTGGCCGCCGCTGCCGAAGCGTTCGCCGGTCAGCTCGCTGGTCACGTCGAAGCCATCGCCCTTCGGGCGCAGCACGAAGAAGTCGATCGTACCTGCGTCGATGTGCGCGCCTTCGGACAGTGCGCCGCAGACCGCCAGCAACTGCTGCCAGCTGCCACCGCTCACCACCGGTTGCTCGGCGCAGACGTGCCAGTCCATCGGGCGGGTCTCGCCGTCGTCGTTCCAGCTGCCGTGCCATTCACCGGAGAGCCTGGCGCTCTTGCCGTAGCGCTGGACCAGGAAGGCCTGCAGTCGCGCGGTGCGGCTCACGTGCGCCGTCGGCTCGGCAGGGGCCGACGTGGCGGGCTCCGACGCCGGCGCCGGCGTCGGAGCCGCTGCGGGCTTGCAGCCCGCCAGTACGGCCGTGCCCGCGAGGGCGAGGGCGGCCAGCGATTTCATTGAGACTGTGGACATCCGTGTCGCTCCAGCATCAGTGGCGGAAGTGGCGCACGCCGGTGAACACCATGGCCAGGCCATGTTCGTCGGCGGCGGCGATCACTTCGGCATCGCGCATCGAACCGCCCGGCTGGATCACCGCCTTGATGCCGGCGGCAGCAGCGGCGTCGATGCCGTCGCGGAACGGGAAGAACGCATCGGAGGCCATCACCGAACCCTCGACCACCAGGTTGGCATCGGCGGCCTTGATGCCGGCGATGCGGGCCGAGTACACGCGGCTCATCTGGCCGGCGCCGACACCGATGGTGCGGTTGTCCTTGGCGTAGACGATCGCGTTGGACTTCACGAACTTGGCCACCTTCCAGGCGAACAGCAGGTCGGTGAACTGCTTGTCGGTCGGTGCCAGCTTGCTGACCACCTTCAGTTCGTCGCGGGTCATGCCACGGTTGTCCGAGGACTGCAGCAGCAGGCCCGAGCCGACGCGCTTGCTGTCGAAGTTGTTCAGGCCATCACCATGCGGGATGCGCAGCACGCGCACGTTGGCCTTCTTCTGCGCGTATTCCAGCGCGGCCGGCTCGTAGTCCGGGGCGATCAGCACTTCCACGAACTGGCGGTCCAGGATGACCTTGGCGGTGGCGGCGTCCAGCGGCTTGTTGAAGGCGATGATGCCGCCGAAGGCGCTGGTCGGGTCGGTGGCGTAGGCCAGCTCGTAGGCATCGCCGTTGCCGGCACCGACGGCCACGCCGCACGGGTTGGCGTGCTTGACGATCACGCAGGCCGGCGCATCGAACTGGCGCACGCATTCCCACGCCGCATCGGCGTCGGCCAGGTTGTTGTAGCTCAGTTCCTTGCCCTGCAGCTGCTGGAAGGTGGCCAGCGTGCCCGGCACCGGGTACAGGTCGCGGTAGAAGGCGCCGCTCTGGTGGGGGTTCTCGCCGTAGCGCAGGTCCATCACCTTCACGAAGGTGGAATTCATCTGCGCCGGGTACTCGGCGCGGGCTGGCACGGCGGCGTCGGTGGCGGTGACCGCCGACAGGTAGTTGCTGATCGCCGCATCGTACTGGGCAACGCGGTTGAACGCGGCCACCGAGAACGCGAAGCGGGTGGCAGCCGTCAGCTGGCCGTCGTTGGCGTCCAGCGAGGCGAGCAGCTCGGCGTACTGCGACGGATCGGTGGCCACCGCCACGCGGGCGAAGTTCTTGGCTGCCGAACGCAGCATGGCCGGGCCGCCGATGTCGATGTTCTCTACCGCGTCGGCCAGGGTGCAGTCGGCCTTGGCGGTAACCGATTCGAACGGGTACAGGTTCAGCACCAGCAGGTCGATGGCACCGATGCCGTGCTCGGCCATCACTGCGTCATCCAGGCCGGAGCGGCCCAGCAGGCCGCCGTGCACCATCGGGTGCAGGGTCTTGACCCGGCCGTCCATCATTTCCGGGAAGCCGGTGACGTCGGCCACGTCCTTCACGGCCAGGCCCGCATCGCGGATCGCCTTGGCAGTGCCGCCGGTGGACAGCAGCTCCACGCCGCGTGCCGCCAGCGCAGTGGCCAGCTCGACCAGGCCGGTCTTGTCGGAAACGGAGAGGAGGGCCCGGCGGACGGGCAACAGATCAGCAGTCATGGGACAGAATCGGCAGCGGAGCGGGGCCGATATTGTAGGCGGTGGGGGCCGGTGGCGGGTGCCGGAAGGGGTAATTTGCCGCAGCAATCGGCCCAGGACCGGGTTGGGCGCATTGATCCGGCCCGATCAGGGGGCTGGGCCACGGACCGGCGACGGGTTGTCGGAATCAGCCGACGATGGGGTAGGCTGTGCCCGCACTGCCAAGGATCAGCGGGTACGGATCATGTCGATCTATGCATTGAAAGGACGTTTCCAGGACCTGTTGCGTCCGGCCGTGCGCGGGCTCTACCGCCTCGGCATCACCGCCAACACGGTGACCGTGGCCGCCGCCGTGGTCTCGCTGCTGGTGGCCGCGGCCGTGTGGTGCTGCGCGCCTGCCCAGCCCCTGCTGTACCTGCTGCTGCCGTTGTGGATGCTGCTGCGCATGGCGCTCAACGCCGTGGACGGCATGCTGGCGCGCGAATTCGGCCAGCAATCGCGGCTGGGCGCCTATCTGAACGAATTGTGCGATGTGATCGCCGATGCGGCGCTGTACCTGAGCCTGCTCAGCGTACCCGGCGTGCGCCCGGAGGCGCTGTGGCTGCTGGCCTGGACCGCGGCACTGAGCGAATACGCCGGCGTGCTGGGGCTGATGGTCGGGGCCAGCCGTCGCTATGACGGCCCGATGGGGAAGAGCGACCGCGCCTTCCTGATCGGCGTGCTGGGCCTGCTGCTGGCGTTCGGCTGGGGTGGTGCGATGACGGTCAGCGGCGTGGCCGCAGCCATGGCAGTGCTGTGCATGCTGACGATGATCAATCGCGTACGGCGCGGGCTGAAGGAATCCGCGGCGACGCCGCGGCGATAGATACACCAAGACAACACGCCACATCAATCAGGAGATTGCATGCGTCAGGCGCAGGAACGGGAATTCCACAGCTTCGACCAGGTACCGCTGTTCTACCGGTACTGGCCGGGCACCACCGCAGCACCGGCCAGCAAGGCCATCGTGCTGCTGCACCGCGGCCACGAGCACTCCGGCCGCGTCACTCACCTGGTCGACGAGCTGGACCTGCCCGACACCGCCTTCTTCGCCTGGGATGCACGTGGCAACGGCCGTTCGCCAGGCGCACGTGGCGATGCACCGGGCTTCCCGGCGCTGGTGCGCGACCTGGACAGCTTCATCGCCCACATCGGCGCCGAGCATGGCATCGCGGTGGAAGACATCGTGGTGATCGCGCAGAGCGTGGGGGCGGTGGTCGCCGCAACCTGGGTGCACGACTACGCCCCACGCCTGCGCGCGCTGGTGATGGCTTCGCCGGCGTTCAAGGTGAAGCTGTACGTGCCGTTCGCACGCGCTGGGTTGGCGCTGATGCAGAAGCTGCGCGGAAACTTCTTCGTCAACAGCTACGTCAAGCCGCAGTGGCTGACCCATGACCCGGCGCGGGTGGAAAGCTACCGCACCGATCCGCTGATCACCCGCCCGATCTCGGTGCGCGTACTGCTGGGCCTGTACGAGGCCGCCGACCGCATCGTGGCCGATGCGCAGGCGATCAGCGTGCCGGTGCAGCTGCTGGTGTCCGGATCCGACTTCGTCGTGCATCGTGGCCCGCAGGATCGCTTCTACGAGCGCCTGTCCAGCCCGGTCAAGGAGCGCGTGCACCTGCCGGGCTTCTTCCACGACACGCTGGGCGAGCGTGATCGCGCGCCGGCACTGGCGCGCATCCGCAGTTTCATCCAGGCACGTTTCGCCGAGCCGCTGCGTGAGCTGTCACGGCGCGATGCGCACCGCCACGGGCCGACCTTCGAAGAATCGGAAATCCTGGCCTGGCCGCCCGAGCGCAACAGCCTCGCTGACCTGCGCTGGCGCGTGGTTCGTGGCGGCCTGCGTTTTGGCGGCACGCTGTCCGAAGGCATCGCGCTGGGCCTGCAGACCGGTTTTGATTCTGGCAGCACGCTCGACTACATCTATCGCGACGAAGCGCGCGGCAAGGGTCCGTTCGGGCGCATGGTCGATCGCAACTATCTGGATGCGATCGGCTGGCGTGGCATCCGCGTGCGCGGCCAGCACCTGCAGGAACTGCTGCGCGACGCTGCCCAGCGCCTGCGCGGGCAGGGCGCGCCGGTGCACGTGCTGGACGTGGCCGCGGGGCATGGCCGCTATGTGCTGGAAGCGCTGGGCCAGGGCGAACAGCGCGCGGACCGCATCGTGCTGCGTGATTTCAGCGATCTGAACGTGACCCAGGGCCAGGCCTTGATCGAGCGCCTCGGTGCGGCCGACATCGCCCGCTTCGAGCAGGGCGATGCATTCGATCCGGCGCAACTGGCGGCGGTGGACCCGGCGCCGACGCTGGCGGTGGTATCGGGCCTGTACGAACTGTTCCCCGACAACGACGCCGTGATGCGCTCGCTGCAGGGCATTGCCGCAACGGTGCCGGTGGGAGGCTACCTGGCCTACACCGGTCAGCCCTGGCACCCGCAGCTGGAATTCATCGCGCGCGCGCTGACCAGCCACCGCGGTGGCGCAGCGTGGGTGATGCGCCGCCGTACCCAGCAGGAGATGGATGAGCTGGTGCGCCTGGCCGGTTTCGAGAAGGTGGCGCAGCGCATCGACGACTTCGGCATCTTCACCGTGTCGCTGGCACGCCGGACCGCGTGATGGTGACGCTGGCCGCAACGCCGCTGGCCACAGCAGGGCGCCCCTGGCGGCGCGCCCTGTTGTGGCTGGCCCTGCTGGGTCCGTTCTTCTTCGCCAGCTACGGCTTCGCCAACTGGATGGCCGGACGCCATGCCGAACTGCCGGTGATGGCGTTCGCCTGGGAGACGCGCATTCCGTTCGTGCCGTGGACGATCGTGCCGTACTGGTCGATCGACCTGTTCTATGCGGTCTCCTTCTTCCTGTGCCGGCAACGGCTGGAACTGGACCGGCATGCGCTGCGGCTGTTCAGTGCGCAGCTGATCGCGGTGACCTGCTTCCTGCTGTGGCCATTGCGCTTCAGCTTCGAGCGGCCGGAGATCGGCGGCGTGTTCGGTTGGCTGTTCGATGTGCTGCTGGGCTTCGACAAGCCGTTCAACCAGGCGCCGTCGCTGCACATCGTGCTGCTGATCGTGCTGTGGGTGAAGTTCGCGCAGTACCTGCACGGCGTGTGGCGTTGGGTGCTGCATGTGTGGGCGCTGCTGATCGGTGTCTCGGTACTGACGACGTTCCAGCACCATTTCATCGACATCCCGACCGGGCTGCTGGCCGGGTGGCTGTGCGTGTGGCTGTGGCCGGAGCAGGGCACGCCACCGCTGCGGGCCTGGCGCACCGTGCGTGATGCCAAACGGTGGCGATTGGCTGCGCTGTACCTGCTGGGGGCCGCTGCATTGCTGGTGCCGGTGGTGCTTCTGCGTGGCGCGGCGTTGTGGCTGCTGTGGCCGGTGGTGTCGCTGCTGCTGGTGGCGCTTGCCTATGCCGGGCTGGGTACGGCGGTGTTCCAGAAGCGCGCCGATGGTCGCTTGACGATGGCCGCACGCTGGCTGCTGGCACCATACCTGGGTGCCGCCTGGATCAACTCGCGGCTGTGGACGCGACGTGCGCCGCAGCCGGTGCCGGTGCTGGACGGCGTGTGGCTGGGCCGGATTCCCTGCACGGCATTGCCGGCACCTTTGGTGGGCGTGGTCGATGCCTGCGCCGAGCTGTCCTGCTGCGCGCCGGGTGCGGCGCACGCCGGTGTGCCGATGCTGGACCTGGTGGTGCCCACGCCGGAACAGCTGCGCGAGGCGGCCGAGGCCATCGAGTGCCTGCGTGCGCAGGGGCCGTTGCTGGTGTGCTGTGCGCTGGGCTACTCGCGCAGTGCTGCCAGCGTGGCGGCCTGGCTGCTGCGCAGTGGTCGCGCGGCTGATGCTGATGCGGCGGTGGCGATCGTGCGTTCTGCGCGCCCTGGCATCGTGCTGGGTACGGCCCATCTGCGTGCCATCACCGATGCGGCAGGAGCGCGCACATGAGTACGGTTCCCGATCTGGCGACCATGCAGCTGCTGCTGCGGCAGGGGCGCTGGCCGGCATGCCTGTCGCTGGGGCTGCTGCTGGTGGCATTGCTGCTGCTCGGCACCGAGCCGGGCCTGGCGATGATCGCTGCAGGGTTGCTGCTGGCCAGCATGTTTGCGGGGGTGGCACAGACATACCACGCGTGGCGGGTGGCGCTGGACGCCAGCCTGCTGCAGCTGCTGCGCGACGAGGGCCTGGACGGCGATGCCGCCGCGCGCCGCACCGATCAGCTGCTGCAGGACAGTGGCCTGCGCCGAGCGTCGCCCGATGCGCCTCTGCGCGGCTGGGACGCGCGTTGGGCCGGCATGCGTCGCCTGCTGCTGCGCCAGTACCTGCTGACCGCGGCGCAGTTCGCAATGCTGGTGCTGGCCGTGTTGTGGCCGCAGACGTGAACGGGAGGGACCAATGTTCGCCGAACTGATTGCCCGCGCCTGCAGTGGTGCGATCCATGTAGTAACCGGTGCACGCGCGCTGTGGATCGGTTGCGCGCCGTCCAGCGAGCGCCGCGTGTACTACGGCAACCACGCCAGCCATGGTGACTTCGTGCTGATCTGGTCGTCGATGCCGCCTGCATTGCGGCGCCAGGTGCGGCCAGTCGCTGCCGCCGAATACTGGCAGCGCGACGGCCTGCGTCGCTACCTGATCGATGCGGTGTTCAACGGCGTGCTGGTCGAGCGCGAGGCCGGCCATCGCCAGCAGGATCCTCTACAGGTGCTGCGCGACGCGGTGGACGAAGACTGCTCGCTGATCCTGTTCCCGGAAGGCACCCGCAACGTGGGCGATGAGCCGCTGCTGCCGTTCAAGAGCGGCATCTATCACCTGGCACGGCAACGCCCGGAGCTGGAATTCGTACCGGTGTGGATCGACAACCTGAAGCGGGTGATGCCGAAGGGCCGGTTCCTTCCGCTGCCCTTGTTGTGCACGGCCACCTTCGGTACGCCGTTGCGGTTGCAGGCCGACGAGGACAAGGCCGCCTTCCTGGCCCGCAGCCGGCAGGCGCTGCTGGACCTGGCGCCGAATGGAGGTCGTGCATGAGTTTCGTGTTGGATGTATCTGGCGATCTGGCAACGCAGAGTGTCGGTCAGCAGACCGGCCTGCTGTTCGCCGGCGTCGGCGCGGTGCTGGTGCTGGCCACGCTGGTGGCCGAAACGCTGCGATGGCGCCAGCGCGGCCGGCCCAGCGCCGTGATCGCCAACCTGGTGTCGCGCATCCGCGCGTGGTGGGTGATGGCGATCGTGGTCGGGCTGGCGCTGTTCTTCGGCCGTGCCGGGGTAATCGTGCTGTTCGCGATCATCTCGCTGTTCGCGCTGCGTGAGTTCATCACCCTGGCACCGACGCGCTCGGGTGACTACTACGCGTTGCTGGCCGCGTTCTACATCGTGCTGCCGTGGCAGTACTACCTGGTGTGGATCGACTGGTACGGCATGTACACGCTGCTGATTCCGGTCTATGCGTTCCTGTTCCTGCCGATCCTGTCGACCATCGGCGGCGACACCACGCACTACCTGGAGCGCACGGCGAAGGTGCAGTGGGGGCTGATGATCTGCGTGTTCTGCATCTCGCACGTACCGCTGCTGCTGAACCTGCACGTGCCCGGGCATGACCCGTCGCGCAACGTGCTGCTGTTTGCTTTCCTGGTGATCGTGGTGCAGTCCTCGGACGTGCTGCAGTACATCTGGGGCAAGCTGCTGGGCAAGCACCTGATCGCGCCGAAGCTGTCGCCGTCGAAGACGGTGGAGGGCTTCGTCGGCGGCGTGCTGAGTGCCAGCGCGCTGGGCGCGGCGCTGTGGTGGATCACCCCGTTTACGCCGCTGCAGGCGTTCGGCCTGTCGCTGCTGATCAACCTGATGGGGTTCTGGGGCGGCCTGGTGATGTCGGCGATCAAGCGCGACCGTGGCATCAAGGACTGGGGGCACATGATCGAGGGCCATGGCGGCATGCTCGACCGGCTGGATTCGGTGTGCTTCGCCGCACCGGTGTTCTTCCATGTGGTGCGGTATTACTGGAAGGCGGGCGGGGGAGGCTGACTGCGCTGGGCCTTCATCCACGCATGGCGTGGATCTACGGGCGGGGGCGGTTGATTCCGCCGGGCTTCCATCCACGCATGGCATGGATCTACGGGCGGGGGCGGCTGATCCCGCTGGGCCTTCATCCACGCATGGCGTGGATCTACGGGCGAGGGCGGTTGATCCCGCCGGGCTTTCATCCACGCATGGCGTGGATCTACGGGCGGGGGCGGTTGATTCCGCCGGGCTTCCATCCACGCATGGCGTGGATCTACGAGCGGGGGCGGCTGATCCCGCTGGGCCTTCATCCACGCATGGCGTGGATCTACGGGCGAGGGCGGTTGATCCCGCCGGGCCTTCATCCACGCATGGCGTGGATCCACCGGAACCGGGTGGGCCCGGCATCGGTAGCGCCGGGCCATGCCCGGCGGGCTGCGCTTACGCGCTGATGCCGTATTCCTTCAGCTTCTTGCGCAGGGTGGCGCGGTGGATGCCCAGCATCGCCGCAGCGCGGCTCTGGTTGCCTTCGCAGTGGTTGAGCACTTCCACGAACAGCGGAATTTCCATCTCGCGCAGTACGATCTCGTAGACATCGTCCGCGTCGCAGCCATCGAGGTCACGCAGGTAACGGCGCACGGACTGGGCGACATGTTCACGCAGCGGTGGCCGGGGAGCGCCACGACTGTTGTCAGGACGAGAAAGGACAGCGTTCAAGGGGGTTCCCGATTCGGTTGGCCCGTGCGCGCGGGGCGCGCGGCCGGACGAGGTGGTGGCGGCCAGTCTAGCGCGAGCGTGCGCGGCCTGCCACGGCCGGTCGCCTTTTCACGGTCAGAGGAAGTCGAAGGTGAATGCGACGGTGGATGCGGCGGGCTCCTGTACACGGAAGGCAACGCGCGCGCTCTGGCCCGGTTCCAGCAGGGCCGCACCGGGGTTCTCGCCCAGGTACTGCGCAGGCGTGAACACACCGCTGCCGATCACCCGGCCATCAGCATCGGACAGTGACAGGCGCAGGTCCGGCCAGGCCTGTGCCCAGCGTGCGTCGTTGCGGATGCTGGCCTGGACCTGCAGCACACCGTCCTGCCCGGGCAGCGGCCGGATCTCGCGGCTGGTCATGGTGAAAGCGGTGGGTTCGTGCCAGGCCGGCAGGCTGCAGTGCAGGACGCCGCAGAGCGTGCCCAGCCATGCACGGTTGCCGGCGTCGGCGGCCAGTCGTGCACGGTCGGCAAGCACGCTCTGCAGCAGCAGCAGCAGCGCCAGCCCCGCAACCAGCAGCCAGTGCCAGCGGGGTGCCGGCAGGTTGCGGGGACGCGCACTGCCAAGGAAACTCGGCGCATCAGCGGCAGCCACCGTTGCCGGCGCTGCAACCGGTGCCGGCGCGACGGCCGCAGTTTCATCAACGATGACAGGCGCATCGTCGTGCCGCATCTCTGCCGCCGCCACATGCGCCGCTTCGGCAGGCCCGGTTGGCACCTGCATGGCAGGCGGCGCGTGTTCGTCCGGGGCCTGCGTGCGCGCATCGGTCGCAGGCACAGGCTCACCTTCCGGCGCGGTGCGCAGGAAGGTCGCCAGGGGGCGTCGCGGTGGGTTCGGCTCGGACATGCTCAGGGTGCGGGCTCGGATCCAGCAGTCATTCAACCACGATCAGGCGCGGCGCACGCCGGTGATGCGCATCCAGTCGCCATCCTGGGTGGCCTGCAGGTCATCGAACCATGCGGCATAGCGCTGCAGCAGTTCACCTTCCTGGCCGTGCAGGATGCCGGACAGGGCAATGCGGCCACCGGCAGCGACGCGCGCGGCCAGCAGCTCGGCCAACGCGTCCAGTGCCGAGGCAAGGATGTTGGCGACGACGATCGGGTAGGTGGCGACTGGTTCGTCCTGCGGCAGGTAGACGTGCATGCGCGCCTGCTCGCCGTTGCGCTCGGCATTGTCGGCGGTGGCGACCAGGGCCTGCGGATCGTTGTCCACGCCGATGGCCTCAGCGGCGCCCAGCTTCAGCGCGGCAAGCGCAAGGATGCCGGAGCCGCAGCCGAAGTCGAGCACGCGCTGGCCCTGCAGCAAGCCGTCCACGGCCAGCTGGTCCAGCCAGCGCAGGCAGAGCGCGGTGGTCGGGTGGGTGCCCGAGCCGAACGCCAGGCCCGGGTCCAGCCGCACCACGGCGGCGTCGGCCGCCTGTGCGGCCTCCGGCAGTTCATGGTTCCACGGCACGATCCAGGTACGGCTGCCGAAATCCATCGGCTGGAACTGGTCCAGCCAGGCGCGTTCCCAGTCTTCGTCCTCGACCGCGCGGAAGCTGCCGCTGCTCCAGTCCAGCTCCGGGTCGAAGGACTCCAGTGCGGCCAACAGCAGCAGCGCATTGCTGTCGGCCGGGAACAGCGCGCTCAGCACCAGGGTGTCCCACAGCGGGGTCTCGCCCACGCCCGGCTCGAGGATGGCCTGTTCGTTGCTGGTATCGGCCTCGGCATCAAGCAGCGTGACGGCCAGTGCGCCGACGTCCTCCAGCGCATTCTCATAGCGGGGCTGGGTGGCTTCGGTGCAACGCAGGGTCAGTTCCAGGAACGGCATGGCGGTGGGGGCAATCGCGGGAAAGGGGGCCATGCTAGACCATCGGAGCGTCTCCGTATTGCCTGAGATGCCGCTCGGAGATGAACGGAACCGGTTCAGACAGGCCTGTCGGGCCTTGTTAAACTTGGTGCTTTCCTGTGCGCCGTGAACGCTCACTGCCGCCAATGGCCTTTGCTCCGACCCTGAAAACCTGGTTGCTCGTGCTGCCGGCGGTGGCAGTGCTGGGCGTGGCCGGGTATCGGGCCAGCGGCCATGCCGGATCGGTGCCGGTGACCGCAGGCGAGTTGCCGACGGCGCGGGTTGCGGCGGACGATGCGGCGCCCCTGCCGGTTGTGCCGGAAGCGTTGGCGCGTCGCCTGGCGGCGTTCGAGCGCGGCAACGCGCTGCCTTCGGGCCTGCCGCTGGACCTGCGCGCGGACATCGAGGATGCGACCGATCTGTACGCCTACGCGCAACGCCTGCGCGTGCAGGCCGACGACGGCAACCACGAAGCCCGCTGGATGCTCAGCCGGGTCTACGACTACTGCGCGCAGTACGCCATCGATCCGGGCGGTTATCGGTTGGACAACAATGTGCTGGCCGGGCTGGGCCTGACCGCTGCACCGGCGATGGTGCAGGCGCGCGAGCGCGTGGCGCAGCGCTGTGGCGGCTTCGTGCCGGGCGACAAGCTGGGGTCTGCGCTGGTGCTGGCCGAGCGTCGCAAGGCGGCCACTCAGGGCAACCTCGCAGCGGAAGCATCGCTGTTTGCCGAAGGCGAGCCGCTGCATGACAGCCCCGAGTACCGCCGTGACCTGGTCGAGCGGGTGCGTACATCACGCGATCCGGAGGCCTTCATGGCCATTGCACCGGCCATGGGCGTGCGCGCGGCGGGGGACCAGGCGCTCACTGGCCTGGTGGCGGGAGAACAGCTCAGTGAACTGGCATGGCGGGTTGCGGCCTGCGAGCTCGGTCTACCGTGTGGTGCCGACAGTGTGCTGGTCAACAGTTTTTGTGCGAATGGAGGGATCTGTTCGCAGGATGGGACGCAGGATTTCCGGGATTTCGTGTATGACGCTGCGGTTTCGCGGCAAGGTGCGGGGAAAATGAAGCAGTGGATCAAGCGATTGGTTGGAAAGAGGGGTGGGCAATGAACTACCGTCGATTCCTGCATGGAGCCAAGTTCTGGTTCTGGGTGGCGCTGTTCGTGGCCTATTCGGCCGGCGCGGTCGGGCTGTTGATGATCGACACCTATGAGGATCGTTACCGGCATCTGTCAAAAGTGGAACTGACCACGGTGAAGGCGCAGGAAGATGTGCGCCGCGTGGGTGCCAGCCAGGTCGCTGCGGTCTATCGCGCGCAGAGCGGCATGCCGTTTGCTTCGTTGCCGGCAGGCAGTACCTTCCAGGTGGTGTGGCCCGATGGGTCCACCGAGACGATGGTGATCGTCGACCCGAGCTCGCCCAATGGTGTTCGCCCGCTGGCGAATTCGCAGATCCCGGCCGAAGCTGCCGACAAGCGCTGATGCCACACCGGTAGCGCCGGGCCATGCCCGGCGGGTGGACGGTCGCAATGGAAAGCCGCCGGGCATGGCCCGGCGCTACCGCAAGAACGCGAAAAGGGCGGGGATATCCCCGCCCTTTTCATGTCCAGCACCTGCTGCCGATCAGGTCAGTGCGATCGGCTTGTTCTTGCGCTCGGCAAGGCGCTTTTCCAGGTAATGGATGTTCTGGCCACCGGCCTGGAAGCCCTTGTCGCGCATGATCCGCTGCTGCAGGGCGATGTTGGTCTTGATGCCGTCGACCACCATCTCGCTCAGCGCCACCCGCATGCGGGCGATGGCGGTTTCGCGGTCCGGGCCGTGCACGATCAGCTTGCCGATCATCGAGTCGTAGTTCGACGGCACGCGGTAGCCACTGTAGATGTGGGTGTCCACGCGCACGCCAGGGCCGCCCGGCGGATGGAAGCCGGTGATGGTGCCCGGGCTCGGCACGAAGGTCTCGGCGTCTTCGGCGTTGATGCGGCACTCGATCGCGTGGCCGGTCAGCACCACGTCGCTCTGCTTGATCGACAGCTTCTGGCCGGCGGCGATCTTCAGCTGCTCGGCCACCAGGTCGATGCCGGTGACCATTTCGGTGACCGGATGCTCCACCTGGATGCGGGTGTTCATCTCGATGAAGTAGAAGCGGCCGTCCTCGTACAGGAACTCGAAGGTGCCGGCGCCGCGGTAGCCGATGCGCACGCAGGCTTCGGTGCAGACCTTGCCGATCTGCTCGCGCTGTTCGGCGGTGATGCCCGGTGCCGGGGCTTCTTCCACCACCTTCTGGTGGCGGCGCTGCATCGAGCAGTCGCGCTCACCCAGGTGGATGGCGTTGCCCTGGCCGTCGGCCAGCACCTGGATTTCCACGTGGCGCGGATTCTCCAGGAACTTCTCCATGTAGACCTCGCCATTGCCGAACGCGGCCTTGGCCTCGCTCTTGGTGGTTTCGATCGAGGTCTTCAACGAGGCTTCGGCATGCACCACGCGCATGCCGCGACCGCCACCGCCACCGGCTGCCTTGATGATGACCGGGTAACCGATCTCACGGGCGATCTTGGTGTTGGCGACGATGTCGTCGCCCAGCGGGCCGCCCGAACCGGGCACGCACGGCACGCCGGCCGACTTCATCGCGCGGATGGCTTCGACCTTGTCGCCCATCATGCGGATGGTGTCGGCCTTGGGGCCGATGAAGATGAAGCCGGACTCTTCCACGCGTTCGGCGAAGTCGGCGTTCTCCGACAGGAAGCCGTAACCCGGATGGATCGCCTGCGCGTCGGTGACTTCAGCAGCGGCGATCAGCGCCGGGATGTTGAGGTAGCTCTGCGGCGACGGCGCCGGGCCGATGCAGACCGACTCGTCGGCCATGGCCACGTGCTTGAGGTTGCGGTCGACCGTGGAATGCACGGCCACCGTGCGGATGCCGAGGGTGTGGCACGCGCGCAGGATGCGCAGCGCGATTTCCCCTCGGTTGGCGATGACGACTTTGTCGAGCATGGCGTGCCCCTCAGCCGATCACGAACAGCGGCTGGTCGAATTCCACCGGCTGGCCGTTCTCGCCGAGGATGGCGACGATGGTGCCGGACTTGTCGGCCTCGATCGGGTTGAACATCTTCATTGCTTCGATGATGGCCAGGGTCTCGCCTTCCTTGACCTGCTGGCCAACGGTGACGAAGGCCGGCTTGTCCGGGGCGGACGAAGCGTAGAAGGTGCCGACCATCGGCGAGCGCAGCACGTGGCCTTCCGGCAGCGCCGGGCCCGGCTTGGCGGTGCCGCCGGTGGAGGCTTCGGTCGGCGACTGCATCGGCATCGCCTGCGGTGCCGGGGCGGCCGGAGCGGCGTACACCGGAGCGGCGACCGGGGCGGCATAGCCGGCCACCGGGGCGCGCGACAGGCGCACCGACTCTTCGCCTTCCTTGATTTCGATTTCAGCCAGGTTCGACTCTTCCAGCAGGTCGATCAGCTTCTTGATTTTGCGGAGATCCATGGTGGCCTCTTTGCTCTTGATGTCAGTGTGGTGGGGAGCGCAGCGCGCTCGGGTCAAAGCAGTTCGTAGAACTCGCGCAGCTGACGCGTACGATCGCGCGCGAGGGTGATCAGGCAGCGCATCTGTGCGCCGTTGCGTGCCGTGCCATCGGAATTGAGGGCATAGACCGCGTTGCAGTCGTGGTCGCGTAGCTGCACCCAGGCGCGCTGCGCCAGCACAAGCTGCTGCTCGGCATCGCCGCAGTAGCTGCAGCTGCCGCCTTTGGCCGGCGTGCGCAGTTGCTTGCGCGCCAGGGCGTATACGGTATTGAGTTCGGCGTCTGCGGCCGCGGCCACGTCCGAGGCGCACAGGTCGCTCTCCATCGTGGTGGTCGGATGCGCACAGTCGATGCCTTCGTCCTTGCGGTCGAATGCCGCGGCGGCACCGCACAGGCCGGCCCACAGCAGGATGCTGGCAAGCACGTGCGGCAGCACCTTCACGCGACGGCCGCCTGTACGCGCAGCAGCGCCGCATCCATCGCGTAGCGATAGCTGTCGGCACCGAAACCACACACCACGCCCACCGCCTTGTCACTGAAATAGCTGTGCTGGCGGAACGGTTCGCGGGTGTGCGGGTTGGACAGGTGGATCTCGATGAACGGCAGCGCCACCGCCGCCAGCGCGTCACGCAGGGCGACCGAGGTGTGGGTGAAGGCGGCGGGGTTGATCAGGATGAAAGCGGTTCCGTCGTTGCGCGCCGCCTGCACGCGATCCACCAGCACATGCTCGGCGTTGGACTGCAGGCTCTCCACGGTGTGCCCGACGGCGGCGGCCTGCGCGGCCAGCGCCTGGTCGATGTCGGCCAGCGTGGTGTGGCCGTAGACCTCCGGCTCGCGAGTGCCGAGCAGATTGAGGTTGGGGCCGTGCAGGACCAGCAGCTTCGCCATGGGATCCGGAAGACGGGAAAGGGCGGCAGTCTGGCGGAACCGGCGGATGCTGTCCAGTTCGGCGAAGTTTGCCGCGTTTCAATCGTTTGTTTGAAATCTGCCGAAGCGCTTGTGGCCCTATGTGGGGCGGCGGATCAAGGCGCGCTGAACGCCGTGCGGGCGGGGGATGCGTGCACGTAGGCCGACGATGGCGGCAGGAGCCTTGTCGGGGTTCCCGCGCCATGCGTGGATGGGGGCCACTGGTAGATCCACGCCATGCGTGGATGATGGGCCGCAGTTCGGTAGATCCACGCGATGCGTGGATGACGGGCCGCAGTTCGGTAGATCCACGCCATGCGTGGATGAAGGAAGTTCGGTGCGCAGCAAGCTACGCACCCACCGAAGGGCGGCCCAAGGTGCGCAGCAAGCTACGCACCTACCGGAAGGGTAGTCCAAGGTGCGCAGCAAGCTACGCACCCACCGGAGGGCAGCCCAAGGTGCGCAGCAAGCTACGCACCCACCGGAAGGGCGGCCCAAGGTCCGCAGCAAGCTACGTACCCACCGGGAAGGCGGGTCACGTCTCCAGCGGCACCGTCGGCACCACGTTCGGGAACACTTCTTCCAATGCCTCCCGCTCGCCCGGCTTGGGCACCGGCCAGTTGTAGGCGTTCACCGGCTGCGCGCGGTTCACCCACAGGGCGTAGTACAGATGGTCGGCGCGGCCATCGCCGGTGTTGGGGTGGATCAGGATGGTCAGCCCCAGGCTGTTGAGCTGCAGCCACGGCACCAGCACCGGCAGCAGGTCGTTGTTGAAGCCGAAGTAGAACGACGGTGTTACATGCGGGCCGCGCGGCTCCAGGTTCCAGTTGCCCAGTTCCACCGGGAAGCGTTCGGCCGCCCAGCGCCGCAGCAGGGCCGCCTTCTCGAAGCTGTCTTCATCGAAGTAGATATGCGCGTGATAGCTCTTGATGTCGGTATAGGCGCGCGGGGTGGTGGGCAGCGTGGCTTCGCCGGGGCGCACGCTGGTCGGGCGCGGGGTCGGTTCGCTGGCAGTGGCCTGGCCCCAGGGGCTGCGCCCCTTCGGCGCCGGCGGCACGATGGCACGGAAGCCGGGACGGCCGGGCTCGGTGGTGTTCGCTGCAACGCCGCCATGGGGCGATGCCGAGGCTGTCGAGGCACTGGCCAGGCCTCCGGCGGCCAGCCCGGCCGAGGCGATCAGGCGCCGCCGTGCCGGCGAGAGCAGGTCGGCCCAGTGGGCGTCATCGTCGCCGTCATCGATGAGGATATGCGGGTCAGGCTGCATGAAGGGCTCCGTGGCGGCAGGTGTGGGCAAGCACGCACGCTCGGGCAGTGTGGCCGGTGGCGTCCAATAAGCAGGCAGCATCACCTCATGCAAGGCCGGCTTCGATGCCATTGAGTGCGACCGCACGGCGGGCTACGGTGCAGGTCTGCCGCCCCGGAGCCCTGCCATGACCTCGCCCGATGCAGACACACAGCACAAGCGTGCGTCTTTCCGCCAGCTGCACGCGCAGGGGTGCTTCGTGCTGCCCAATCCGTGGGACGTGGGCAGTGCGCGCTACCTGCAGCGGCAGGGCTTCCTGGCATTGGCCACCACCAGTGCCGGCTGCGCCTGGAGCGAAGGGCGACCGGACGGCGCGGTCTCGCTGCAGGCCACCTTGGAGCACCTGAGGCTGATGGCGGCGGCGACAGCACTTCCATTGAACGCCGATTTCGGTGATGGCTTCGGCGCCACGCCGCAGGCGGTGGGGGAGGCGGTGGCCGCGGCGATCGATACCGGCATCGCGGCGCTGTCGATCGAGGACGCCAGCGGCGTGGCCGATGCCCCGCTGCGTCCGATCGACCAGGCGGTCGAGCGCCTGCGCGCGGCACGTGCGGCCATCGACCGTGCGGGCGGCGACGTGCTGCTGGTCGGGCGTGCCGAGAACTTCTTCGTCGGCGTGCCGGATCTGCAGGACACCCTGCAGCGCCTGCGTGCCTACGCAGAGGCTGGTGCCGATGTGCTGTACGCACCCGGCATCACGACCTCCGAGCAGATCCGTGCGGTGGTTGCCGCAGCAGGAACGAAGCCGGTGAACCTGCTGGTCGGTGGACCGACACCGCTGAGCCTGCAGGACTTCGCCGCACTCGGCGTGCGCCGGGTCAGCCTGGGCGGTGCGCTGGCGCGTGCGGCGTGGGGTGGGCTGATGCAGGCGACCCAGCCGATCGTGCAGGACGGCCGCTTCGACGGCCTGCAGCAGGCGGCCTCGGGCGCGGCATTGAACGCGTTGTTCCGCTAGCGGACAGTAGATCCACGCCATGCGTGGATGGGAGGCCATCGGTAGATCCACGCCATGCGTGGATGCAGGATGCCCGGTGCGCAGCAAGCTACGCACCCACCGAGGAGCAGCCCCCGGTGCGCAGCAAGCTACGCACCCACCGAGGAGCAGCCCCCGGTGCGCAGCAAGCTACGCACCCACCGCGGGCAGCGCCCGCATGCCGGTTGGTCCACGCCATGCGTGGATGCAGGCCGTCCGGTGCGCATCAAGCTACGCACCCGCCGAGGAGCTGCGCTACAGCGTTTCCACTCTGCCCTTGGGCAGGATCACGCCCGGTTCCAGTGCCGGCAACAGCTGCCGGAGCATCGCTGGATTGTCGATCAGCCCGGCGCCATCAAGGTAGCGCCACTGCGAAGTGCCGACGTGGCGCACAGCGACCATGAACGAGGTGCTGCGGATAGCGGTTTCGCGCACACGCAGCAGTGACTGCCGCGGTACGAAGCAGACTTCTTCGTCACCGGCGGCATAGGTGCGGCCGGGCACTCCGGCCTCGTCACTGATGATGACGACGCCAGCCTTGTGCAATGCCTTGACGGTATCGCGGGTCGACCGGGCGTAGGTCTCATCGCCACCGGCCAGATGTTTCAGGCTGGGATGCGTGCGGGCGATGATCAGCTCGGCATCGCCCTTGGCGAATGCGGTCAACATCGCCTGTACGTCCTGGCGCAGGCCGGCCGATTCGGCCGCGGTGAGCTCGCCGGCCAGGGCAGGCGGTGCCGTCGTGGCCAGCAACAGGTACATCAATGAAGCAAGCAGGTATCGGCGCATCGTCGGGCATCTCACGGGCAACCTCGGCACTATACGGGGTGCGAAAACAGCGTCCCACCGGTGGTGCTGGCATCCCGGGAATTGATACTTACCATTGGTAGTTAATGAATTCCGGAACGTCCCCGCATGCATAGCCTCATCGTCACCGCCCATCCCGAACCCGGTTCGCTCACCCATGCCATCGCCCAGCGCATCGGCGAGGCCATCGTTGCGAGCGATGCCGGCAACACCGTGGCCCACGCCGACCTGATGGCCGAGGGCTTCGACCCGCGCTTCACCGCGCAGGACCAGGCGCTGTTCCGTGGCACCGGCGCGGTGCCGGCCGATGTGGCCGCCGAGCATGCACGGCTGGACGCCACCGACACGCTGGTGCTGGTCTATCCGCTGTACTGGTGGTCGTTCCCCGCGCTGCTGAAGGGATGGATCGATCGCGTGTTCACCCAGGGCTGGGCTTACCAGGACGGCGCCGATGGCAAGGTGCAGAAGAAGCTGCAGCGCCTGCGCGTGCACCTGGTCGGCGTCGGTGGTGCGGGCGCGGAGATGATCGAACGGCGTGGCTATGGTGCCGCAATGAAGGCGCAGATCGACATGGGCATCTTCGACTACTGCGGTGCACGCGTATTGTCATCGCACCTGCTGCTCGACGCCGACAGTGGCGCCGCGCAGGCTCACCTGCAGACCGCGGTGGAAATCGGCCGTAAAATCGGTGTTCCAATGAACTGATCGCCGTGTTCCGCCGATGCCTGCCAACGTCGCTCCCACGCGCCGCCGCCTGACCCGAGAGCAACGCGCCCGCCAGCTGCTGGAGGTGGCGTGGACGCTGGTCGGCGAGGAGGGCACCGATGCGTTGACGCTGGGGCGGCTGGCCGAAGCGGCGGGCGTGACCAAGCCGGTGGCCTACGACCACTTCGTGACCCGCAACGGTCTGCTGGCCGCGCTCTACGATGACTACGACGGACGGCAGACGGTGGTCTTCCACGAGCGTATCGGTCGCGCCAGGGCACAGCTGGCTGATCGTGCGGCCGCCATCGCCTCCGGTTACATCGACTGCATCCTGAGCCAGGGCAGTGAAGTGCAGGGCATCCTCGCCGCGCTGGTGGGCGCGCCGGAGCTGCATGAGGTGCGCCGGCGCTACCAGCAGGACTTCATCGACAACTGCGACGCCTGGCTGGGCCCGTTCGCCGTTGACGGCTCGGTGCCGCTGGCGGGGCGTTGGGCGATTCTCGGTGCAGCCGAAGCCCTGTCCGAAGCTGTGGTTGCCGGTGCGCTGGACAAGGGTGACGCCGAAGCCGAACTGCAGCGCCTGATCGTGGCTACGGTCAAGCGCCGCTGATCGGCCTCAGGCATCGATGGCGGTGCCGGCCAGCGCAGCGAAACCGTCGGCCAGCAACTCACGTACCCGTGCATCGCGTGCCTCGCGGCTTTCAGAACCCAGGGCCACGGTGATCAGCCGCACCGGCTGCGCACGCCCGGGTACCGGCCGGCACGCGGTCGCCGCCAGGCAGAAGCCTGCAGCCTGGGTATAGCCGGTCTTCAATCCATCCACGCCGTCATCGCCCAGCAGGGCGTTCTGGTTGTTGCGGCTGAAGCTGCCATGTTCAAACGCGCGCTGCGCGGTGATCGCCAGGATCTGCGGATGATCGTTCAGCAGGCAGGCGGCCAGCACCGCCATGTCACGCGCACTGGACGCATGATGCGGCGTGGTGATGCCGGACACGCTGGCGAACCACGTGCTGCGAAGGCCCAGCTGGCGCGCGTGCCGGTTCATGCGTTCCAGGAATGCAGGCTGCGATCCGCCCAGATGACGTGCCATGGCCAATGCCGCGTCATTGCCGGAGACGATCATCAGGCCTTCCAGCAGACGTCCCAGGGTGACGGTCTCTCCGGGGACAAGCCCCATGCGCGTTTCGTCGTCGGCCACGGCATGCACATCGTCGTCAGCGATGGTGACCGTTTCGTCCCACGAGTGCGCGTACTCCCCGACGCATGCATAGGCCGCGTAGGCGGTCATCAGCTTGGTCAGCGACGCCGGCTGTCGTGCGATGTCGGCGTTGTGCTGGTGGATCACCGTGAGGGTTGCCGCATCGAGGGTGATGGACGAGAGCGGGACGCGCGCGGAGGTGGGAGACGGCATGCATGCGGCGATGGCGAAGGAGGCCTGCAGGATAGTCCGCGGCGGCTGCATGAAGCTGCAATATTGAAACGATATAACGTACCGCAATTTCGGCCGCCCATGGCCTGGGGACTGTTCAATGACTGCACGTACGCCACGCCGCTGGCTCCATTCCTCGCTGCTGCTTGCGCTGGCCGGGCTTGGCGGCTGCCAGCCCGCTCTGCGTGCCGAGGCCGTTCCTTCCGGTGACGTCCGTCCGTACAACGTGATCGTGATGATCAATGACGGCGCGGGTTGGGGTACCTGGGATGCCGCTGCCTACTGGCAGTACGGCAGCCGCGAAGGCGCCCCCTATGCGGACTTCCCGCAGCGCCTGGCGGTCACCACGTTCCCGTTGAACGCCAGCAGCCAGCCGACCGGCGACAACGCGCAGACCCTCGGCTACGACGCGGGCAAGGCCTGGGATACCGAGCCGGTGCCGGCGCAGGACCTGCCGTTCGCCGGCTACCAGTACCTGGCCGCGGTGGCGACCGACAGCGCCGCAGCAGGCACGGCGCTGTCTTCGGGCATCAAGACCTACAACAACGCCATCAATGTGGACAACGATGGCAACGCTGTTGAATTCAACACGCTGCGCGCCAAGCGCCTGGGCATGGCCACCGGCGTGGTCACCTCGGTGCCGTTCGCGCACGCCACGCCCGCTGCGTTTGCGGCGCAGAACGCATCGCGCAACAACTACCACGCCATCGCCCACCAGATGCTGTCGCAGGGTCACATGGACCTGGTGATGGGCACCGGTGGCCCGGGGTACAGCGTCGATGGCCACGCCTGCGACGAGGGCAGGGGTGCCGCGAAGGCCGAGGGCTGCGCGAATCCGTGGGAATGGGTGTCGCAGCAGGATTGGCGGCAGCTGGAAGCGGGCAGCACGATCGGCGCAAACCCGGCTGGCCCGTGGCGCCTGATCCGCAGCAAGGAGGAGTTCGCCGCACTGGCGCAGGGCCGGCTGCCGGCTGATCGTCCGTTGATCGGCGTGCCGCGTGTGGCCAATACGCTGCAGCAGGCACGCCAGCTGCAGGTGCTGGGCAAGGACGCGAGCACCCCTTCCGGCGTGCGGAAGATCGACAGCGTGCCTGACCTGGCGACGATGACCCGTGGCGCGTTGCAGTTCCTGCAGCAGCGTTCCTCCCGCGGCCTGTTCCTGATGGTGGAAGGCGGTGCCACCGACTGGGCTGCCCATACCAGTGCCTGCGGTACCGAATGGCACTACGGCCAATGCACTGACCAGCCTCAGTATGGCCGCCTGATCGAGGAAACCGTGGAGTTCAACGACGCGGTGGCGGCGGTGATCGACTGGGTCGAACGCAACGGCGGCTGGGAACACAACCTGCTGATCGTCACCACCGACCACGACAACAGCATGCCGATGGGCCCGGACGCGCAGACCGTGGCCTTCGAACCGGTAAGGAACCATGGACGCGGCCGCATGCCGGGGATGAGCTTCCGTCCCACCGGTAACCACTCCAACGCGCTGGTGCCGTTGTGGGCCAAGGGCGCGGGGTCGGAGCTGCTGGGCCAGCGCGTGCGGGGCGTCGATGCCGGCTACCGCCAGCATGTGCGCTGGAACGACGGCAGCTACATCGACAACACCGATGTCGCGTCGGCCGTGCAGCAAGCGCTGCAACGCTAGGGTCGTGCCGGCCGCTGGCCGGCAGCTGCGGGATGCTTGGCCGGCGAGATTGCCGCCCAGCGGCCGGCACGACCAGGGGTGCCGCTGGGCGACGGCGTCGGGGAAGGGCTGGCCAGCTGGCGTGCCAGCTCGGCGCTGGCCACGTGGCCGTGCAGGAACAACAAGCCGCCGAAGATGTTCATGAGCGTGCCTCCACTTGAGTGGATTGCACGATACGGGCAGCATGAGGTGGCAAAAAGCGACATTTCCGCAAGGTTGCCTTGAGAAGGATTCAAGTCTGATGTCCCGTCCGCCCCTCCACGCCCTGCAGGGCTTCGTGGCTGCTGCCCGCCTCGGCAACCTGTCGCGCGCGGCTGCGTCGATGAACCTCACCGTCAGTGCGCTGAGCCATCAGATGCGTCAGCTGGAAGAGCGCCTCGGGCAGCCGTTGCTGATCCGGCAGGCTCGTGGTGTCACCCTCACTCTGGAGGGGCAGCGCCTGCTCGACCAGGTCGGCTCGCACCTGGATGCGATCAACGAGGCGTTCCAACCCTATGCGGCGCGCGCCGAGCACGTACTGACGATCAGCGCGGTGCCGTCGATGGCCTCGGCCTGGCTGGTGCCGCGCTTGGGGCATTTCGTCGCCGCGCACCCGCAGATCGAGATCAACCTGCAATCCAGTGAACGCCTGGTCGACTTCGAGCGCCAGCGGCAGTTCGACGCGGCACTGCGGCTGGGCACCGGAAACTGGCCGGGGCTGGTGGTGGAGCCGCTGTTCGACGAGTGGCTGTTGCCGATGGCCAGCCCCGCGTTGATCGAGCGCATGGGCGGTATCGACCGCGTACCGCTGGACCAATGGCCGCTGCTCGGTGACCCGGACGGGGCGTGGGGGGCTTGGTTTGCGTTGAGTGGGCAGAGGCCGCCGTCGCGCTTCGTGGCGGTGCTGGATGATTCGGAGGCACACCACAGGGCCGCACTGGACGGGGTGGGTGTGGCGCTCGGGCGGGTCACCCGTGCGCGCCTGCTGCTGGACTCCGGCCAGCTGGTCGCGCTGTCCAGCCAGCGCCTGAAGACCGATTGGCCGCACTGGCTGGTGTACCCGCAGCGCTCGGCCCGCCATCGCGGCTTCCTTGCTTTCCGCGACTGGCTGCACGCGCAGGCCGCCGAGCATGTGCGGCACATGGAAGGCGCGCATCTGTAGCGTCGAGCCATGCTCGACTGGTCTTTCGAAGAAGCAGTCGAGCATGGCTCGACGCTACAGTCACCGCACCAGCGTGACCGCCTGCCCGGCACGGGCGAACGCGTCGCTCAGCAACGGTCCGGCCTTGATCGAATCCACTTCCTCGAACAGCGCCCGCAACGCCTCGGCCGGGCGCGAGGCTGGTGCGGCCACCGCCTGCTGGATGGCGGTGAAACGATCGGCCAGCACCCGATGGCCGGGATGCGACTGCGCCCAGGCCGCCAGCGGCTGGCGCACGCCGGCGGCCGCATCCAGGTGCTGCTGGTCGAACAGGGTGATGGCCGCTGCCGAGGTGTCCGCACGCTCGATCGTGGCGTGGCGAAGCTCCCGGCTCAGGAACAGGTCGTAGGCTGCGCCACGGCCGACCGCGATGCGCAGGCCGTCGCGATCAAGATCGGCCACCTGCTGCGCCAGGCTGTCCTCGCGCACCAGATAAGTGCCTTCGATTTCCACATAGGGCGCGCTGAAGGCGATGCGGTCGGCGCGCGCCGGATCGATCGCCAGGAAGGCCAGATCCCAGGCATCTTCGGCGGCCGCGGCAACCACCGAAGCCGCCGCATCGTGGCAGGTGAAGCGGGCCTGCACGCCCATCCGTTGCGCCAACGCGGTGGCCAGTTCCAGTGACGGCCCGCGCGGCGAGCGTGCATCGCCCTGTGCGAGCACGGGATTACCGAGGTTGATCGCCACGCGCAGGAATCCCTGCGGTGCCAGCGCGCTTCGATGGTCGGCCAAGGACATGCAGGGCTCCGCAGGAAGGGGAGCCCCAGCATGCCAGCGCCGGTGTCCGCACGGCGTGGACTCAGCCGCGCACGGCGAAGGTGCCGTGGAAGCCCAGTGGCACCGCATACGGCAACCACGCCTGTGCCAGCGGGCCGTCATCCACATGGCGCGCATCCAGCACTGCCAGGCCGCTGCGCTTGTTCACCGGGTCGAGCAGGGTGCCGACCAGCCAGCCGTCATCGGCGTTGCGACTGCCCGGCCGCGGCACGAACACATGTTCCTCGGCCATGATGTCCGGCCCGTAGTGCCACAGCTGGCGACGCCCGCGCTCGATATCGAATGCGGCCACTGCGTTGAAGTACGGCGCCGTGGCCGGGCCATCGATGGTCGGCGCGTACAGGCGCGCCCCCCGGGTGCTGGCCGAACGCGGATCGAACAGCGGGAACTCCACCGCGCTGATGCCCAGGGTTTCCCAGCGAGCCTGTCCGCGGCGCAGGTCCAGGTGCAACTCGACCAGGCTGGCGCCGCTGTTCGCAGCGTGCGCGCCGTCCCCGGCCATCGCTTCCTTCATTGGTGAACGCGCTTCGTTGATGTCGTCGTGGCGCACCGCGCGCAGCACGATGCCGCCGTCGCGGGTGAAGGCATCGCCGAAGTGGTAGATCGCCGCGAACGGTGCCTCGAACCATTGCGCCTTGTCCGGCGCATCCTTGGCCACCACCGCGATGCGCGCGGGGCGCTGCGGTGCGAACTGCATGCGCTCGAAGAAGCTGCCGCCGGTGCCGGTGAAGTCGAACGGCATCAGCACGAACACCAGGTGCTGCTCGGTCATCGCAAAGGCATGCAGGTAGCCATGTTCCGGCGTTTCAATCACATTGGCACTGCGCAGCTGGCCGTCCTTGCCGATGTGCCAGACCAGCAGGCCGTGGCCTCCCATCAGGCTGATCGAACCGAAGTTCCACACGCTGCCATCGCGGTCCGGCAGCGGATGCGCGGAGAACGGCAACGCTGCCAGATCCGGGCGCCAGGTGACCGGCCCGAGGGTCTGCAGCGAATCGGGGTCCACTTCGAACGCTGAGCCGGACTCGCACAGCGCGAACAGCCGGCCATTGATCATCGTCACCGAGGTGTTGGCCACGTTGGCGTCATCGTTGTTGCGCACCGCCAGGGCACCGGGGACGCTGGTGCCGGCCGCCGGGTACTGGAAGCGGCCGGCCTTCTGTTCACGGCTGAACTTCGGCGTGGCCACCATGCGGCCGTGGTGGGTCAGGCTGCCATCGCCGTTGAAGCGCCAGCCATGCACCATGCCGTCGCCGTCGAACCAGTGGTCGTAGCGGAAGCCATCGCGCTCGGTCCAGGCCGGGCCGTTGCGGTACAACGTTCCGGCGAGGCCGGCCGGCAGACGGCCCTGCAGCTGCACGGTGGCCGGGCCGAGGCTCTCGCTGGTGACGCTGCGCCAGCCCAGCAGCCACGGGTGCTCCTGCAGGCCCTGCGCGAAACGGGCCGGGTCACCGGCGAAGGCGGGCGCGCTGCGCAGTGCGGTGGCGCCCAGGGCCAGGCAGGCGCTGCTGCTGAGCAGGGTATGGAGAAAGCGGCGACGGTCCATGATGGCCTCGGGTCTGGATGCAGGAATCAGCGCAGGGTGATGTCGATGGCAGCGCCGGCAGCCGGCACGTCGACGCGCGCCTCGTCGAAGGTCGGCTTGCGCATCACCTGCGGGTTGTTGCTGAAGCCATAGCCTTCCACCGGCATGCCGACCAGGTTGGTGTCGAGCTTGCCGTTGCCGTTCTCGTCGTGGGTGAGCAGTACGGCATAACTGCCGGCCGGCAGGTTCTTGAATGTGAAGTGGGCGCTGTCGCCGCTGGGCGTCGCCTGCTGCGCCTGCACCGGCTTGGCCTTGCCGTCCCAGGCGGCAGCGCTGTCGACCAGTGCAACGCGCAGCGTGCCGGTCTGCACGCGGACATCGTGTACGGTCACTGCCAGATCGGCGGCGTGGGCACCACTGGCCAGGGCCAGGGCAGTCAGGGCGGTGCTGAGCAGGGCGGTGCGGTTCATGGCGGTGGCTCCGGAGGTGGGTGGTGTGCTGCGGTGTGGAGCCAGTCTGCGCGGGGCGCGTTGGTGGGTTCAGGGCCAGTGGTCATCGATCCGACGTGCCAGAAGTCACTTTCTGCGTTGGACCCATTGCCGGTTGCTGCCGCGGCCGTCAGCATCAGGTCATGCCCAGCCTGTTCCGCCACCTGTTGCGTCCCCTCAGCCTCGCCGGCCTGGTCACCGTGCTGGTGGTGGGCCTGTCATTCGGCGTGCAGGGCGCCGGTGCCAGACTCAGCCAGGCGTCGCTTGGCGCGTTCCTGCTGCTGTTCGTGGTGCACGGATGGGCGGCAATGCCGACCCGCGTGCGTGCACTGGCTGCGGTGCTGCAGGCCGTGCTGGCGATCGCGCTGGTTGCCCTGCAGCCGCGCACCGGAACCGCGCCGGTACTGCTGGTGGTGCTGGTGGCGCAGCTGGCCGAGCACTGGCCACCGCGCTTCGTGCTGGGTGTTGCACTGCTGGCCAACCTCGCCATGTATCTCGTGCTGCGCCACGGTGGTTTCACCCAGCCGTTGCTGGTGGTGCTGCTGTATGGCGGCTTCCAGGCATTTGCCGCACTGACCGCACACTACGCGCGCAGCACTGCGTCGGCCCGCGATGACCTGGCCCGCGTCAATGCCGATCTTCTGGCGACACGTGCACTGCTGGCCGACAGTGCACGCGATGCCGAGCGCCTGCGCCTGGCCCGCGAACTGCACGATGTGGCCGGGCACAAGCTCACCGCGATGCGCTTGAACCTGCGCGCCCTTGCGGCCGACCCTGTGCTGGCCGGGCGCGACGGACTGGTGCTGGCCGAGCAGCTGTCCGGCGAGTTGCTGGCCGACATCCGCCAGGTGGTGCAATCGATGCGCGATGATCGCGGCCTCGATCTGGCTACTGCGCTGCACGCGCTGGCCGCGCCGTTCCCGCGCCCGAAGCTGCAGCTGCAGATCGGCGAGAGCGTGCGCGTGGCTGACCCGCTGATGGCAGAGACTGTGCTGCGCCTGGTACAGGAAGCGCTGACCAATGCCGCCCGGCATGGCAACGCAGACACCGTATGGCTGACGATCAACGAAGAGGATTCCCGGTTGCGTATCGACATCCGTGATGACGGCCAGCGCGCCGAGCGTATCCGCGAGGGCAACGGCATCGCCGGCATGCGTGAGCGCCTGGCCGCAGTGCGCGGCCAGCTGGAACTGGCCCGCACCGCACAGGGTGGCATGCACCTGACCGCGTGGGTGCCGGCATGAGCGGCGGCGCGATCCGTGTTGCCCTTGCCGACGACCAGGCGCTGGTCCGTGCCGGCCTGCGCGCGCTGTTGCAGGGGCTGGGCGTGGAGGTGGTGCTGGAGGCCGAAGACGGCCAGGCGCTGCTGGATGCGCTGGCCACCCAGCCGGTGGACGTGGTGCTCAGTGACATCCGCATGCCCGGGATGGACGGCATCGAAGCGCTGCGCCAGCTGCGTGCACGCGGTGACGCCACCCCGCTGCTGCTGCTGACCACCTTCGATGAAAGTGATCTGCTGCTGCGTGCCACCGAGGCAGGAGCGCAGGGATTCCTGCTCAAGGACGCAGCACCGGCCGACCTGCGCGAGGCGATCGAGCGCGTTGCCACCGGTGAGGCCCTGCTGCTGCCGGTCAGCACCGAGCCGGTACGCGCCCGCTACCGCTTCCATGATGAAGCGCCGCCCACCGATACCTTCGGTGAGCGCGAAGTAGCGATCCTGCGCCTGCTGGCTGGTGGCTACAGCAACAAGGAGATCGCGCGCAGCCTGTTCCTGGCGGAGGGCACGGTGAAGAACTATGTCTCGGCCATCCTCGACAAGCTCGGCACCCGCGACCGCACCCGCGCGGTGCTGAAGGCGATTACCCTGCGCATCATCTGAGTTGCCGGCACCAGGAAAAAGCATGAACCCGATCCTGCACGTTGAGATCCCCGCCAGTGACCTGGCCCGTGCCATCGCGTTCTACCAGCAATGGCTGCGGGTGGACGTGGATGCGCCGATCCTGCTGCATGACTGCCAGATGGCGTACCTGCCGTTTTCGGATGACGCGGAGGGTGCCAGCATGGCGCTGGTGCAAGGTGCGGACTACCGGCCCTCCGAGCAGGGCGCGCGCATCTACATCGGCGTGGATGACCTGGATGCCAGCCTCGCGCGTGCGCTGCAGGCAGGTGCCGAACTGCGCTTCGGCCCGGCCGATGCCGGCAATTGGCGAGTGGCCGAGATCCGCGACAGTGAAGGCAACCGCATCGCGCTGCAGGCGCGCGCGCTTCTGTAGAGTCGAGCCATGCTCGACTGCTGTTGATTGCGCCGCCAATGCGTCAGCCGAGCATGGGCTCGGCTCTACAAGGTCGCGGTACGCGAGCGCTGCAGCCATTCATTGATGGCTGGGTCCAGTCGCGGGTCGTCCGGCAGTTGCATGCCGAAACGCTGCTGCAGCACCTCGCGCACATCGCCGACATCGTGCAGCGGGCGCTTGTCCGGCGCCTGCCCGGGGCGGTACTCGGTGTAGTTGCCGCTGCCGATGGTGCGGCGCCAGTCGGGCCCGGTCAGCGACGCGCGCAGCTGGCCCGGAAAGCTGGAATCGGGGTGGGTGCACACGTACCAGTTGCCCACCACGTTGTCGATCGGTGCAGGTGCCTGCAGATCGAAGCGGTACATCGCCCGCCAGCCGTCGCTAGATTCGGCTGACAGCACGAAGTCGCCCTGCTCGGGCAGGCGCTGCAGCAGATAGCGCTCGTGCGGCGTGGCCTGCGGCTGCGCCTCGTGCAGGCGCAGCGGCACGGTCGGGGTCAGGCTGCCGAAACCGGCATCCACCAGCCAATCATCGCCGTCCACATGCACGCGCAGCAGCAGGTGGGTCCGTGCAGTCAGCTCGCCGTCCTGTGCGGCCAGCAGTACACGCGCACTCAGCGGCTGCGCATCGAAGCCCAGTGCCTGCAGCAGGGCCAGCAGGCCGCCATTGAGTTCGAAGCAGTAGCCACCCCGGCGCTCGTCGAGCAGCTTGCGCTGCACGCTGTCCAGGTCGATCGGCACCGCGTCGCGCAGCAGGCAGCTGAGCGTCTCGAATGGCAGCAGCGCGTTGTGGCGCTGCTGCAGCAGGGTCAGTCCGGCCAGCGTCAGCGGTGGCGGTGCATCCAGCTGCAGGCGTTGCAGGTAGCGGGGGACATCGAGCGTCGTCATGGCGGCACCGGTCGGGGGAGGGAGGTCCACTGTGCTCCCCCAACCGGGGTTGAGGTCAAGCGCGGCGGCGATGTCATCCCCCCGTCGCCTGTGCCCGGTACAAAGGCCGCGTCCGTCAGCGATCGGCGTGGGCGAACGAAAAAATTCCTAAAGTTGTGTCAGATCCGGCCGATACAGGTGCGTCCTTCCGCCTGGAGTCTGTCATGTCGGCCGTTGTCCCCCACCTCAGGTCCCTGCGCGCGCGCCTTGGCACGTTGCGCTCGGCGTCCCCCGGCCTGCTGCGCTGGCTGCAGCCGCATCGGCTCAGCGTGGCCAACAAGCTCAAGGCGACCCTGTGGGTCTGTGGGCTTGGCCTGGTCGCGATCGCTGCCGTCTACGCCTGGACCGGCCACGCCAGCGCACAGGCTGCACGCAGCCAGGCCAGCTACCAGCGCGGCAGCGATCTGGCTGCGAGCCTGGCCACGCGGGTGGCCGAAGCGCGCCGCCTGCAGACCCAGTATGCACGCAGTTTCGATGATGCCGACCGCAACCAGTTGCTGGTGACCCAGAAAGCCCTGCAGGCCGATCTGCAGGCGCTGCGTGCGATGCCGATGGATGCCAGCCGGCGCAAGGCCCTGCAGGCGCTGACCGAGGCCGCTGACGCGTTCTCGCAGGGTGTGGTGGCGCTGTTCGAACGTGTCGATGAAATGGGTCGCGGCGACGCTGGCCTTGCCGCGCAGCTGCAGCAGGCGGCCGATGCCCTGCAGACCCAGGTGGACGCCCAGCAGCGGCCGTCGCTGGCGCTGTCCCTGCAGAAGATGCGCCGTCAGGAGGCGCTGTTGCTGCTCGATGGTGATTCCACGCACGCCGATCGTGCGAGCGAAGAAAAACTGCCATTCGATCTGGCGCTGGCCGGTCTGCCTGCCGATGTGCAGGACGCCCTGCGCAGCGGAATGGAGGGCTACCAGGTCGCGTTGCTGGGCTACACCGCCGCGCGTGTCGGGCTGGATGTGGAGGCACAGTCACTGCTGGAAACCGCCGCTGGCGTGGCACCGGCGCTGGCCGCATTCCAGCAGGCACAGGTCGCGGCGCTGGCCAGTGCACAGGCACGCCAGCAAGCCGGCGCACGCGCCATGAGCGTGCTGTTCGCACTCACGCTGCTGCTGGTTGCCGGTGTATTGATCACCAGCCTGGTGCTGGTCCTGCGCGCGGTGCGCCAGCCGATCCAGGACACCCTGCGTTTCGCCAGCGACATCGCTGACGACCGCCTGGACACCACCCTGCGCGTCTACAACGCCAACGACGAGATCGGCCAGCTGGCCCAGCGCCTGGTCGACATGCAGCAGCGCCTGCGCGCGCGCATCGAGACCGAGCGGGCGGTGGCGCGCGGCAACACCCGCGTGCGCCAGGCATTGGACAGCGCGCAGACCGGCCTGATGGTGATCGATGCGGAAGGGCAGGTTGCCTACGCCAACCCGGCACTGCTGCTGCAGCTCGAGCGCCAGGTCGAAGAGCTGGTGGGCAGCGACGCGGTGCGCCTGCATCCAGCGCTGGGCAGCCTGGCCAGCGTGCGCCAGCGCGAGGAGCGCGAGATCGGCCATGCAGGGGTGCGCTACCAGCTGATTGCCAACGCCATCATCGACGAAGGCCAGTTCCTTGGCGTAGCGGTGGAATGGCGCAGCCGTGCGCTGGAAACCCTGTTGGAAACCGAAGTGGCCGCGCTGGTCGACGCCGCCGCTCACGGTGACCTGCACGGGCGCATCGCGCTGGAGGGCAAGCAGGGCTTCGTGCGCACGCTGTCGACCAGCATCAATCGCCTGCTGGCGACCTTTGAAACCAATCTCGGCGACCTGCAGGCACTGCTTGCCGCGCTCGCCCGCGGTGACCTCAGCGTGCGCATGGAGGGTGAACTGCAGGGGGTGTTCGCGCGCATGCGCGACGATGCCAATGCCACCGTCGCTCAGCTCGGCCGCATCGTCACCCGCATCCAGCACGCCACCTCCAGCCTCGATACCGGTGTTGGCGAGATCGTTGCCGGCCATCACGACCTCTCGCAGCGCACCGAACAACAAGCGGCCAACCTGGAAGAAACGGCCGCATCGATGCATGAGCTGACCGACACCGTTGGCCGCAATGCAGATGCCGCAGGGCGTGCCGACGCGCTGGTCAAGGGTGCCGCAGCGGTGGCGCAGCGCGGCGGCGAGGCGGTCGGCCAGGTGGTGGCGACCATGCAGGGCATCAGCGAGGCATCACGCCGGATCGGCGATATCACCCAGCTGATTGATGGCATCGCGTTCCAGACCAACATCCTTGCGCTCAACGCGGCCGTGGAGGCGGCACGTGCGGGCGAGCAGGGCCGCAGCTTTGCCGTGGTGGCGGCAGAAGTACGCCTGCTGGCCCAGCGCAGTGCCGAGGCGGCGAAGCAGATCAAGGGATTGATCGAGGATTCGGTGGCGCGGGTCGGGCAAGGCAACCAGCAGGCCGAGCAGGCGGGCACCACCATGGGCGAGATCGTTGGCAGCGTGCAGCAGCTGGCCGAGCTGCTGGCCGGTATCCGCAGTGCATCGCAGGACCAGCATGCCGGCATCGCGCAGGTGAACCAGACCATCGTGCAGATGGAAGCCAGCACCCAGCGCAACGCCAGCCTGGTGGAAGAAGCCGGTGCCTCCACCGCGCAGATGCAGGCGCAGGTACACGCGCTGGCCGAAGCGGTGGGCGCGTTCCGGCTGCAGCCGGAACAGCGGGCGGCACGCGCGGCGGCCTAGGCGGCGCTGTTCTGTGGCCCGGCGGGGAATCAGCCGAGTGCAGGCTCGGCTCTACATCATCGGGCCCGGGAAACACTGTAGGGCCGAGCCCATGCTCGGCTCACGCCAATGCGCGGTGGCAGGAATCAATACACGTCGCGACGGTAGCGCCCGCTCTCCAGCAGTGTTTCCACCGCCTCATCACCGAGCGCTTCACGCAGCACCTGGTCCACGCCTTCGGCCATGCCCTGCAGCGAACCGCACACGTGGATGACGGCACCACGCTGCATCCAGTCGCGCAGGGCATCGGCCGCCACGCGCAGGCGATCCTGTACATAGCCGCCGTCGCCATCGCGCGAGAACGCCAGGTCCACCCGCGCAAGATGACCGTTGGCCTGCCAGGCCTCGATCTCGTCGGCGAACAGGAAATCGTGCGCACGCTGGCGTTCACCAAACAGCAGCCAGTGCCCGTGTTCTCCCGCATGGGCGGCTTCGCGCAGCAGGCTGCGCAGGCCGGCGATGCCGGTGCCGTTGCCGATCAATACCATGGGTGCACCGGTCACTCGATGGAAACCCGGATTGCGGTGCACGCGGGAGGCGATGCTGGCGCCTATCGGCGCATGCACTGACAGCCAGCCCGAGCCCAGGCCGGTACGTCCGGCTTCGTCATGGACCAGCCGTACCACCAGCTCGACCGCACCGTCATCCGTACAGGACGCGATGGAGTACTCCCGCCCCGGCAGCAGTGACAGCCCTGCCAGCCACAGGCACGCATCCTGCACCGCCAGCGCAGCATCGGCATCGGGCAGCTCGCGCTCGCTGGCCAGCGCCAGCAGCGTGCGCGGCTGGCCGTCGATCAGCAGCGGCTGCAGGGGATCCAGCCCATGTGCCTTCAGTACCGCACCGGCGTGCCGTGCGTTGTGGCGGGGCGCGATATGCAGGATGTCGCCCGCCCGCCACTGCACCTCGGCCGGTGCAGCAAGACGGATGCGCCAGATCGCACCGCCGATGCTGCCTGGATTGAGGCGGTCGCGGCCGAGCAGGCGCCACTCGTGCATCTGCGTGGCGGCCGGCAGCACGCTGTCATCGGTGGCGATGCCGGTCAGCGCGCCCAGCTGTTGCTGCCACTGGCGCAGCGCCGGTACCGCAGCGGCATCGACATCGATGCGCCCGAACAGCGCACGTGCACCGTTGCCCAGCAGCCAGCCATCGAATTGGCGGCCAAAGCCGCAGTAGTGCGGGTACTGGCGGTCACCCAGGGCGAGCAGGCCGAACTGCAGGCCCGACAGATCGGGCGCTTTTGCCAGCAGCCGTCGCGCAGCGCCCCGCGCCGCATCCGGAGGTTCGCCATCGCCAAAGGTGCTCAGCACGAACAAGGCCTGCGCAGTGCGCGCGAGCTGCGTGGCATCGACCCGGGCCAATGGCAGTACCTGCACAGCATGGCCAGCGGCCTGCAGCTGCGCGGCAGCACGCCAGGCCAGCTGTTCGCCCAGCCCGCTCTGGCTGGCATGCACGACCAGCCAAGGTGCGCGGCCATCATCGGCGGCGGCAACCGGAAGCGACTGGCGCAGCCCGCGCGCGGCGCGCTGGCTGCGGCGACGGTCCAGGTACAGCATCCAGCCGGTGATGAAGAACAGGCTCATGCCCAGGCTGCTGAGCATCACCACCACGCGCCCGGGCATGCCGAAGTAGCTGCCCGAGTGCAACGCGAACACGCTGGTGGCCAGCTGGCCGCCGGTGCCCTGGCGCGCGTAGGGGCGCGAATCGAGGATTGTCCCGCTGGCCGGATCCAGTTGCAGCAGATCATGTGCACGATCATGGTGGCCGCCGCGCTGAGACGGATCACCGGCCATCACCCGCACGTTGAGTACCTGGCCGGGCTTTTCCGGCAGGCGCAGGTCGATGAAACCGGTGCGCACGCCGGGCAACGCATACAAGGTGGTTTCCACGCGGCGCAGGTCCAGCGTCGTGTCGGTGGCGACCTTGTGCTTGGCCGCCGGCGCGACGCCCAGCAGGGTGTTGGCGGCGCTGCGGTACCAGTCGAACGACCACCACAGGCCGGTCAGCGCACTCATCAGGTAGATCAACAGCACCCAGGTGCCAACCACCGAGTGAAGGCTCCACAGGAACCCGCGGCCGCTGCGCTTCCACTCCACCGCCAACCAGCTGCGCCAGTGCCACCAGCGCCGCGGCCAGCGCAGATAGAGGCCGGACAGGGTGAAGAACAGCAGGGCGATGGCACAGCTGCCGGTGATCCATTTGCCGCGCTCGCCCGCAGCGAGGTGGCGATGCAGGTCTTCGACGAAATCGAAGAAGGCCTGCCCGCGCAGCGCGCTGAAGCGTTCGCCGCTGTACGGGTCGAAGTACACCCAGTGCTCTTTGCCGCCGGCGAACCGTGCAACTGACGGTCGTTGTCCGGTGGCATCGATGCGCAGGCGTTGCAGTGGTCGCTCGCTGCCGGCCTGCAGCAGCGGCACCAGTTCAGTGAGCGCCAGCGGATGCTGGCCTTCGGAGTGGTGTTCGGCGATTTCGGCGAAGCCGGGGTTGGCGGCACGCAGCAGTTCGTCCTCGAAGGACAGCACGGCGCCGCTGAGGCCCATCACGGCCAGGACGGCACCGGCAGTGATGCCCAGCAGCCAGTGCAGTTGGAACAGGACGTTCTTGAACATCGAAGGAGGAGGGCCCGGAAGGCTGCCGCCCGCATCCTGCGCAACAGCAAATGAGAATTAGTCGCGGAATTCTCCGGGGCGCCCTGCCTGAGGTCAAGCAGGGGGTATCGGCCGGGCGGCGCCCGGCACCCGCTTCAGGCCAGGGCAACAGCCACAGCAACAGCGTGCATTCCGTGGGATGGCAGGGTGGGTCCGGTGGCGGGGGACGCCGTAAACCCGTCCTTGGGGGCTTGGCCGCGGCATCCATGCCGCGGACACCCCCGCCACCGGACCCACCCCGCCTTCGACAGATCTCCGCGATCTGTAGATCCACGCTATGCGTGGATGCTCTTCGTTCAATTGTCGGAATATTCGATTTCGATGGAGATCCATCCACGCATGGCGTGGATCTACCGTGTCGACCAAGGTCGACATCCACCAACAGCCATCGGAATCTGTAAGAGGTGGGGCGGTGTCGGAGTGCGGGGTGTCAGCCGCATGGATGCGGCTGCCAAGCTTACCGGGACGTACTTGCAGCGTCCCCGCACTCCGACATCGCCCCGCCATCCCACGGAAAGCCCGCTGTAGCTGTTGCTTCGGCTGTTGCTCTGGCCTGAAGCGGGTGCAGGGTGCAACCCTGCCGAACCCTCACTGCACCCAGCGTTCGATCTCGCCGTGGGCGAACGGCCCCAGCTTCGCCTTGACCATCCGCCCCTGCGCATCGAACAGCACGCTGTAGGGCAGCAGGCCCTGCGCGTTGCCCAACTGCACGCTCGCGTCGCGCGGGCCCGGTGTCTCGATCACGATCGGGTAATCCACCGGCACCTGCTGCAGGAAACGGCGTACGCCTTCCGGGGTATCCAGTGCCAGGCCCAGCACCTGTACACCGTTATCGCCCTGCGCATGGGCCAAGCGGGCAAGCTCCGGCATTTCTTCCACGCAGGGTGCGCACCAGCTGGCCCAGACATTGACCAGCAGCGGGCGGCCGGCGAAGCGCCGGCGCAGGTCCAGCGGTTTGCCTTCAAGATCGGGCAGCGACAACGCGGGCAGGCGGTCGCCCACCTGCAGGACCGGCGCCGCAGCTGCAACGGCAGGCGCCGCCGGCACGGCCCCAGGCGTCACCGGCGCCGGTGCCAATCGATGGCCGGCCCACAGGCCAAGGCCGGCGGCCAGCACCGCTGTCCACAGCAGCGCTGGCCGTTGCCACTTCATCGTGCGGTGCGCAGCAGCGCTTCCTCGACCACGGCCTGGGTCAGCAGCGTCGGCAGCACGGTCGGCGGTGCACCGGGGCCGTACACCACGTACAGCGGCACGCCGACGGCTTTGTGTTCTTCCAGGAACGTGGTGATCTGCGGATCGACGTTGGTGTAGTCACCGCGCATGTACACCGCGTTGGTGCGCTTGAGCAGGTCCTTGAACTCCGGGCGCGACAGCACGGCGCGCTCGTTGGCCTTGCAGCTCACGCACCAGTCGGCGGTCATGTTGACGAACACCACGCGGTTGTCGGCGCGCAGGCGGTCCAGCAGCTGCGGCGAGTACTCCACCACGTTGTCGCTGGCCGCCTGTGCGGCGCGTGCCGGCGGTGCCAGCTGGGTCACGCCCCAGGCCGGTACCAATGCACCGATCGCCAGCAGCACGCCGAGCAGGGTCACTGCACGCGAGCCGGTCCAGCGGTTGCGCTCGAACAGCCACAGGCCGAAGGCGAACAGCAGCAGGCCACCCAGCACCAGCGCCATGCCGTCCACGCCACGCTGCTTGCCCAGCACCCACAGCAGCCACAGCGCGGTGGCATACATCGGGAAGGCCAGCACGTGCTTGAGCGTTTCCATCCACGGGCCCGGCTTGGGCAGGCGGCGCGCCAGCGCCGGCACGAAGCCGATCAGCAGGAACGGCAGCGCCAGGCCCAGGCCAAGGAACAGGAAGACGGTCATCGCCTTCAGCGGCGGCGCAATGAACGCGTAGGCGATGGCGCCACCCATGAACGGGCCGACGCAGGCACTGCCGACCACGCAGGCCAGCGCACCGGTGAAGAAGTCGCCGGCCGGGCCGCTGCGGCTGGCCAGCGACTGGCCAAGGTTGCCGATGCCACCGCCGAGGGTGAACACACCGGACAGGCTCAGCCCCACCGCGAACATGATGTAGGCCAGTGCCGCCACCACGCCCGGATGCTGCAGCTGGAAGCCGATGCCGACGGCGTTGCCGATCGCGCGCAGGCCCACCATCAAGGCGCCGATCACCGCGAAGGCGACCAGCACGCCCAGCGTGTACCAGAGCGCGTGGCTGCGTGCGCGCTGCGGGCTTTCACCACTCTGCGCCAGGCTGAGTACCTTCAGCGACAGGATCGGCAGCACGCACGGCATCAGGTTGAGCACCAGGCCGCCGGCCAGGGCCAGCAGCAGCACCCACACGAATGACCTGTCCGGATTCGGCGTGGTCGCCGGCGGACGCGTGCGCAGTGCGTTGTCACCCTGCGCATCGGCGGCGAATTCATTGCCGGAGGCAACGTCACCCGCAGTGGCCGCCGCATCGGTGTTAGGCACGGTTGGCAGCAGGCGCAGCGGTGCACCGTTGGCGGCTTCGCGCGGTGCACCGGCGCTACCGGGCAGCGGGTTGATCACTTCGTTGCGCGGCGGTGCCTGGTCGGCGCTGGCGCTGACCTTGCCGGCCGGGATCGACAGCTTCACCCGGCGGGTCATCGGCGGGTAGCAGATGCCATCGGTCTGGCAGCCCTGGAAGGTCACCACCAGGGTGCTGTCGACCGCGTCGGCAACGGAGCGGCGCAGCGGCAGCGGTACTTCCACCTGGTTGAAGTAGACCGATACATCGCCGAAGTGTTCATCACGATGCGACTGCGCAGCCGGCCAGCGCGGCGTGCCGGCCTGCACGCCGGTGCTGCCTTCCAGCTTCAGCGAGGTGCGGTCGCGATACAGGTAGTAGCCCGGCGCGGGGCTGAAGCGCAGCAGCAGGGTGTTGCCGTCGCTGGCGATGGCATCGAAGCCGAACGCCTGCTCGGACGGGAGCGGCAGCGCCTGGCTGTTGCTGGCGGCACCCGGCAGGCGCAGCCCGCCGCTGTTGCCGGCACCTGCCAGCGGATTGTTGAACGGGCTGGCGGCACCGGCACGCGCGGCAGGGGCCGCGGCCTGTGCGCCGGCACCGGGCAGGGTGACCTGCACCACGCGCTTCTGCGGCGGGTAGCAGACACCGGCGTCGGCGCAGCCCTGGTAGCGTACTTCCAGGCTGATGGTGCCGGCGGCGTCGGTCGGCGTGCCGGGCAGGGTGGCCTGCAGGCGTTCGCGATAGGTTTCGACTTCGCCGAAGAAATCGTCGTGGTGCTTGTCGCCCTTGGGCATCTGCAGCGCGCCGGCATTGAACGCCGGATCGGCCTTGACGCTGGTGCGGTGGCGATACAGGTAGTAGCCGGGTGCGATCTTGAACTGCAGTTGCACCTGGCCGCGCTCGGGGGCGGTGGCGGTCAGCGCGAACGCCTGGTCCACCGGCAGCAGGTCCTTCTCATCCAGCGCGAACGCTGGCAGCGAGAGCCACAACAGGGCGCACAGGGCGGCGCCACGCGCAAACAGAGTCTTCAATCAGTGTCCTCCCGGGTCTGTGCCCGGATCCAATCCAGATACGCCGGCAGGCCGGCCCGGGTTTCGACCGCGATGCACTCCGGGAGTTCATACGGATGCAGTTCGACGATCCGGGCAATCGCGTCATCGACGCGGCTTGCGGTGGTCTTCACCAGCAGCTGCAGCTCGGCGTCGGTGGTCACCTCGCCCTGCCAGCGGTAGGTCGACTGTGCGCCATCGAGGCGGGTCACGCACGCGGCCAGGCGCTCGCCGACCAGCGCGTGCGCGATGCGCTCGGCACTGGCCCGGTCCGGGCAGGTGGTCAACAGCAGCAGGACGGGATCGACGGTCGACATGGCCGTCGAGTATAGGGCCGCCGCCGGGTCAGGGCCCGGCGGCGGCAGTGGACCGCTGCGTTGCGCGGTCAGTTGGCCAGCTGGCAGGTCGCCGGCTTGGCCGAGGTGAACAGGCCCGGGGTCGCCCACTCGGGGTGGTCGATGAACGGGTTGCGGTTGCCCTGGAAGCTGTAGATCACGTCATTGCGCGCACGTTCGGCATCATCCGGCGGGTCGGACAGGTGCCAGTCGATCAGCGTGGACAGCAGGCCCATGTAGGCCGGCGAACTGCTGGTCTTGACGATCTTGCTGCGGTCGTCGGTCAGCTCCAGGTCCGGCTCGGACTGGCCGGTCGCCGCATCCTTGCCGCCCTCGTAGCGGATGGCCATGTACATCACCGCACGCGCCATGTCGCCCTTGCGCTTGCCCCACACCTCGAACGTGCCGGTGTTGCCGTCCGGCGTGCGCACCCAGTTGGAATTGCCCGGATAGCCACCGCTGCCGCCGCCCTGGCCGTTGTTGGCTTCGGTGGCGCGCTCGCCGCAGTTGGCGTCGCACTTGGCGAACGGCTTGTTGCCACGGTCGGCGTTCCACTGTGCATCGGTCAGGTACAGCATGTGGGTGTCGGTGTACGGCGCGTACGGCAGGCCCTTGTCACCGGTGGTGCTGGCAAAGCCCAGCGAGTTCGGCCAGGTGTGTTCGCGGTTGTACTTCAGGCCACTGCCGCTGCCGGCGCGATCGGTCACCTTGGCGTAGCTGCGGTTGCGATACGCGTCGAGGATGCGGTTCGGGTTGTTCGGGTCCTCGTCGGCGATCTCCAGGATGGTCCAGGTGCTGGTGCCCGAGCCGCTGTACGGGTAGGCGGTGTGGCCCTTGATGGTGGCGTGCAGCGAGCAGCGCAGCTGGCTCGGGCTGGAGGTGTTCACCTTGGAGTAGTAGCCGGCCGGCACGCCCGGGTTGCCCGGGTCCGGATTGCCGCCGGTGCTGGCCACGGTGAACGCGATGCGGCTGTCGGCCGCCGGATGCGCACCCTGCAGGTCGGTGATGCGCGCGGCGCGGATATCGAAGCGGCAGGCCTCACCGGCCACCAGCGCGGTGTTGGTGGACAGCTTCACGCTGCGGCCGCTGGCCGGGAAGGTCAGCGGCACGCTGCCGGAGGTGCCGCAGCTCAGCGCGAAGGCGCCACTGGCCAGGTTCACCGTCTCGCTGAACACCACTTCCAGATCGGCCGCGGCCGGGAAGGTGCTGCTGCCCTGCGCCGGGGTGGTGGTGGACACCGACGGCGGCGTGTTCGGGCCCGGGGTGCCGCCACCACTGAAGGTCTGGCCGTTGTTGCAGCTGCCGAAGGTCTGCCTGGCCGACTCGGCCCAGGTGAAGTGCGCGTACTGGCTGCCGCTGCCGGTCAGCTGCAGCGAGGTGCCCGGGGCCGTGCTGTTGGTCTCGGCCACCGGAATGTTCTGGCTGGTCATGCCGGCGGCAGGGCCACCGGAGGCGGTGATGGCGCCCTCGTAGCTGAGGAACTGGACCACCTTGCCGCTGGCATCGACCAGGGCGATGCCATCGTTCGGGCCGTTCTGGATGCCGTTGGTCGGGTAGTTGACCACGGCGATGGTCGCGCTGCCGCAGCCTGCGGCGGTGCCGGCCGGGACCGGGTTGTTGGCGTAGACCGTGGCAGCCGAAGGATTGCTGCCGTTGTAGAGGTAAAGCCGATAGCCGGACAGGTCCTCTCCGGCGGTGGCTACGATCTCGATCGCTTCGCCGACGTCACCGGCGGCGGTGCTGTCGTCGTAGTGCAGTTCGTTGATGAAGACCTCGGCCTGGGCCGGCGCGGCGGCCAGCGCCAGCAGGCAGGCGGCGGCAAGCGGGGACAGCAATCGCATCGACAACTCCTTGTGATTGGGAATGCGCGGCCGAGCCTAAGGCCGATCCAGTGACACTTTGTCGTAAATGAACGTCAGATATCTGACAGTGGGACATTGGTCACCAAATGTCACCTGTTCCCCCCTTGGCTTGCCGCACTGCATCCCTATACAGGCGTCCACGCAGGGAAGGATGTTTCCGGGCCCGGAGAAAAATTTCGGGATCGGCCCTTGAAAGGCCTGTGGAGGTCTCCATCTCTGTCGTGCTCCCGACTTGTCGGGCTTTTTCACGCGCGTTGCTGGCACTCGCCCGGTGCGACTGCTAACATCGCCAGACTTTTTCAGACCAATCAATAACTTAAGAGGTCTCTCATGAGCATCAAGCCGCTGCACGACCGCGTTGTGGTCAAGCCGATCGAAGCCGACGAAATCTCCGCCGGTGGCATCGTCATTCCGGATTCGGCCAAGGAAAAGTCCACCAAGGGTGAAGTCGTGGCCGTCGGCCCGGGCAAGCCGCTGGACAACGGCAGCGTGCGTGCGCCGTCGCTGAAGGTTGGCGACAAGGTCATCTACGGCCAGTACGCCGGCAGCTCGTACAAGAGCGAAGGCGTCGAGTACAAGGTCCTGCGCGAAGACGACGTGCTCGCCATCATCGGCTGAGCCTCGGCGCGACCTGCTTCATTCCCTGATTCCAAACACCCAGCCGCCGGGCATGGCCCGGCGCTACCAATGAGGTAACTGCAATGGCTGCCAAGGATATTCGTTTCGGTGAAGACGCCCGTTCGCGCATGGTGCGCGGCGTCAACGTTCTCGCCAATGCCGTCAAGGCCACCCTGGGCCCGAAGGGCCGCAACGTCGTGCTGGAAAAGAGCTTCGGCGCCCCGACCATCACCAAGGACGGCGTCTCCGTCGCCAAGGAAATCGAACTGGCTGACAAGTTCGAGAACATGGGCGCGCAGATGGTGAAGGAAGTCGCTTCGCGCACCAACGACGACGCTGGCGACGGCACCACCACCGCCACCGTGCTGGCCCAGGCCCTGATCCGCGAAGGCGCCAAGGCTGTTGCCGCCGGCATGAACCCGATGGACCTCAAGCGCGGTATCGACAAGGCCGTCGTGGCCGCTGTTGCCGAGCTGAAGAGCATCTCCAAGCCGACCGCCGACGACAAGGCGATTGCCCAGGTCGGTACCATCTCGGCCAACTCGGACGAGTCGATCGGCCAGATCATCGCCGACGCGATGAAGGAAGTCGGCAAGGAAGGCGTGATCACCGTTGAAGAAGGCTCGGGCCTGGACAACGAGCTGGACGTGGTCAAGGGCATGCAGTTCGACCGTGGCTACCTGTCCCCGTACTTCATCAACAACCAGCAGTCGCAGACCGCTGACCTGGATGACCCGTTCATCCTGCTGCACGACAAGAAGATCTCCAACGTCCGTGACCTGCTGCCGGTGCTGGAAGGCGTCGCCAAGGCCGGCAAGCCGCTGCTGATCGTTGCCGAAGAAGTCGAAGGCGAAGCGCTGGCCACCCTGGTGGTCAACACCATCCGTGGCATCGTCAAGGTCGTGGCCGTCAAGGCACCGGGCTTCGGCGACCGTCGCAAGGCGATGCTGGAAGACATGGCCGTGCTGACCGGCGGCACCGTGATCTCCGAAGAAGTTGGCCTGTCGCTGGAAAAGGCCACCATCAAGGACCTGGGCCGCGCCAAGAAGGTGCAGGTTTCCAAGGAAAACACCACCATCATCGATGGCGTGGGTGACAAGGCTGCCGTCGACGCACGCGTCGGCCAGATCAAGACCCAGATCCAGGACACCTCCTCCGATTACGATCGCGAGAAGCTGCAGGAACGCGTGGCCAAGCTGGCCGGCGGCGTTGCTGTGATCAAGGTCGGTGCCTCGACCGAAATCGAAATGAAGGAAAAGAAGGATCGCGTCGACGACGCCCTGCACGCGACCCGTGCAGCCGTTGAAGAAGGCGTGGTCCCGGGCGGCGGCGTTGCCCTGGTCCGTGCGGTCACCGCACTGGCTGGCCTGAAGGGTGCCAACGAAGACCAGAACCACGGCATCCAGATCGCCCTGCGCGCGATGGAAGCTCCGCTGCGCGAAATCGTTGCCAACGCCGGTGAAGAGCCGTCGGTCATCATCAACAAGGTCAAGGAAGGCACCGGCAGCTTCGGCTACAACGCCGCCACCGGCGAGTTCGGTGACATGCTGCAGTTCGGCATCCTGGACCCGACCAAGGTGACCCGTTCGGCGCTGCAGAACGCTGCTTCGATCGCTGGCCTGATGATCACCACCGAAGCCATGGTTGCCGAAGCTCCGAAGAAGGACGAGCCGGCCATGGGTGGCGCCGGTGGCATGGGCGGCATGGGTGGCATGGGCGGCATGGACTTCTAAGGTCCACGCCCGCGTCGGACGTTGCCGGCCCTGGCCGGCGCGTCTCCCCGATGCAAAGGAAAACCCCGCCGCGAGGCGGGGTTTTTTGTTGCCCGGTTGCCGCCATGGCGCCGCGTCGCTACGCTCGGCGACCATGCCTACCTCGTTCATCGTCGTCGACGACTTCCTCTCTCCGGCCGATGCGCACGGCCTGCGCCAGGCCGGCCTGGGCCTGACCTACCCGGCGCAGGAGGGCGCGTTCCCCGGCCGTAATTCGCTCGAACGGCTGGAGCTGGATGGCCTGTCCGAGGCCGCATCGCGGCTGGTCAACGAGCCGCTGCGGCCAGTCAATCCGCTGCAGTCGCACGGCAAGTTCCGGCTGACCCTGGCCAGCGATGTCGGTCGCGCCAAGGTGCACACCGATCATTCGCACTGGTCCGGCATCCTCTACCTCAGCGCTCCGGAGCACTGCGAAGGCGGCACCGAATTCTTCCGCCATCGCCGCACCAACACCGAGCGCATGGCGCTGAACGCCCACGAGCTGGCCGCGCTGGGCTACGCCAATGGCGGCGACATGCACCGCGACATCATCGAGCGCGACAGCGTCGACGACAGCCAGTGGGAGATGACCATGCGCATCCCGATGCGTTTCAACCGGCTGGTGCTCCTGCGCCCGTGGTTCTGGCATACCGCTGGCCCGGCCTTCGGCGACCGCCCGGAGAATGGGCGGCTGGTCTACCTGATGTTCTTCGAGCAGGCGCGTTGAGCAGAAGCCATCCACGCATGGCATGGATCTACTTCACGAACACCTTCCCTGCGCCGTATTCCCACCGCCACGGTACGCCGGTGTCGCCCAGCACGAAGGCCACCAGCGCCGGGAAGGTCGCTTCGGCGCGCACATCGTTGCCCAGGATCACCACGCAGCGCTGCTGCCGCTCCACGCACACCAGCGTGTTGCCCACCGCGTCATCGTGGCCGCCCTTGTAGAAGCCCGCGCCTTGCGGGCCACGGAACGTCACCACGCCCAGGCCAGCCGCCAGGTCCTTGCGCTGCTGCGCCTTCGGCAGCTCCGGCTGCAGGGTGGGGAACTGGCTGGCGGTCGTGATCGGCAGCTGTGGCCGCACCAGCTCCCTGCGCATCGCCGCTGACAGTCCATCGCCGCGCACGTAGCCAGCGGCGAAACGGGCCATGTCGGCGATGGTGGTATCCATCGAACCGGCCGCACGCACGCGGCTGCGCTCATCGTGCGGCTCGGCGGTGCCCTCCACGGTCCAGCCGTCTGCCAGGTTGGTGGCGAAGTCCTCGCGCCACATCATGCTGGTGCGGGTCATGCCGAAGCGGTCGAACACCCGCTGCTGCATCAGCGCGCCCACATCCTCGCCCAGCCGCCCGCGCTCGATCACGAACTGCAGCAGGATCAGCCCTTCGCCGGAATAGCCGTAGCGGCTGCCCGGATCGAAGTGGAACTTCAGCCGGCCGTCCGGTTCGAGGAACCCGAAGTTGGCAAAGCCACTGGCGTGGTTGAGCAGCAGGCGAGGGGTGAGCTGGCGCCAGCGCGCATCATCGGCCAGCACGCTGTAGTCGGCGTACTTCTTCGTTTCGGGCGGATAGTCCGGCAGCGGCTTGTCCAGCGCTGTGGCGATGCTGGCATCCAGATCGATCCTGCGGTCCTGCGCCAGCTGCGCGACCAGATGGCCGAATGCCATCTTGGTCAGCGAGGCGGCATACATCACCGTATCGGTGCGCAGCGGCTCGCCCGCGGCGTTGCGTTCGCCGTAGGCAGCCACGTGCACCACCTTGCCGCCATCGATCACCGCCAGCGCCAGGCCACGCGCCTGTGCGGCCCGCATCAGCCGCTGCACTTTGGCGTCGATGCGGGCCGGCGAGGGTACCGGGGGTGGTGCGGCCAGCACGGCCAGCGGGAACAGCGTCAGCAACAACAGGGCAGCACGGCGCATGCGTGGACCTCCTGGCGGGACGTGGCGCGATGCTACGCCAGCCCGCGGTCCGCGTCATGGCACGCCGGGGTCACGTCACCGCCGGCTGGCGCAGGCAGATCCGGGCGGCGCCGGCGCTGATGTCCACCTGGCTGGCGACCATGGCGTCGGCGCCGAGGATCAGTGCGGGGCGAGCCTCCAGCCCGATGGACCTGAACACCGACAGTTCGCTGATCCTGACCTCCATCGCCGGGTGCTGCCAACCGGTGCCGGACATGCCGGACAGGGTGTACAACCACGTCGCCTGCGGCTGGCCCCCCAGTCCCTGAGTGCCTTTCTCCCGCACCCGCAGGCGCTCATCGCTGCCGTCGATGCGCAGGCCCAGTGCGCGGGCGGCTTCGGCATTGAGCACGGTCTGCGCGGCACCGGTGTCGACCACCGCGATGGCTTCCACTCCCGCCTCACCCAGTTTCACGGTAATGAAGGCGAAGTGTTCCAGGCCGTCGCGCCGATCAGGCAGTGCATTGGCCTGGCACTGGCGACCATCGACGCCAAGCTGCCCGGGCTTCCACAGCGCCAGCTCACCACGGCTGAAGTCCCAGCGGGTATCCCAACGGCCGGTCAGGTCGTTGCCGATCAGGCCGTCGACGGCGGGGTCATCGTCCTTCTGCAGATTGGAAAGGTCGGCCTGCACACCGCTGACGCGCAGCTGCCATCCGCCAATCCGCCAGGAGGTCGTGTGCATGCGCTGCAGCGGCGCGCTCTGGGCGCTGGCCCCCTGCGCATGCGTGGTGGCGGACCGGGGATCCTCCAGCCCGTGGCGGCGGGCTACCCGACCGTCGACGAGGGTGACCCCAGCCGCGCTGTCGACCACGAAGCGCAGCGGTTCGGCGCTTCCGTTCAGTGAGACGGCCACTGCCGGATGGTTGCCCTGCATCCACATCGGCAGCACGTGTACAGGCGGGGCGGCGGCCAGCGCGGGGAATGCAGCGGCAAGCAGGGGCAGAACGGACAGGCGCACGTTGGATCTCCGGAGTAGAAGTGGAGGCCTATTGGCGCGCATCGGCGTATCCCGCGAATATCGGCGTTGATACCGTCCTGATACACGCCTGCGGGATACTGGCTGCATGAACACTCCTGCCCGGGTCATCGTTGTCGATGACGATGCCAGCATCCGTGACGCGATCGCCGACTGCCTGCTGCTGCATGGCTACCAGGTGCGCGTGGCAGCCGACGCTGCAGGCCTGGATCTCCTGCTGCTGAACGAGCGTCCGGACGCCATCATCCTGGACTGGATGATGCCCGGCGAGGACGGCCTGTCGGTGTGCCGCCGGCTGCAGGCGCGGGCCATCCCGATCCTGATGCTGTCGGCGATGGGGGCCACACCGGACCGCGTGATCGGCCTGGAAATGGGAGCGGACGACTATCTGGCCAAGCCCTTCGATCCACGCGAACTGCTGGCGCGGGTGCGTGCCCTGTTGCGCCGGCAGGACAAGCTGCGCGCCCAGGTCGCCAGCGAGCTGCGGTTTGCCGGCTGGCGATTGCTACCCGATCAGCGCCGCCTGTTCACACCCGATGGCCGTGAACTCGCGCTCAGCCGGGGGGAGTTCGCCCTGATGCTGGCGTTGGCCGAGCGCCCCGGACGCGTGCTGGGACGGGAGCTGCTGCTGCAGTTGACCCATGGCGAAGACAGCGACAGCGTCGACCGCGCCGTCGATCTGGCGATCAGCCGGCTGCGCCGCAAGCTGGGCCAGGCGGCTCCCGGCGCGGAAGCGCTTGTGCAGACGCTGCGCGGCGAAGGCTATCGCTTCGGCGCCGAGGTACATGTGCTGTGAGGGCTCGTTGGTCCACTGCACGCTGGATCGCGATGGTGGCCCTGGCCAGCCTGCTGCTGGCCACGCTGGTCAGCGTCGCGGTGGTGGGCTGGATGCCACGACCCGCACCGCCCCCCATGCGGCTGGACCAGGCCATGCAGGTCGTTCGTGGCGAACGGCCCGCCATGCCGCTGGGGCTGCATCTCGAAACCCGTGCGTCGCCGCCGCAGGGCAGCAGCAATGGCTGGCTCACCCACCTGGTTGCATCGCAGATGGGCCTGCCGCTGGAACACGTGCGGTTGGTCTGGAGTGGCCGCGGCAAGGCGCCTGATGTGAAGGTCATCGAAGGCGGCATGGAACTCGATGGAAATGCACGGACGGACGCGTTGCAGGCGCAGGTGTCAGTGCTGACCAAGATGCAGTGGTCACCCTTTGAACTGGCGGTGCGCCAAGCCGATGGCCGATGGCAGGTGGTCGGCAGCGACCACAGCGATCTGGCGGCGTGGCGCCGGCAGGTCGTGCTGGCGCTGGTAGCGGGGACCGTGCTGTTGGCACCCCTTGCCGCCTGGGCATCGGTCCGCCTGGGACGGCCGCTGCGGCGGCTGGCCGAGGCCAGTGCACAGGTCGAACTGCAGGACGGCACACCACTGCCGGACGACGGCCCACGCGAAGTACAGATGCTGGCCGCAGCGATCAGCACCGGGCGCGAGCGCCTGCGCGAACAGGCCCAGGACATGACGCGCATGCTGGCCGCAGTAGCGCACGACCTGCGCACGCCGTTGACCGGCCTGCGTCTGCGTGCGGAGTTCGCACCGCCGGCACAGGCCGCGCGGATGGTGGCTGACATCGAACGCATGGATACGATGATCGAGCAGGTGCTCGATTACGCACGCGGCGAACTGCAACCACTGCAGTTGCGGCCGCTGGATCTGGCCGCGTTGCTGGAGGAATGCGTGCACAGTGCTCTGCTGCGCGGCATCGAAATCTCCATCGAGGGACCGGATGCCCTGCCGTGGCGGGGTGACGCGCTCCTGCTGCGGCGGGCGATCGACAACCTCATCGACAACGCAGACCGCTACGCCGGTGCGGTAGACCTGCACGCCGCCATGGCAGGCAATCGGATGCAGCTGGATGTGATGGACCGCGGCCCGGGCATCGCCGAGGACGACCGCGCACGCCTGCTGCAACCCTTCCAGCGCAGCGAGAGCTCGCGCAGCCGCGCCACGGGTGGGACCGGCCTGGGCCTGGCGGTGGCGGCCAACGTCGCACGACGGCATGGGGGCGAGCTTCTGCTGCTGCAGCGTGATGGCGGCGGACTGATCGCACGCCTGCTGCTGGGGCCGGTTTCCTGATATCACCGGGATATTGGCGTGATGCATATGATATAGCATATGATTAGGCGCCTAATCATGTTGGATGGAGCCATGCTGGAAGCCAAGCACAGTGCCCTGCTGGATGAAGCGCAACGGCGCGGCCATACTGGCGTCGCGCAGCTGCGCCTGTGTTTCCAGCTGCTGTCGCTGTCATCGGCCATCGATCGCGACTGCGCCACACGCCTCGCGCCGCACGGGCTCAGTGAAGGGCGTTTCATCGTGCTTTTCCTGCTGCACGGTGCCGGTGGCACGCTGCCACCGCATGAACTGGCCGAGCGCGCAGGTGTCACCCGCGCCACGATCAGTGGCCTGATCGATGGCCTGCAGCGCGAAGGGCTGCTGCAGCGGCGCAGTGACGCCGAAGATGGCAGGCGCCTGCAGATCGTGCTGACCACACAGGGGAAACGCCTGGCCGAGGCGCTGTTCAACCAGCACACGCAATGGATAGGCGGCTTGTTCAGCGGATTGGACGCGGAAGAACAGCAGCAGTTGTCGCAGCTGCTGCACAAGGTCTGGCAGCACACCGATACAGGTCGTGGGGCATGAGCGGGCCCCTGACGGCTGAGCGATTGAATGCGCTCAACACTGGCAGCGTCGCCGCCAGCCACCTGGCCGAATGCCTGGCGGTGGATTTCGCTGCGCTGCTGCAGGCGGTGGCACCCGCACTTGAACATGACGCGCTGCACCGTATGCGCGATGCTGAAGGCAAGGGCATCACCCAGCGCATGGCCCTGGCTGCCCGGTTGCTGCGCGAAAGCGGGCAGGGCGCTCCTGAGCAATGGCAGGATCATGCGTCCGATTCCGTGCGTGGCTGGGCCTGCTACCTGATTGGCAGCGATGCCAGCGCAACGTTACCGGCCAAGCTGCGTGCGATGCGTCCGCTGGCCGATGATCCGCACTTCGGCGTGCGTGAGTGGGCGTGGCTCGCGCTGCGTGCAGATATCGTTGCTGCACCGTTGCAGGCGCTGGAGTGCCTGCAGCCATGGACGCAGGAAGCATCACCCTATCTGCGTCGTTTCGCCTGCGAGGCGCTGCGCCCGCGCGGCGTCTGGGCGACCCATATCGCGCTGTTCAAGCAGCACCCGGAACTTGCATCGCCGCTGCTTGAAGCACTGGCCAACGACCCGCAGCGCTACGTGCAGGACTCCGTGGGCAACTGGCTCAACGATGCCGGCAAGACCCAGCCGCGCTGGCTGCGCGATCTGTGCGCGCGCTGGCAGCGTGAACACGACGGCAGCGCCAACGCCTACATCCGCAGGCGCGCACTGCGCTCACTCCAACCCCGGTAGCGCCGGGCCGTGCCCGGCGGACATCTCAAGGAAGAACCCCATGTCCCACATCCTCATCGAGCTCTACACGGCCACCCCTGCCTGGACAGCGCTCCCGCCTGACCAGCGCACCGCTTTCTTCGCCCGCATCGGCGCCGGCATGCAACAGTTCGATCCGGCCCGCATCACGCCGGTGGCGATGGGCCGCGTGGCCGCGGATGCAGCGCACGGCGGCAGCGAGCAGTTCCATGCTGTCTGGAGGTGCGCGAGCCGGGAAGACGCCGACGCCCTGGTGGAAGGCATTGCCGCCACCGGTTGGCATCAGTACTTCGCCACCACCAATGTCGTCGGCGCGGACGATGGGATGGGGCAGCACCTGGCCGATCTGGCTGCCTTGTAGCGGCACCTCCGGACGCGCATGGCACATGCGCCTGTCACCCGGACGCGGTAAACAGTGCATTGCCCCTGTCCATCCGCACGGAAGTCGATCATGCAGAGCACGCTCCAGGTAACGCTGTACGGCCCGCTTGGCGACACCCCGGCGCTGCAGCTGCCGCAGGTGGAAGGGCCGTCGGTGGCGATCCCGGAACCGCTCCTGCGGCGGCTGGTGTCCGACCTTTACACCGCCCGTTCCCTGCTCAATCCCGAGCAGCTGGATGAGGCCCGGCAGGAACTGGGGCGCGTGCTGGAGCGCTGGGCCGACATCCATGAAGGCCTGCTGCTGGACGTGGAAGTGCATGGCAGATGAGCGACTTCGCGTGCCTGGCGCCGCATGGATGGCCCAGGTGCGCGACTCAATGAACCGCGCCCCCAGTTGCGGATGAAACATTTTGCACTGCGCAGAAGCTGTGCTATCAATAGAACCCATGAACGCAGCCCCCACCAGCTTTTACTGGTATTACTTTCCGAAGCCACTGGCGGAGGAAGGACTGCGCTCACCCTGAAGAAAGCTTCAGACGCATTCCCGAAAGCCGCCAGCGAACCTGGCGGCTTTTTTCATGCCGCCACGCTGGGGACCCCCAACGTTCCGGAGAACCCCCGCAATGCCCCCGCACACCGACGACCTGCGTATCCGCACCATAGAACCGCTGACACCGCCCGCCCAGCTGCTGGCGATGCTGCCGTGTGACGATGAAGCCTCCGACACCGTCAGCGCCTCGCGCGCGGCCCTGCACCAGATCCTGCATGGCCGTGACGACCGCCTGGCGGTGGTGGTCGGCCCGTGCTCGATCCACGACCCGCACGCCGCCATCGAGTACGCCCAGCGCCTGAAGCCGCTGCGTGACGCACTGGCCGGCGAGCTGGAAATCGTCATGCGCGTGTACTTCGAGAAGCCGCGTACCACGGTGGGCTGGAAGGGCCTGATCAACGATCCGGACCTGGATGGCAGCTTCAGGATCGACAAGGGCCTGCGCATCGCCCGTGGCCTGCTGCGCGACATCAACAAGCTGGGCCTGCCGGCCGGCGTCGAGTTCCTCGACGTGATCTCGCCGCAGTACATTGCCGATCTGGTGGCCTGGGGTGCCATTGGTGCGCGCACCACCGAAAGCCAGGTGCACCGCGAACTGGCCTCGGGACTGTCGTGCCCGGTCGGCTTCAAGAACGGCACCGATGGCAACGTGAAGATCGCCGCCGACGCGGTGGGTGCGGCCTCCAATCCGCATCACTTCCTGTCGGTCACCAAGCAGGGCGGCACCGCCATCGTGTCGACCACCGGCAACCCGGATTGCCATGTGATCCTGCGCGGCGGCAAGCAGCCGAACTACGATGCGGGCAGCGTTGCCGAGGCCTGCCAGGCGCTGGCCAAGGCCAAGCTGCCGACCCGCCTGATGATCGACGCCAGCCATGCCAACAGCCTGAAGAATCCGGACAACCAGCCGAAGGTGATCGAGGACATCGCCGTTCAGTTGGAAGACGGTGAACAGCGCATCGTCGGTGTGATGATCGAGAGCCATCTGGTCGGCGGCCGCCAGGAACTGGTGGAAGGCCAGCCGCTGGTCTACGGGCAGAGCATCACCGATGGCTGCATCGACTGGGACACCACCGTGACGGTGCTGGAGCGACTGGCTGCGGCCGTGCGCGCCCGTCGCGAAGTGAAGGTGTCCGAAGCAGCCTGATGGAAGCCGCCTGAGTGCGGCACGTGTGTGGATGGCGGCCAGCGCCTGCGGGGGTGCGGCCGCGATCAGGGTCGGTCGGAGTTGGAGGCCGATCCGTCCGCACCGGCGATGCGCCTGGCGCTGCGTATGTGCGACAGCGCCAGGTACATCGCCGGGGTGGTGATGCCGGTTTTTGCAGAGTCGAGCCATGCTCGACTCTACGAAGAGGCTCAATGCACTTCGTCGTGATACACGAACTTCGGCATTTCCCAGCGGTAGTGGATCGCCAGCAGGCGCAGTGCGAAGCCGCCGCCGAGGCAGCACAGGATCGCGGTGGCATCGGCCACGCCCAGGTGCAGCAGCAACAGGTAGGCCGCGCCGGTCAGCAGCGCGATGATCGCGTACAGCTCCTTCTGGAAGATCAGCGGCACCTCGTTGCAGAGGATGTCGCGCAGCACGCCACCGAATGCACCGGTCAGCATGCCGGCAATCAACACGATGGGCGTGGCGTGCCCAGCCTCACGCGCGATGGAGCAGCCGATCAGGGTGAAGGCGATCAGGCCCAGCCCGTCCAGCACCAGGAAGGTGCGGCGGAAGTGGTGCATCCAGCGCGCCACCCAGGTAGCGATCAGCGCCGCGCACACGGTGAAGCCCAGGTATTCGGGATGCTTCACCCAGCCCAGCGGGTAGTGGCCGAGCAGGATGTCGCGCAGCGAACCACCACCGAGGGCGGTGACGCAGGCGATCATGACCACGCCGAACAGGTCCATGCGGCGGCGGCCGGCGGACAGCGCGCCGGTCATGGCTTCGGCGGAAATGGCGATCAGGTAGATGATGGACAGCAGCATGGGGCAGGCTCCGGGCGCGGTGGGGCCGGCCATGCGCGACTACCGCCACTGCCTGCGCAATGACGGGATGACGATGACCGGTGCCGCTCCCGCTGTCCTTTTGCCTGAGAGTTCAGCGGCGTGGGCCGCGTGCCCCTTCGGCGGATCGTCCCGGGCATGCCCGGTGACCTCTCTCCAGCTCGGCGAGTCGAATGCATGGTTGGTGGGATTCCAGCCCACCGGCCTGAGCGATCATGGGAGCCTGCGCCTTCGGCGGGCGCCAGCGCGGCGCCTCTCTCCTGCATTCGGCCGCCAGTATATCCGCTGCAGTGCAGCACGGCATAATCCCGGCATGGCCCCGTCCCCCCGCCCGTGGTTCCTGTACCTGCTCGAATGCCGTGATGGCAGCTACTACGCGGGTATCAGCACCGACGTGGACGCACGCTTCGCCGCCCACCAGGCGGGCAAGGGCGCGCGCTACACCCGGGCCCGGCCGCCACTGCGCGTGCTGGCCGTGCGCGAATACCCGGACCGTTCCGCCGCCTCGCGCGCCGAATGGCAACTCAAGCAGCAGCCGCGCGAGCGCAAGCTGGCCTGGCTGCAGGCCTTGGACGCCCGGCTTCTGTAGAGCCGAGCCCGCGCTCGGCTGCTGTTCCGCCTGCCCGTTGCAGGACCCGGGCAGGGGCTCGGCCCTACGGTAGATCCACGCCATGCGTGGATAGGCCTTGTCCATGCCATGATCGCCGCACCCATCGACACATGGATCCGTCCGATGAAGAACCGCGGGATGTTGCTGTTGACTGCCTGCGTGGCCCTTCTGGCCTGCACCCAGGCACCGTCGCCACCGCCACTGCAGCATGGGCAGATCGGCACCGCCGCTGAGCTGGCCGCGTACGGCCCGAGCACACCCGAACCGATCCACCTGCGTCGTGACCGGGTCCCTCCCGATCTGGTCGATCTGATCCCGTTCGCGGAAAAGTGGGGGATCGGCGATGACGTGCTTCGCAACGAAATGCAGGAGCGCGCCACTGACGCGGAAAAGCAGGCATTGGCGGATGCGCTGGCGGGGCGCCATGCGCGCATCACCGCCTGGTTGGACAGCTTCCCGCAGGGGCAGCCCATGTCTGAAGAAGCCGCTGCGTTCATGTACATGCAGCTGGGCACCGACGAAATGCGCCTGATGCCGTAGATCCACGCCATGCGTGGATGCGGCTTGCACATGCCATGATCGTCCAGCCCTCAGCGCTGGAGACCCGGATGTCCACGATCGCCCTGCTGTTCGCCCTTTCCGCAGCCACAAGTCCTGCCGCCGACCCGGCCACCCTCGCGGCCATCGAAGCCACCTGCCACGACTATGTCGATGGCCAGCTGGAGGCCGACCCGCAGCGCGTCGCCCGTTCCCTGCATTCGGACCTGGCCAAGCGCGCGGTCCTCGGTGATACACCCGATGAGCGCCTTGGCCTGCGCCGGATGTCGAAGGAAGAACTGGTCTCGTTGACGAAGCAGGGCGCGTTGAAGACTCCGAAGGAGCAATGGGACCGCCGCTGCACGGTGCTGGACGTGACCGGCAACGCCGCCTCGGTGCGGCTGGAAACACCGTGGTTCGTCGATTACTTCCACATGGGGCGCTTCGGGCAACGCTGGGTCATCGTCAACGCGTTGTGGTACCCGAAGCCGAAGGCGCAGTGACCGATGCGTGCCGCGGCCCGGGCGTGGATCGCGCTGCTTCTGCTGTTGACCTTCCTGGCCCTGTTGCCGGGCCTGGTGTATCTGCTGGGATTGGTCGCGACCGAGGGCCGGCCGCAACCTGTCGATTCCGCGCGGAGCGGCGGCGCGTGTGGTGCTGCGAGCTACGCCCACCACGTACCGATGGATCCATGGCGATTCATGGCGCGCCACGTGGGAGTGAATGCGAAGGTGAACGTGCCCGATGTCGAACTCGAAGCTTCCTGGATCGCACGCGTCCACCTCGGGCACCATCCACGCCACAGCATGCTGCGCTGGCACCTGAGCTCGGCAGCATTGACCATCTGGATCACCCGGCACTGGTCGTCACGGCAGATCGCCGGCACGGCTCGGGCCCAAGGGTACTGCCCGCCCCGACCGTCGCATGGACGCGGATCAGACTGACCGCGCCTGCTGGGACAGGGTGCTCTGGTGATCCTGCTCCTCCTGCCGGGACCGCGCATCGGTCTGTCGATGTGCGTCATTCAGCGACTGCAGCTGCGCCAATGACGTGTCCACAGGAGTGGCAAATGCCTGCGCGGCCGGCATCTGTGCCCTGAGATGGGCCGGGTCGGACGGATCGCCCTGCACGACGAAGAGCGTTTCCGCCCTGCCATCCTGCGAAGGCGAGGCGCCCAGCACGACATGGTCGATGCGTGTCAGCCCGGCCTCGCGGGCCAGGCAGGTCGAACTGGCTGCAAGGCGTTGCGCGTTCTCGCCGAAAGGCTGGGCCTGGCTGTCTTCCAGGCGTCGTACCGCCTCCTCGGCCTGTTGCAGCAGCGGGTCGGAAAGCGCGGCACGCCGACGCTCCGGTTGTGCGGGTTCGACGTGCAGCAGCTGTTCGGGCATCCCGTTGCGCGGGGCGCGGTTGAGGTCGATGGAGCCGTCGGCATTCTGCTGGCGATGCAGTTCCGCACGCGGCACGGTGGACCACTGGCCATCGATGAAGGCGTGGCCGCGACCGTCCCGGTTCCAGATCACCAGATCATCGCCGGAGGCGTACAGGCCGGCGGTGGCCGGCGAGTTGCCTGCCGCCTGCGGGCGGCCCCAGGCATGTGAGCGCCCGTGCTGCAGGGCATCGAGGTAGGCCGGTGCCTCGGTGTTCTGCAGGAACAGGGTCTTGATCACCTCGTAACGATGCAGGGCCTCGGGATGTGCACGATCGGCGGCCAGCGCCACCGGGCTGGCCAGCGGGTCGGCGGAAACACCGGCGAACACATCGCGCATCGGATTGCCCGGCCCTGCGGCCCGCAACCGGTTGAAGACCTCGGTGCCCTTCAGGGCGTGCTCAACGCCGCTTTCCAGGTAGTCGGGCTGTTCCCTGCCGCGTACGACGCGGTTGGGAAGCATGCCGTCGATCCGTGTCTTGATGTCATCCACGCTGGCCAGGTCGCCGCTGGCAATCGATCGCAGAACGCCAGGATAGCGGCTCAACCCTGCCTGGTTCTCCAGCTTCATCAGCATGGTGGCGAGCTTGGCCTGGTCATCCAGCGACGCATGCTGGTACAGGTCGGTGCTGCGCAGCTGCTGCATCGCGCCGCCAGGATCCCGGCGGCCATCGCCGTGGCGGAGCAGGCGGTCGACCTGGCTGACATCGTGTGCATGCACGAACGCAACACCGCCGCTGGATGCGAGAAAGGTGTTCAGATGGCCGCGGATGTTCCCATCCAGGGCGCGCCCGTTCTGCGCCCTGATGCCGTCGCCATCGCGCTGCAGGTCGGAAACCGTCTGCTGCCGCTGGTGTGCATCAAGCTCCAGAGAGGGCTGCTGCTGGCGTGCCCAGCGCTGATAGGCGTCCACCAGCTGGGTCGCCACCTCCGGGTGCTGGCCCAGATCGATCTGCAGCGTGCCGATGGAGAAACCACTGTTGCCCACCGGCGTCATGACATTGCCGCTGATGTTGCCGGCGAAGGACAGCTGATAGGCCACATTGCGGCCGGCGTTGCTGCCCTCGGACGCCACGCCGATGGCGAAGTAGGCCAGTGTGCGCAGCTGCGCATCACTGAGCTGCGGGCGATCCTGCGGTGCCGTGCTCATGGGTTGTTCTCCCTGCCGTTGGCGGTGCGTCCACACAACTTCAGCGCTTCGCGCACGGATGCGATGAGGGCGACGTACTCGTCCGCTGCAGCCGGTGACATCCCGTCTGCAAGTTCGTCATCGCTGCGCGCGGCGTCCTCGGCATAGGGCGACAGTGCGGCCTGGCAGGCTGCGTTGTTTCCTGCCTCATGCTGGGCCGAAGCGATCGCCAGCCTGATGTCGGCGATCGTGCTCAATGGAAGCGTGTCCGCGCAGGACGCCTGGAGCGCTTCCAGCGTGCTGGCGGTGCCGGCGGCGGAATACGGCGCGGTCTTTTCAGCGGCCTTGCGCAGCGCGGCGGCAACGTTGTCCGTCATGCAGCGGTCGCTCACCACAAGGTAGTGGCCCTTGAATCCTCCGTTGCTGCCGCAGTAGGCGGCGCAGGCATCGCCCGTGCGCGTACCGATCTCGATGCCCTGGGCGGTAGGTTGCATCGTGAGCAGGCATTGCGCTGCGCCGGGTGCGGGATCCACCGCGACAGACTGCAGATCGTCGCCGAGCGTGCCCGCCAGGCTGCATCCGGCGCCGGAGGATTCAGTCTCCAGATGGAACTGCAGCGATGTGCTGCCAGGGCGTGCCTGAAGCAGCAGCTGTCCCCATCCTCGTTCGGTCGAGTAGGTACCGGGTGACAGGCGCGGAGAGGGTGCTGGCGAGGGGGCGGAGACTTCCGCCTGCGACTGCCCCGCAGGACAGCCGGAGAGCAGGGCGGCCGCGATCAGGGCGGGCAACCATTTCAGCAGGTCCATGCGGCTTCATTCCATGAGCGACCGGCTTACGCTAGCAGCCCGTGCGTGAAGGCCGCCGGGGCCCGGGGCCTAGCGCCTGGGCCGCCGGTCGTCCTGGTCATCGCCGAAGATGATGCGCGCGCTGCGCTGGTAGCTCCAGTACGCCACCGCCCAGTTCAGCAGCACCACGATGCGGTTGCGGAAGCCGATCAGGAAGAATACGTGCGCGGCCAGCCAGAACCACCAGGCCAGGATGCCCGACAGCTGCAGTCGGCCCAGGTGCACGATGGCGGCCATGCGGCCGATGGTGGCCAGGTTGCCGTAGTCGGCGTACTTGAACGGACCGGGTTCGGGCTTGCCGTGCAGGCGAGCGCGGATGACCTCGGCCACGTACTTGCCCATCTGCTTGGCCGCGGGCGCCACGCCGGGCACCGGCTTGCCGTTGGCCTGGTTCAGTGCGGCCAGGTCGCCGGCCACGAACAGCTCGGGATGACCAGGCAGGGTCAGGTCCGGTTGCACCTGCACGCGTCCGGCGCGGTCCAGCGGCACGTCCAGCGTGCGCGCCAGCGGCGAAGCGGCCACGCCGGCGGCCCACACCACGGTGCGTGCCGGCACGAACTGATCGCCGAGCTTGAAACCCTGGCTGTCGATGTCGCTCACCGGGGTACCCGTCAGCACTTCCACGCCGAGCTTTTCCAGCTGCCGGCGTGCCTTCAGCGACAGCACTTCCGGGAACGAGGACAGTACGCGCGGGCCCGCCTCGACCAGCCGCACCTTGGCGCTGGCCGGGTCGATGTGGCGGAATTCATTGCGCAGCGTATGCCGCGCGATTTCGGCCAGGGTGCCGGCCAGCTCGACGCCGGTAGGGCCGCCGCCGACGATGGCGAAACTCAGCCACGCCGCTTTCTTTGCCGGGTCCGGTTCGGCCTCGGCGCGTTCGAAGGCCAGCAGCAGCTTGCGGCGAAGCGCGATGGCATCGTCCAGCGTCTTCAGGCCGGGCGCATCATCGGCCCATTGGTCGTTGCCGAAGTAGGCATGGGTGGCGCCGGTGGCCAGCAGCAGGCTGTCGTAGTCCAGCGCGCTGCCATCGGCCATGCGGATCTGCCGGGCCTGCTTGTCGATGGCCACCACTTCGCCCAGGCGGACTTCCACATTGCGCTGGTGGCCGAGGATGTGGCGCAGCGGTGCGGCGATATCCGGCGCGGACAGGCCTGCGGTGGCCACCTGGTACAACAGCGGCTGGAACAGATGATGGTTGCGGCGGTCGACCAGGGTGATGCGTATGCGCTCGCGTGCCAGGGCACGGGTGGCCCAGAGACCGGCAAAACCGCCGCCGACAACGACCAGGTGGGGAACGCGCTCACGACTCATCGACTCACTCCAGTGGGGGCATTGGGGGAAGCGCCTGGCATCTTCTCACGGCGACCGCCTGTCACGTCAGCGCCCGCGTGGATCGGCGATACTCGGGTTCAGGCAACCGCCCGCGAGGAGTCCATGAGCGAACCGGAAAAGCGCATCGCCCTGTTGATCGACGCCGACAATGCGCCGGCCTCGAAGATCGACGAAGTGCTGGCCGAAGTGGCCCGCTACGGCGTGGCCAACGTGCGCCGCGCCTACGGCAACTGGAAGAGCCCGCGATTGAAGGGCTGGGAAGCCGTGCTGCACGAATACGCGATCCGCCCGATCCAGCAGTTCGCCTACAGCAAGGGCAAGAACGCCTCGGACATGGCGATGGTGATCGATGCCATGGACCTTCTGTACGCACGCAACCTCGATGGCTTTGCCATCGTCTCCAGCGATGCGGACTTCACCCCGATGGTGATGCGCCTGCTGACCGATGGCGTGAAGGTGTATGGCTTCGGCGAGAAGAAGACGCCGGAACCCTTCGTCAATGCGTGCTCGAAGTTCACCTATCTGGAGGCGCTGGGCCAGACCCATGCCAGCGTGCCGGATACCGAACAGGCATCGAGCGAACAGGCATCGAACGAGCCGGTGGCCAACGACGATGCGCGCCCGCGCAAGAGCGGTGCGGAAATGCGCAGCGACACGCGGCTGGTGAAGATGCTGCGCCGCGCGGTGTCCGCGGCCGAGGGCGAGGATGGCTGGTCGCACCTCGGCCCGGTCGGCAGCCAGATCGGCAACCAGGCGTCGTTCGACCCGCGCAACTACGGCTACGGCAAGCTCAGCGATCTGCTGGCGGCGATCGGCCTGTTCGAACTGAAGAAGGATGGCAAGTCGTCCTATGTGCGCGCGCTGCCAAAAAAGAACCGGTAGTGCCGGGCCATGCCCGGCGGACGGCCAACACGGTCATTCCGCACGCATATCTCCACCCGATCAGGCGTATCGTTGCCGCTCGCATTGCCAGCAAGGAAAACCCGCATGTTGAAGATCTGGGGCCGTCGCAATTCCAGCAACGTCCGCAAGGTGCTGTGGTGTGCCGAGGAGATCGGCCTGCCGTACGAGTCCATCGAAGTCGGTGGCAGCCACGGCGGCACGCAGACGCCGGAATACCAGGCGATGAATCCCAACAGCCTGGTGCCGGTGATCGAAGACCACGGCCTGCCGCTGTGGGAGTCCAATGCCATCGTGCGCTACCTGAGCGCGCGCTACGCGCTGGGCACGCTGTACGCTGAAGACCCGATGGAACGCGCCCAGGCCGAGAAGTGGATGGACTGGAGCACCTCGCGGATGGCGCCGCTGTACAGCGACCTGGTCTGGGGCATCATGCGCACCGCACCGGCCGACCGCGACGAATCGCGGATCAATGCGGCCATCGTGCGTGCCGGGGACTATCTTGCGATGGCTGATGCAACCCTGGCCAGGCAGCCGTGGCTGTCGGGCGATACGTTCGCGATGGGCGACATCCCGCTGGGCTCGCAGATCTACGCGTGGTTCGAATTGCCGATCCAGCGCCCGGAGCTGCCGCACCTGGCCGAATGGTATGCCCGCCTTCGCGAGCGTCCCGCCTACCAGCGCGGCGTGATGTCGCCGCTGACGTAAGCGCTGGCGTTCGGGGTCAGAGCCCTCTCTGCGAGAGGGATCCGACCCCAATACCGCGGGGTCGGATCCCTCCCGACGGGTGGGCTCTGACCCCTCAATACAGATCCGTCGGATCCACATCCAGCGACCAGCGCACCTTGCGTGCTTCCGGCAGCGCGTACAGCTGTGGCACCAGCTGCCCGAGCACGCCGTGCAATGGCGGCCGCTGCACGGCAGACAGCAGCAGCTGCGTGCGCTGGTAACCGGCCCGCCGCGGCATCGGTGCCGGCATCGGCCCATACGCCTCCACCACGTTCTGCTCGCCCAGCAGCTGTCGCGCTGCCAGCAGGAACGCGTTGGCATGCTCCACCTGCTGCGCTTCGGCGCGCATCAGCGCCAGGTGCGCGAACGGTGGGAATCCGGCGGCCTGGCGCTGGTTCAATTCAGCCTGCGCGAAGGGGTGGTAGCCACCGCTGACCAGGGTTTCCAGCAGCGGGTGCCCCGGGTGATGGGTCTGCAGCCAGACCTCGCCGGGATCACGTGCACGGCCCGCACGGCCCGCCACCTGGATCAGCTGCTGCGCCAGCTTCTCGCTGGCGCGGAAGTCTGCCGAGAACAGGCCCTCGTCGATGCCGACCACCACCACCAGGGTCAGCTTGGGCAGGTCGTGGCCCTTGGCCAGGATCTGCGTGCCGACCAGGATGCCGGGCTGGTCGCCCAGTTTCGCCAGCTGTTGTTCCAGTGCATCGCGGCGTGACGTGGTGCCGCGGTCGATGCGCACCACCGGGAAATCGGCGAAGGCAGCGGTGAGATGTTCTTCCAGGCGCTCGGTGCCGATGCCCTGCGGTTGCAGCGCCAGGCTCCCGCACGCGGGGCATGCCAGCGGCGCTGGCTGCCGCGCGCCGCAGTGATGGCATTGCAGGCGACGGCCACCGCCATGCACGGTCATCGGCGCATCGCAGCGGTTGCACGGTGCGGTCCAGCCGCAGTCGTGGCACAGCAGCACCGGTGCGTAGCCACGGCGGTTCTTGAACACCAGCACCTGCTGGCCGCGCTGCAGGTGCTCGCCGATACCGGCCAGCACATCGGCCGAGAGGCCGTCATGCAATGGCCGCTTGCGTACATCCAGGATGCGCACGCGCGGTGGCCGCGCATCACCGGCACGCTGCTTCAGGCGCAGGTGGGTGTAGCGCCCGGCATAGGCGTTGTGCAGCGTTTCCAATGAAGGCGTAGCGCTGCCCAGCAGCACCGGGATGCCCAGCGCCTTGGCCCGCACCAGGGCGAAATCGCGTGCGTGGTAGCGGATGCCATCCTGCTGCTTGTAGCTGCCGTCATGTTCCTCGTCGACGATCAGCAGGCCGGCCTGCGGCAGCGGCGTGAACACCGCCGAGCGGGTGCCGACGATGACCCGCGCTTCGCCGCGGGAGGCCGCTGCCCAGACGCGCGCGCGCTCGTTGTCGTTCAATCCCGAGTGCAGGGCATGCACGGCGATGCCGAGGCGGCCGCGGAAGCGTGCCAGGGTCTGCGGGGTGAGGCCGATTTCCGGCACCAGCACCAGCGCCTGCTTGCCTTGCGCCAGGCAGTGGATGATGGCCTGCAGGTAGACCTCGGTCTTGCCGCTGCCGGTTACGCCATCCAGAAGGAACGGTTGGAAGCCCTCGACTGCGTTGATCGCCGCCACGGCCTCGGCCTGGTCCGGGTTGAGGGTGGGGCCGGGCAGTGGCTGCGCGTGCTGCGGTGCCACGCTCAGCGCCACGCGCTCGGCCAGTTCCCGCTTGGCGAGGCTGCGCGCGGCGGTGCGCCAGTCGTCCATGCGTTCGCCCAGCACGTCTTCATCGACGATGGCGTCGGCCAGCAGTTCGGCCAGTTGCCGGGGGCGGCTGCCGGCACGCAGTTTTTCGCGCTGGGCGCGCCCTTCGGCGGTCAGCTGCCAGCCCCAGTGATGGGTGTCGGGCAGGGCGTCGCCATGGCGCAGCGGGCCCGGCAGGGCGGTGCTCAGCACCTCGCCCAGCGGTGCATGGGTGTAGCGCGCCAGCCATTGCAGGCTCTGCCACAGCTCGCCCTGCAGCAGCGGTTGCGGGTCGCACCAGGCCAGGGCCTGGCGCAGTCCCTGGCCGTCATCGGTCTGGCCGTGGCCGGCCACCACGCCGACCAGCTCGCGGTTTCCGAACGGCACCTTCAGGCGGCAGCCGACCACGACCGTGGGGCCATCGCCCTCCGGCGACAGGTAGTCGAACAGGCGTGGCAGCGGGACGGGCAGGGCGACCTGCAGGGTCGGAATGGGTGAAAGCATCGGGCCAGTGTAACGGGCCATGCGCGCGCGAATGGCAGGGGGCAGAGGCGGCCGGGGAGCCCCCGTTGAATCATAAATGTCACCTAAATATCGGTGTCCATTGGAGATTCAGTCTTATCCACATGTTCTGTGGATAACGTTGTGCGTTACCGGTCGACGGGAACGCAGGAGGCCGATGGCGACGAGCTCACGCTTGGGTTGGTCAAAAAATCGCCACACTTCAAAGTCATTCAAAATCAACAACTTGAGTGTGAAACATTGCTGAAACAGAGTGAATTCAGCTGGATGCCGCAGTTTTCCCCGGGGCGGGCGTGGTGCTGTGCACAACCTGCAGCACGAAGTGCCTTTGGGCGCAAGTCCTACGGGTGCCGATGGGCTGCCGCTATCATGCTGGCAGACCTTTGGAGTGACCGATGACGGCTGTGCCCGCCCCTGTTTCCTCGACCGCGGCCGGCGCGCTGTCGGCGTTCCTGCGCGGCGTCGAGCGCCGCGCCCTGGTGGTGGCTGAGCTGCAGTGCGGCGACGCCGCGCGTGCCGAGCAGACCCTGGTGGCGGTGATGCGCGCCTTTGCCGCGGTCGCCAGCGACCTGCCGATGGCGCAGTGGCCGACCCGCTTCTGGACCCTGCTGGGCCAGCGCCAGGCGCTGCGCGAGCCGGTGGGCGGCCAGTGGCTGCCGCCGTTGGCTGCGCTGGGCGAGATGGGGCCGCTGCCACGCTTGGCACTCCTTCTGCGGGTGGGCGGCAGTCTGGACGAGGGCATCGCCATGCGCGTGCTCGACCAGGACGAAGCGGGCTACCAGCACCTGCTGGCCGATGCCTGCCCCCGCGATGCACACGGCCAGCCCGATGCGTCGGCCTGGCGCCAGCTGGCCGAACAGGTGCAGCTGCGCATCCGCGACCTGCCGGCCAAGCGCCTGCAGCAGCTGCAGCAGCCAGCTGCACCAGCCGCCAGCAATGAAGCTCCCTCGACCAGTTGGCGCGCACCACAGCGCGATGATCGTGCGGCCGCCCAGGGCAAGCGGCGGCGTCCCAATGCCAGGCCGCGCTGGCGCGGTCCGGCGATCCTGCTGGTGACGGTGGCGGTGCTGTTGGCCGCGGCGCTGGGCTGGCGCTACTGGCAAGGACATTCATCCGGTAGCGACGCTCCACTGCCGGACGGTGTCGTGGGTGAAGCTGGCCCGGTCACGGTGGAAGCGCTTCCGCCGAGCAAGGTCAACGCTACGCCGGATGCGACCCCGGCCCAGGCCTCCGACGACGCCACGATGCTGGCTGACCGCGACTATCCGCTGGTGGCTGATGCCGATCTGTATGCCTGGACCGCCGCCGGCGGCCCGCTGCCGGTGGACGAGTCGCAATCCAAGCCGAGCCGGCCGGAGCCGGCCAGCGCTACGCTGGAAACGGCTGCCGCCGATGAATAAGACGCTGTTCGCCAGCCTGCTGCTGGCCCTGCCGCTGTCGCTGTCCGCTGCGCCGCAGACCTTGAACGTGCCATTGCCGCCGCCGGTGCCGGCCACCTCATCCGCCCCGCCGGCCGCGCCCGCATCGTTTGCCCAGCTCGATGCTCCGCAGCAGCGTCAGCGCCGAGCCGACTACGCGGCCTGGCGCGCCCTGCCGGAGAGCGAGCGGGAGCGCATCCGGCAGGCTGCGGCGCGGTTCAACGCGCTGCCGGCAGACCAGCAGCAGCGTCTGCGCCAGCAGTTCCAGGCGCAGGACCAGGCGTTCCGTGAAGGCTGGCGGCTGGGCCCGCAGCTGGGACTGGAGTTCCCCAAGCTGCACGGCCTGTTCGGCTTCGTGCCACCGGAACAGCGCGAGGCCGCGCTGGCCGTGCTGCGCCAGCTCAGCCCGGCGCAGCTGGCCCAGCTGACCCTGGTCGCGCAGCGCACGCCACCGCAGGAACGCGACACGGTGCGTGGCGCGTTCCTCGCCGTGCCGGCCGCCGAGCGCGACACCTGGCTCAAGCGCCAGGCTGGCCAGTAAACCCGAAGGCGTAGCGTCGACGGGTAACCTCGACAGGGTAGAGTCGACTGTCAGTCGACTTCCGCGCGCAGCGCGGGGTTTTCGCGGTCCTGTATGAAGAGCAGTCGACTGACAGTCGACTCTACCGCAGCGAGGCCTGCCGGAACCCAGCATTCACGCCATGTCATGGGAATGCGCGCGCTGCGCGCGTAAGATGACCGGCCGCAACCCGGTGCCTGTGCCCTTCGCGCGCAACCGTAGTTCGCGTCAAGCACCTTATGTCTACTGCAACCTCCACGCCGCGCTTCAGCAAGGAAGTCGGCGCCACCGGTCTGCTCGCCCTGCCGCTTGTGCTCGGGCATGTGTCCACCGGTCTGATCTCCTTCGTCGACAACGTGATTGCCGGCCACCACGCCACCGCGACCCTGGCTGCGGTGACCATCGGCACGGCGCTGCTGTGGCTGCCGATGCTGATCCCGATCGGCACCCTGATCTCGCTTACCGCCTCGGTGTCGCAGCTGCATGGCGCCGGCCGCGAGCGCGAGATCGGCCCGCTGTTCCGCCAGGCACTGTGGCTGGCGCTGGGCCTGGGCCTGATCATGTTCACCTTCCTCACCGTGGTGCCGCCGCTGCTGCCGGCCTTCGGCATCGCGCCGGACATCGTGCCGGGTGCCACCGCGTTCCTGCATGCGGTGCGCTGGGGTGGCCCGGCGTTGACCCTGTACTTCTGCATGCGCTACCTCAGCGAGGGCATGCACTGGACGCTGCCGACCATGCTGCTCGGCTTCGGCGGCCTGCTGGTGCTGGCACCGATGGGCTACGTGCTGGCCAACGGCAAGCTCGGCTTCCCGGAAATGGGCGCCGAGGGCCTCGGCATCGCCTCGGCAGTGATGATGTGGCTGCAGGCCATCGCGTTCGCCACCTACCTGTGGTTCACCAAGCGCTTCGCCCACCTGCAGCTGTTCTCGCACTTCGAGGGGCCGCGCTGGAAGGCGATCTGGGAGCTGCTGCGCACCGGCCTGCCGATCGGCATCACCGTGCTGATGGAAGGCGGTCTGTTCATCGTCACCGCGCTGCTGATCGGCCGCCTCGGTGCCAATGAAGCGGCCGCGCACCAGATCGCGATCAACGTGGCGCAGCTGTGCTTCATGATCCCGATGGGCGTGGCCGAAGCCACCACCGTGCGCGTCGGCCATGCGGTCGGCCGGGGCGATGGTTTCGGCGTGCGTCGTGCGGCGTGGGCCGGCTACGCGATCATCATGGGTACGCAGACGCTGTCGGCGGCGGTGCTGCTGTTCGGCCACGATGCCATCGTTGGTGTCTACACCAACGACCTGGCGGTGGCCGGCCTGGCCTCGACGCTGCTGCTGTACGCGGCCACCTTCCAGTTCCCGGATGGCATCCAGGTGTTGTCGGCCGGCGCGCTGCGCGGCCTGAAGGACACCCGCGTGCCGATGTTCATCGCCATGTTCGCGTACTGGGGCCTGGGCATGCCGCTTGGCGCCGGGCTCGGCCTGGGCCTGGGCATGGGCCCGCAGGGCATGTGGATCGGCCTGATCGTCGGCCTGACCGCCGCCGCCATCCTGATGGGCTGGCGCCTGCGCCGCAGCAGCCTGCGCATCGGCCAGTCGATGCTGTCCTGACCTCCCGTTCCCGCCCCCCCCCGTGGCGGGCGATCCCCTGACTTGTGTCCGATGCCGCATCACGCGGCACCGGCTATGCTGGTACCACGGCAAGAAGCCATCCGGAGCGCTCCATGAATCAACCCGTGCCCCCGCTGCCCCCGGCGCGTCGCAACCCCGTCGCCAGTTTCTTCATCGGGCTGTGGGACGTCATGAACTTCACCCGCCGGTTGATCCTCAACCTGGTGTTCTTCGGCCTGCTGTTCCTGCTGCTGGTGATGTTCGTCATCGCCGCCGGCATGGGCGCCGGCGCCAGCAAGTCGCTGCAGGACCGCACCACCCTGGTGATCGCGCCGGAAGGCCGCCTGGTCGAGCAGTTCAGCGCCGATCCGGTCAGCCGCGCGCTGGCCAAGGCGGTGGGCGACAACGGCGCCGAAGAGATCCAGCTGCGCGACCTGCTGCGGGTGATCGAGTCGGCCAAGGAAGACAAGAAGATCGAGCGCGTGGTGCTGGAGCTGGACAAGCTGCAGCCGTCGGGCTTCGCCTCGCTGCGTGAAGTCGCCGCCGCGCTGCAGGAGCTGCGCGCGTCCGGCAAGCAGCTGGTGGCCTACAGCGAGAGCATGGGCCAGTCGCAGTACCTGCTGGCCGCACAGGCCGATGAGGTCTACCTGGACCCGATGGGGTCGGTGGTGCTCGAGGGCCTGGGCCGCTACCGCCAGTACTTCCGCACCGGCCTGCAGGACAAGCTGGGCGTGGACGTGCACCTGTTCAAGGTGGGCGAGTACAAGTCCGCGGCCGAGCCGTACGTGCTTGATGCGGCGTCGCCGGCCTCCAAGGAAGCGGACCTGTTCTGGATGAACGATGTGTGGCAGCGCTACCTGGCCGACATCGCCAAGGCACGCCGCCTGGATCCGGCACAGCTGGCCGCCGGCATCGACACGCTGCCGGAAGGCATCGCCGCCGCCGGTGGCGACCTGGCCAAGTTCGCCCTGCAGCAGAAGCTGGTGACCGCGCTGAAGACCCGCGAGGAGTTCGAGGATCTGATGATCGAGCGCGGCGTGGCCGACGACGATGCAGACGGCGGTTTCCGCAACGTCGACTTCGGTCGTTACCTGGCCCTGCTCGACGCGCGCCGCAACCCGGTGGACTCGCGTCCGCAGGTGGCGGTGGTGGTGGCCGAGGGCGAGATCAGCGGTGGCGACCTGCCGGCCGGCCGCATCGGCGGCGAGTCGACCTCGGCGCTGCTGCGTGCCGCGCGTGACGACGAAAACGTGAAGGCGGTGGTGCTGCGCGTGGATTCGCCGGGCGGTGAAGTGTTCGCCTCCGAGCAGATCCGCCGTGAAGTGGTGGCGCTGCAGGCCGCCGGCAAGCCGGTGGTGGTGTCGATGGGTGACCTGGCCGCTTCCGGTGGCTACTGGATCAGCATGAACGCCGATCGCATCTACGCCGATCCGTCGACCATCACCGGTTCGATCGGCATCTTCGGCATGGTGCCGAACTTCAGCCGTGCGCTGGACAAGATCGGCGTGCATACCGACGGCGTGGGCACCACCCGCTTCGCCGGTGCCTTCGACGTCACCCGCCCGATGGACCCGGCCGTGGGCCAGGTCATCCAGACGGTGATCAACAAGGGCTATGCCGACTTCACCGGTCGCGTCGCCGATGCCCGCAAGAAGCCGGTCGAGGCGGTCGATGAAGTGGCCCGCGGCCGCGTGTGGAGCGGTGCGCAGGCCAAGGAACGTGGCCTGGTCGACGCCTTCGGTGGCCTGAAGGACGCCGTGGCCGACGCCGCCAGCCGTGCCAAGCTGGGCAAGGCCGATGCCTACCGCGTGCGCTACATCGAGAAGGCGGCGACGCCGTTCGCGCAGTTCGTCAGCGGTTTCGCCGGCAGCCGCGCCGGTGCCTGGATGCTGTCCGACTCGGGCATGGCGCGGATGATGCTGGCGCGCACGATGCCGGAAGTGGACACCCAGTTGCGCTTCGTCGAGAACGCGGCCCGCGAGAAGGGCAACGGCGCGCCGGTGAAGGCGCTGGCGTATTGCTTCTGCGGGTTCTGATCGGAAAGCATCCACGCAGGGCGTGGATCTACTGGAAACGCCCGGCTTCGGCCGGGCGTTCTCGTTCATGGGGTCGGATCCCTTTGCTTGGCAAAGGGCTCTGACCCCACAAGCCACCTGTCATTGCGTCGCGTCGGCTTCGGCCTTGCGCTCGCGTGCAGCGGCCTCTTCCACGGCCTTCCGTGCGTCCTTCGCACGGTCCAGGGGCTCCTGCATCGCGCGCGACATCGCCTTGGGCACCGGTGGCTTCTCCGGGTTCGGCGTCGGCGGCCGCTGGCAGGCCACCAGCAGCACGCTGGCCAGCAGGGACGAGGACAGGATCAGGATGCGCATGGCGGCTCTCCGCGGTGGGCGTACGTGCAGTGTCGCATCCCCGGCAGGGGGCAGCCGTGAGCGCGTATCCTTGCCGCATCGAAATACAGCGGGCGCGGCCCCGGAGGACACATGACCCAGCAACGGTGGCGCCTGGACGGGCAGACCGCCCTGATCACCGGCGCCAGCGCCGGTATCGGCCTGGCCATCGCGCACGAACTGGCCGGCTTCGGGGCGGACCTGATGATCGTCGGGCGCGATATCGACATGCTGGAGACCGCGCGCGACGAGCTGCTGGACGTGTATCCGCAGATGCAGGTGCACGCGCTGGCCGCCGATGTCTCCGACGACGAGGACCGCCGCCAGATCCTGGACTGGGTGGAAGACCACAGCGATGGCCTGCACATCCTGGTCAACAACGCCGGCGGCAACGTCACCAAGGCGGCCACGGAGTATTCCGAGGACGAATGGCGGAAGATCTTCGAGACCAACCTGTTCTCGGCGTTCGAGCTGTCGCGCTACGCGCATCCGTTGCTGGCACGCCATGCATCGTCGTCGATCGTCAACGTCGGCAGCGTGTCCGGCCTGACCCATGTGCGCAGCGGCGTGGTCTACGGCATGACCAAGGCGGCGATGCACCAGATGACCCGCAACCTGGCCGTCGAGTGGGCCGAGGATGGCATCCGGGTCAACGCGGTGGCGCCGTGGTACATCCGCACGCGGCGGACCTCCGGTCCGTTGTCGGACCCGGATTACTACGAGGAAGTGATCAACCGCACGCCGATGCGCCGCATTGGCGAGCCGGAGGAAGTGGCCGCGGCCGTGGGCTTCCTGTGCCTGCCGGCGGCCAGCTATGTCACCGGCGAGTGCATCGCGGTGGACGGCGGTTTCCTGCGTTACGGGTTCTGAGCGCAGGTCGTTTTTTCGCCGGGCATGGCCCGGCGCTACCGCGACGGCGCCCGATCACCCCGGTACCGGTAGATCCACGCCATGCGTGGATGCGGTCACCCCGGTACCGGGCAGTTGCTGGCCTCCAGCACACCCTGCAGCCGTTCCCGCTCGCCCCGTGCAGCGTCGCGGTTCTCGGGCGTGGTGAATCGTTCGCGGCCGCGTGCATCGCGGAAGCGCTGCTGCCAGCTGCCGCATCGCTGTGCTTCGGGCAGTTCCTCGCAACGGTCGCGCACGACTTCGCAGCCGGCCGCGTTCATCGGCGTGACCCCGCCCAGGCCCTGCACCGTCATCGGTTCGCAGCGGCCGGGTGATGCCTCGTACTCGTGCAGATAGCCACCACCCTGTCCGTCGGTGCACTGGAAGATCGGGGGAAGTGGTGGCTTCGGTGGTCCGTTGCCTGCTTCGGCACGAGCGTCGGCATCACGGCGCAGGGTCGCACTGTCGAGAATCTGGTTGCCACCTTCGCGTTCAACCATTCCCGCTTCCATGATGGTGCGCCCTTCGTCCGCGCGCCTTGGTGCCGCTGCGGCCGCAGGCACTGCTTCGGGCCTGGTCGGAGCCGCGGCGGGCGTCCCGGTGGCAACAGGTGCTGGCGCCTGGGGCGCGGCGACCACCGCCGGCTGTGCGCTGGCCGGCTCGGGCACGCGCAACACCTGCTGCTTGGTTCCGGACGGGCAGGGCGTACGTTGCAGGGTCGGTATGTCGCTGTTGCTGGACGTGCAGCGGTACACCACGCCGGCTTCGGCCAGTGCCGTGCCGGGCAACAACGCCAGGGCCAGCCAGATCAGTCTGTTCATGCGCACAGCGTACAGGCAGCGATGCAGGGCTGCGCTCAGCGCTGGCAGTCGCGTGACAGGCGCGCGTCGATGCCACGCTGTTCGTTGCTGATGGCGGTGCGCTCGCTCTGCAATGCGCTGTTGTAGCGACGATCCAGTTCCCAGCGACGGTCGCGCAGGCGCGCGCAGACCTCCTGTGGTGGCAGCGCGTGGCAGCTGTCGCGCACCAGCACGCTGCCGGCCGGGACCTGCACGCCTACGCCGACTGCGGGCGGCCGGTAACCTGCACCCTCGCCGACGGGCGAACCGATCGGTGTGCCGACGGCCGGGCGCGGACCCGGGTAGGCCGGGCCCCGATGCCCGTGTGGCAGCCAGACGCTGGTCCACAACGGCACCCAACGCGGATTGCCCTCGTTGCTGTCGCTGGTATAGCGCTGGCCGTCGTCGCGCACGCATTCGTACAGCGGCTGCGGCGGTTGGATGTAGACGTGGCGGACCTCGCGGTCACGCATCACCGGAGCTTCGTCCAGCGGTGCGGGCGTCGCATCGCTGCGTACCACCTGCGGCGATGGATCGCGCGGGCGCTGCAGGTCGCGGACTTCCTGGCGGCCGCTGTTGCAGGGCGTGTCCTGCAGGGCCACCGCACCGTTGCTGGCGACGCAGCGGTAGACCCGCACATCCTCGGCCGCCGGTGCCATCGATGGCAGCAGCAGGCACAGGCCCAAGGCGGTGCGCAGCAGGTTCATGACGGCAGGGTGCGCGATTGTCAGGGGCAGCGCAATCGGCCGCTCAGGAGCGCAGCACGTTGCCGCTGAGCGCGTCGCGGATCGGGGTGGGCTGGGCCAGGCCACCGGTTTCGCCATCCAGGATGCCGTCGAGCAGGCGCAGCAGGCGTGGATCCAGTTCTTCGCGGCGGCGCGCCGGGGGCTCGCCGGCCAGGTTGGCGCTGGTGGAGACCAGTGGGCCTCCCCAGGCACGGCAGAGTTCGGCCACCAGCGGGTGGGCGCTGATGCGCACGGCGATGCCGCTGTGCTCCCCGGTGACCCACGGCTGGGCACGGGGTCCGGCGGGCAGGATCCAGGTGTTGGCGCCGGGCCAGCTGGCCAGCACCGCGCGTTGGCGTGCGTCCGGCAGCGCCTGCAGGCGCACCCAGCCTTCCAGCTGAGGCAGTTCGGCGGCAACGAGGATCATGCCCTTCTCGATCGGTCGCTGTTTCAGTCGCAGCACCATGTGCACCGCCGCCTCGTGCGAAGGGTCACAGCCCAGGCCCCAGACCGCTTCGGTCGGGTAGGCAATCACGCCGCCCGCGCGGAGCGTGGCGACGGCAGAGTCCAGGGTGAGTTCTTTCATGGCGGCGACCGGCCCGGCGTGGGCCTTCATTATCCCCCTGCAGCGTGCAGATGGGGTGGAACCTGCAACCCGGGTGGGTGCGGACCGTTGGTCCGCACACCTTGACCCTCATCCACGCATGGCGTGGATCTATTTCTTGGCAGCCTTCTTGACGGCCTTCTTGGCCGGCGCCTTCTTCGGGGCAGCCTTCTTCACCGCTTTCTTGGCCGGGGCCTTCTTGGCGGCAGCCTTCTTCGGCGCGGCTTCCTTCTTCACCGCGGCCTTCTTGGCCGGCGCCTTCTTCGCAGCGGCCTTCTTGGCACCGAAGCCCTTGCGCACCGGCTTGCCGGTTTCTTCCATCAGCTGCTGCACTTCAGCCAGGGTCAGCGATGCCGGTTCGCGATCCTTGGGGATCTTGCCGTTCATCCTGCCGTCGCTGATGTACGGGCCGAAGCGGCCGTTCAGCACCTGGATGTCGCTGCCGTCGAATTCCTTGATGATCCGGTTGCGCGCGATCTCTTCCTTCTCTTCGATCAGGAACACGGCGCGGGCCAGGTCGATGGTGTACGGGTCATCTTCCTTCTTCAGCGAGGCATAGGTGCTGCCACGCTTGGCGAACGGTCCGAAGCGGCCAATGCCGACGCTGACCGGCTCGCCCTTGTCCTCGCCCAGCGCGCGCGGCATCAGGAACAGTTCCAGCGCGTCTTCCAGCGAGATGGTGTGCATCGACTGGCCGGGGCGCAGCGAAGCGAACTTCGGCTTCTCCTCGGCATCCTCGGCGGTGCTGCCGATGGCGGCATACGGCCCGAAGCGGCCCAGCCGCACGCTGACCGGCTTGCCGGTCTTGGGGTCGGTGCCCAGCTCGCGCGCGCCACTGGCCTCGGCACGGTCGACCGATTCCTTCTTGTCTTCGACCAGTTCCTTGAACGGTTCCCAGAAGCGCGACATCAGCGGGATCCACTCTTCTTCGCCACGCGAGACGGCATCGAGCTCGTCTTCAAGCTTGGCGGTGAAGTCGTAATCCACGTACTGGGTGAAGTGGCTGGACAGGAACTTGGACACCGCACGGCCGACGTCGGACGGGCGGAAGCTGCGACCTTCCATTTCCACGTACTTGCGGAACAACAGGGTCTGGATGATCGAGGCGTAGGTCGAGGGACGGCCGATGCCGTACTCTTCCAGCGCCTTCACCAGCGCCGCTTCGGTGTAGCGCGGCGGCGGCTGGGTGAAATGCTGTTCGGCCTGGATGCGTTCCAGCGGCACGCGGTCGCCGGGCTTCATCGCCGGCAGCTTGCGGCCTTCGTCCTCGTCCTCGGCGCTCTTGTTGTCCTTGCCTTCCTCGTACACGGCCAGGAAGCCGGGCACGACCACGGTGGTGCCGCTGGCACGGAACACGTGCTCGCTGCCGGCCGACAGGTCGACGCTGACGGTGTTGAGCGTGGCCGGAATCATCTGGCAGGCCACTGCACGCTTCCAGATCAGTTCGTACAGGCGGCGCTCGTCGTCGCTGAGGTAGCGCGCCACCTGGGACGGGGTACGCAGGGCCGAGGTCGGGCGCACCGCTTCGTGCGCTTCCTGGGCGTTCTTGGACTTGGTCTGGTAGGTGTTGGGCTGGTCGGGCAGCGAGGCGATGCCGTAATCACGGGCGATCACATCGCGGATCTCGGCCAGCGCATCCTGCGACAGGTTCACCGAGTCGGTACGCATGTACGAGATCAGGCCGACGGTGCCTTCGTCGCCGATCGCCACGCCTTCATACAGCTTCTGCGCCACCTGCATGGTCTTGCGGGTGGTGAAGCCGAGCTTGCGCGAGGCTTCCTGCTGCAGGGTGGAGGTGGTGAACGGCGGCGCCGGGCGGCGCTTGCGCTCCTTGCTGGCCACGTCGGTGACGTGCAGCGAACCCTGCGCGGCCTGCTGGATGCGCATGCGCGCCGCTTCAGCGGTGTCGCCGTCGGTGATGGTGAACTGCTCGAACTTCTGCCCGTCCAGCTTGATCAGCTTGGCGTTGAAGTGCTGCGACGGGTGCGCGCACTCGGCGGCGATCGACCAGTACTCGCGGGCGATGAAGGCTTCGATCTCTTCCTCGCGCTCGACGATCATGCGCAGCGCCGGGCTCTGCACGCGGCCGGCGGACAGGCCGCGCTGGACCTTGCGCCACAGCACCGGCGACAGGTTGAAGCCCACCAGGTAGTCCAGCGCGCGGCGCGCCTGCTGGGCATCGACCAGGTCGCTGGCGATCGCGCGCGGCTGGCTGATGGCTTCCTTGATGGCGCGCGGGGTGATCTCGGTGAACACCACGCGCTGCATCGGCTTGTCCTTGACCAGCCCGCGTTCCTTCAGGATCTCGGCGATATGCCAGCTGATCGCCTCACCCTCGCGATCCGGGTCGGTCGCCAGCAGGATGTCGTCGGCGCCCTTGGCGGCCTTGGCGATCGCATCGACGTGCTTCTCGTTCTTGTCGATCACGTCGTAGTGCATGGCGAACCCGTTGTCCGGGTCGACCGCGCCTTCCTTCGGAATCAGGTCACGCACATGCCCATACGAGGCCAGGACGGTGTAATCCTTGCCGAGGTATTTGTTGATCGTCTTGGCCTTGGCCGGCGATTCGACGATGAGCAGGTGCTTGGGCATGGCAGCAGGGTCTGTGGGGCGAACCGTGGGGAAGGGGCCGCTAGGGTGGAGCAAATGGCCGCATTAGTGAAGCGGCCACGCGCAAATCCATAAACTGAACGCCCGGTAATGTGCCGGGCGTTCAGGTTCACCTTATTAGAGGAATCACGCCCGGCCAGCCCGTGTCAAGCAGCCAGGCGTGAGGATGGCCGTTCAGGAGGCCATCTTGGCGATGAAGCCGACCGCGAACACCAGCAGCGCCAGGCCCGCCAGCGACAACAGGCCGGTCAACACCAGCACCAGCACGGTGACGGTGCCCAGCTCGCGGCGCTGCAGGTGGGGCTGGTCGGTGTAGGCCCAGCGGTCGACCACCAGGGTGTCGCAGATCATGTCGTGCAGGCCCTGCTTGCGCTCGGTGAAGGCCGCCATCAGGAAACCGATGCCGAGGGTGAAGCTGCTCAGCAGCATGGCCCAGTAACGACCGAACGCGCGCGCCTTGGTCAGGCGCTCGCCGTTGCCGCGCACGACCTTGATGCCCACCGCCATCTTGCCCAGTGTGGCGCCGCCCTTCGAGGCATGGAACCAGGTGTAGTACGCCATGCCGATGGCGAAGTTGATCAGTGCACTGGCCAGCTGCGCCACGATCTCGATGGCCGACTCGTCACTGCCCACCGCACCCATGCCGGCGCCGAGGATCACCCCGAGGATGACACCGATGATGCTGCCGGGGATGACCAGCACGAAGTAGTCGATCACGTAGGCTGCCACGCGCTTCCAGAAGCCCGCATAGACGACTTCGCCGCCGACCACCGGCTGCGCATGGGCGCCGGCACCGAGCGCTGCCGGGGCACTGTAGGGCGAGCTGCTGAGGGCACCGGTGCCGGGCAGTGGCGCGGTACCGTTGTCGATGGCCGCATAGTCGTTGCGCAGATCGAAACCGCCACTGCCTGTGGCGGTACTTGCATCGGCCAGGGTCTGCAGCCCGAGCTCGTCGACCACCTGGCGCAGCGCCGCCCACTGGTCCATGCCTTCGCGCCAGACCAGGGTGTCCAGGTTCAACTGGCCGCGCTGGAAGCGCTGGCGGATCTCCTGCACCGGCAGCGGGCCCTGGCGCTGCTGTCCTTCGGCGTAATACCACTCAGTCATTGCATGTTCCCTGTTGGATCGTCCATGGAGGTGCTGGCGTGCGCGCGGCTCAGCCGCGGCACGACTGCGGCAGGTACTTGTCGTCGCTTTCGCCGCTGCATTCCCAGCGGCCACTGTCACGGTCGTATTCCAGCCACAGCAGGTCGCCGTCGATGCCCTTGCCCGGTACCGCCAGCGTTGCTTCGATGCCGCAGTGGCCGTTGTTGAAGCGGCCGATGTTCACGGCAGACAGGCCCGCGTGGGCGAAGTCGCCCGGGGCCGGGAAGCCGGCGTCATTGGCACCCGGGCAGCGGCCTTCGTCATCGGCGAAATGCTGCACCTGGTCCTTCAGCGGCTGCAGCGCGGCCACGGCGCCGGCGACTTTGCTGCGCACGGTGTAATCCTTGTAGGCCGGCAGCGCGATCGCGGCGAGGATGGCCAGGATCGGCACCAACACCAGCAACAGGCCACCACCGATGATGGCGGTCAGCGCACAGCCGGACAGTTTCTTTTTCGGTGCCGGCAGGACGGTGGCCGATGCACTGGTGGCGTAGGGCGTGGACGCCGGCAGTACCGGCGGCTGCGGCGGAGGCGGTGCGACGGGTTCCGGTTCCGGCTCGGGTTCGACCGGCGGTGCGGCGGCGTCCAGCGCCGGCACGATCAGGCCGAGTTCGTCCACGACAGTGCGCAACGGCTGCCATTGCGGCAGGCCGTCGCGCCAGACCAGGGTGTCCAGGGTGATCTGGTTGTTTCGGAACAACTCGACCAACTGTTCCGCCGGCAGCGGGCCTTGCTGCCGGTTGCCTTCTGCATGGAACCACTCGCTCACGGGGACGCTCCTGAATGCGCTATGCCCCCAAGTGTACGGTCAGTGCAGGGGTTCTGGCTCGTCCATGAACATCTGCGTCTCCATCCAGGCATAGGCCGCTTCGGAGCCCGGCTGGTTGAACAGCACCATCAGCACGACCCATTTCAGGTCGTCCAGGTCCAGTTCGTCCTGGTCCAGGGCCATCGCCCGGTCCAGCACCAGCTCGCGCTGGTCGGCGTCGAGGATGCCGTGCTGTTCCAGGTACAGCAGGAAGCCGCGGCATTCCACGTCCAGCTTGTCCAGCTCGGGGCCGTGGTAGACGCGCACGGGGCCATCGACCCGTGCCTGGGCCACGCTCGGCCGCTGCGCGGCCAGGGCGTCGAGCCAGTCGAACGCCTTGTTGATCTCGGTTGGGCTGAAACCGGCCTGGATCAGGCCGTTCTGGAGCGAATCGCGGTCACGGATCAGGTCCGCGTCTTCGCTGAAATAGTGTTCAAACAGGTACAGCAGTACGTCCAGGATGCTCTCTTTCATTGCCCCTCGGCCTGCGTCGCGCGACGCTGTGGAGGTGAAGAAACTAGGGAGTTCGACAGTAGCGGCCGTGTACGCACACCACGATTCCCGCCAGTTCCATGGCCAGCAGCATGGAGGACACCTGGGGCGCCGTCAATCCACAGCGCGTGATCAGTGAATCCATACTGCTTGGGTTGTGGTCCAGGGCCCGCCACAAGCACTGGTAGTCAGGGTCGTCGGCCCAGCGCGCCGGCAGGAGTGCCGGCGGTGCCTGTTCAGTGGGGGTGGCCAGCCGTGATTGCAAGCCCGGCAGCTGCTGGCGAAGGGCAGGGGCCAGCAGTTCCAGCACTTCCTCGGGGCGCTCGACCAGCGCGGCACCCTCGCGGATCAGTCGATGGCAGCCCGCAGCGCGTGGATTGAGTACCGAGCCGGGCAGGGCACAGACTTCGCGGCCCGCCTCGGCAGCCAGCCGTGCGGTGATCAGGGCGCCGGAGCGTTGCGCGGCCTCGACCACCACCGTCGCCAGCGCCAGCCCGGCCACCAGCCGGTTGCGCGCGGGGAAGTGGCCCGGGCGTGCCGGTGTGCCCGGCAGGTACTCGCTGAGCACCGCGCCCTCGGCGGCGATCCGCCCCTGCAACCGTTGGTGGCTGTCCGGATAGGCCCGATCAGGGCCAGTCCCGATCACCGCGACGGTGCAGCCGCCTGCCTCCAGTGTGGCCAGGTGGGCGGCCGCGTCGATGCCGGCCGCCAGGCCGCTGGTTACGGCCAGTCCGGCCTCGACGAAGCAGCTGGCAAAGCGCGCGGCCAGCGCGCGTCCTCCCGGGGTTGGCGAGCGGCTGCCGACCAGCGCCACGGAGGGGCGCCAGGCCAGGCTCGGATCGCCCGCCACGAACAGCGCCAGCGGCGGATTCGGGACGTACAGCAGGGGCGGCGGAAAGGCCGCGTCGGCGAAGGACAGCAGATGGTGGTCGTCGTCTTCCAGCCAGTGCCGTACCGCGGTCCAGGCGCGGGCGTCGGGGCGTTCCAGTGCAGCGCACTGCTCTGGCGTGCAACCGTGCGCGTGCCAGTTCGCGGCGCCCTGCGCGATCGCAATCTCCGCGCTGCCCGCGGCCTGCAGCAGGGCCCGCCGTGGCGCCAGCGCGCCGCCTGCCATCACCAGGCGCAGCAGCGCCTCATCCACCTGTCTGGTCATTCCCCCACTATCGGCCGGATACAACGAAGGCGCCCTAGGGCGCCTTCGCATGTAACCGTCAGGGTTTGCCGGAGACCGCCCCTGCAGGGGCGACTGTCAGTTGACCATCGCGCGCAGCGCGGGCGTTTTCGAGCATCTGGACGAAAAGCAGTCGACTAACAGTCGACTCTACACAGTCGACTCTACTTCGCGTCCGGGTGCAGGGCGTTGTACCCCACGCGCACCGGCTTCACGCCCTGCATCACCAGCGCGTAGCTGACGTTGTCGAAGGTGCGGAACACCATGGCATGCGCCGCGTACTCGTCCGGCAGCGAGACCCGGCCGGCGCCGGTGCTGAGCGAATCGTCCGTACGCGACGAGTTCGGATACTTCATGCGGTGCGCCACATGGCGGCCCGGGCGCCACAGCGAGAACACGGTTCCATTGTCCACGCCCTGCGTGCGACCCGCCGAGATCGCGATCACGTCGCGGGGGCCGCCGGCGGTGAACATGTCGGTGACGGCCAGCACGCGTACGTCGACGCCCTCGACACCGGCGGCGGGGACATGGGGCACGAACTGCAGGTCGTACGGCCTGGCCTCGATCGGCACCAGGCGGTCGCCGGCACGCACCTCGCGGCCGCCTTCGTTCTTGTCCAGCACCAGGGTGGACGCCTCGACCTTGCCGCCGGCGACATGGGTGATGGTGCCGGTGGCGACCTGGGCCAGCTCATAGCCGAGCACGCCGCGGCGGTGGTTGGGCGCGCTGTAGGCGCGCCACAGGTTGCCGCTGCCCGGGGTGACGTCGCCGTTGGCGGTCAGGTCCTCGGTCGGCTTGGGCTGGGCGTAGCGCACAGTCGGGCGGACGACCGCCCAGCGCTGGCCCACCTGAGCGTCGGCCAGGCGCACATAGACGGCGTGGCCGCTGGTGGCGCGCAGGCGTTCTTCCTCCAGGCCGGCCACGTAGGGCAGCTGCTCGATGCTGTCGACCACGCTCAGCTGCTTCAGGAACGGCTCGACCTGGGCCAGCGGAATGGCGTCGATCGGGGCCTCCTGGCGCGGGCCGGGCTGGGCCGCCACGGTCACCCGGTCCAGGTAGGCCAGGCTGAGCACGTCACCGGGATAGATCAGGTGCGGGTTGGCGATCTGCGGATTGGCCTGCCAGATCTCCGGCCACAGCCACGGCTTCTGCAGGAAACGTGCGGCGATATCCCACAACGTATCCCCTTTTCGGACCACATAGGTGTCCGGGTGCCCGCCATTCACTTCCACGGCGGTAGCATAGGCAGCCACGGTCAGCATCGCCGCGGCGACGACCGTACGAAAACGAAGCAACATAGGTGTGAAGCCCTGATTCCCCAACAGGTCCGCGCACTATAGTCCAGAAACCGGGGCGCAAGGCAAGCGTTGGAGCTAGAATCTGCGACGTATGCCGGCGTGCCGGCCCCCTATCCGGAAACAGCCATGGCCCTTCTCCCCATTCTCGAGTTCCCCGATCCGCGCCTGCGTACCAAGGCCGCGTTGATCGAAGCTGCCGAAGTCACCACGCCGGCCTTCCAGGAACTGATCGACAACATGTTCCTGACCATGTACGACGCCCCGGGCATCGGCCTGGCCGCCACCCAGGTGGACGTGCACAAGCGCTTCATGGTCATCGACGTCAGCGAAGAAAAGAATGAACCGCATGTGTTCATCAACCCGGAAATCGTCGCCAAGGACGGGGGGCGGGTGTACCAGGAAGGCTGCCTGTCGGTTCCGGGCATCTTCGCCGACGTCACCCGTGCCGACACCATCACCGTGAAGTACCTGGACCGCAACGGCCAGGAACAGCAGATGGAAGCCGGCGAAGTGCTGGCCACCTGCATCCAGCACGAGATGGATCACCTGGACGGCAAGCTGTTCATCGACTATCTGTCGCCGCTCAAGCGCGAGATGGTGCGCAAGAAGCTGGCCAAGCAGCGCAAGCACGTGGCGTGATCGCCAATCCGGGCCACCCTTCGGGTGGCCCGTGCCTGCGCGGCTCGCGCGGGCTGTACGGCGCCGGCCGACGGCGCCGTTTTCTTTCCTGCACGAATCCATCCTGCAAGTGGGGTAGCCATGAGGATTGTCTTTGCCGGTACGCCGGAATTCGCGGTGTCGTCGCTGCGCGCCGCTGCGCGCCACCATGAGGTCGTGGCCGTCTACACCCAGCCTGATCGCCCGGCCGGCCGTGGCCGTGGCCTGGCGCCTTCGCCGGTCAAGCTCGAAGCCGTGGCCCGTGGCATTCCGGTCTACCAGCCGGAGTCGCTGAAGGACGCGGCCGCCCAGCAGCAGCTGCGCGACCTGCAGCCGGACCTGATGGTGGTGGTGGCCTATGGCCTGATCCTGCCCAAGGCGGTGCTGGCCATCCCGACCCATGGTTGCTGGAACGTGCATGCCTCGCTGCTGCCGCGCTGGCGCGGCGCCGCGCCGATCCAGCGTGCGATCCAGGCCGGTGACGCGAAGACCGGGGTGTGCCTGATGCAGATGGAAGCTGGCCTCGATACCGGCCCGGTGCTGCTGCACCAGGAGCTTCCGATCGCCGCCACCGATACCGGCGGCCAGCTGCACGACAAGCTGGCCGAGCTGGGTGCCCAGGTGCTGTCCGACGGTCTGGGCCTGCTGCGCGCCGGCATCAAGCCGATCGCGCGGCCGCAGCCGGAACAGGGCGTGACCTACGCGCACAAGCTGGACAAGGCCGAAGCCAGGCTGGACTGGGCGCAGGACGCCGGCGCGCTGGCGCGTACCGTGCGCGCGTTCAATCCGTGGCCGATCGCCGAGGCGACGCTGGCCGGTGAACGGGTGCGCATCCACGGCGCGGTGGCGCTGGAGGCGGACCACGGCCAGGCACCGGGCACCGTGCTGGCCGCCGGCCGCGACGGCATCGACATTGCCTGTGGCCAGGGCGCGCTGCGCCTGCGCGTGCTGCAGCGTGAAGGCGGCAAGGCGATCACCGCTGCCGACTACCTCAACGCTCGCCGCGATCTGCGCGTGGGGGCATAAGCGGTGTCCAAGCAGAACGATTTCTCCGTCGCCAAGGCGGCACCGGGCGCGGCCACGCGCATGCTGGCCGCACGCGTGCTGGCACAGGTGTTCACCCGTGGCCGTTCGCTGAAGGCCGAACTGGCCTGGGCACTGCCGAAGCTGGCCGACAGCCGCGACCGCGCGCTGCTGGAAGCCCTGTGTTTCGCCGTGCTGCGCCGTCGCAGCACCTATGACGCGGCCTTGCAGGCCTGGATGCAGAAGCCGCTGTCGGCGCGCGATGCCGACCTGCGCACGCTGCTGATGGTCGGCTTCGCCCAGTTGGACGTGCTCGAACTGCCTGCGCACGCAGCACTTTCGGCTACGGTCGATGCGGCGCGCGCGCTGGGCCGTGAGCGCCAGGCTGGCCTGGTCAACGCGATCCTGCGCCGCGCCCAGCGCGAGGGGTTCCCCGAACAGCCTGCGCGCGACGCCTTCCCGGAATGGCTGGCTGATGCGATCGAACGCGATTGGCCGGCGCACGCCGAAGCGATCTTCAGCGCCAGCCTGCAACCCGCGCCGTTGTGGCTGCGTGCCAACCGCCAGCACGGTGGTCGCGACAAGGCCCTGGCGACGCTGGCCGAGGCCGGCATTGCCGCTGAAGCCACTGCACTGTGTGCCGATGCGTTGCGCCTGGCGGCCCCCGTTGCCGTGAACCAGCTGCCGGGCTTCGGCGACGGTGCACTGTCGGTGCAGGACCTGTCGGCGCAGTGTGCCGCCGATGCGCTGGCGCCCGCGACCGGTGCCCGCGTGCTGGATGCCTGCGCGGCACCCGGCGGCAAGTCGGCGCATCTGCTGGAGCGTGACCCGAGCCTGCGCCTGCTGGCGCTGGATATCGACGCGCGCCGGCTCGCGCGTGCGCGCGACACCTACACCCGCACCGGTGTGGGCGAACATGCGCAGACCCTGGTCGCCGATGCCAGCGATCCCGGCTCGTGGTGGGACGGCGTGCCGTTCGACGCGATCCTGCTGGATGCGCCGTGTTCGGCCACGGGCGTGATCCGCCGCCAGCCGGATGTGATGTTCCACCGTCGCGCCGAAGACATCGATGCACTGGTGGGCGTGCAGGCGCGCCTGCTGGAAGCCTGCTGGTCGATGCTGCGCCCGGGCGGCGTGCTGCTGTATGCCACCTGCTCGATCCTGCGCGCGGAGAACATCGATCAGGTGCGTGCGTTCCTGAAGTGGCATCCGGACGCCGTGGCGCAGCCGCTGGGCGATGCATTCGGCGTGGATTGCGAAGGCGTGGCACGCCAGCGACTGCCCGGTGACAACGATGCTGACGGTTTCTTCTACGCGCGTCTGATAAAAGCAGCCTGACCCCCGCTGCCGTTTCGAGTCCCATGCTGAAAACCCACGCGTCGCGCCAGACGTGGTTGTTCGTGGTGGTGGCCCTGCTGGTGCTGGGGGCCGGTCTCGGTCTCCGCGATCCGTGGCCCTCTGACGAACCACGCTTCGCGCTGGTGGCCAGGCAGATGGTCGATAGCGGTTACTGGTTGTTCCCGCATCGCGGAACCGAGCTGTATTCGGACAAGCCGCCGATGCTGATGTGGTGGCAGGCCTCGCTGTACGGCCTGGTTGGCCACTGGCGCGTGGCCTTCCTGCTGCCCTCGCTGCTGGCCGCACTGGGCACGCTGTGGTGCGTGGTCGATCTGGGGCGCCGGCTGTGGACGCGCCAGGTCGGGCTCTGCGCCGGGTGGGCACTGCTGTTCGCGCTGCAGTTCACCTTCCAGGCGAAGAAGGCGCAGATCGATCCGCTGCTGGTGCTGTTCATCACCCTGGCCAACTATGGCCTGCTGCGCCACCTGCTGCTGGGCCCGGCCTGGCGCTGGTGGTGGCTGGGCTGGTTCTTTGCCGGTATCGGGGTGATCACCAAGGGCGTGGGCATGCTGGCGCTGCTGATGATCGTGCCGGCGGCCATCGCCGCAGCCCTGCAGTGGCCGCGTGTTTCCCTGCACGCGCGCGATGGCCGCTTCTGGCTGGCACCGCTGGCCTTCCTGCTGGCGGTATCGCTGTGGCTGGCGCCGATGCTGCTGGCCGCGCTGGGCACCGGGTCGGACGAGTACCGCGCCTACATCAACGACATCCTGGTGCGGCAGACGGCCCGCCGCTACACGCAGTCCTGGGACCATCACCAGCCGTGGTGGTACTTCTTCGGTGTCATGCCAGCGATGTGGATACCGGCGTTCCTGGCGCTGCCATGGGCGATCCCGGCGTGGCGCCGGCGCCTGTGCCGCCGCGATCCACGCTACCTGCTGCCGCTGGCCTGGTGGGTGCTGGTCGTGCTTTTCTTCTCGATTCCCCAGGGCAAGCGTGATGTCTACATCCTGCCGGCGCTGCCGATGTTCTGCCTGGCGCTGGCACCGCTGCTGCCCGGGCTGCTGAAGCGACGGGATGTGCAGGCGGTACTGGGAGGGTTTGCCGCGTTGCTGGCATTGGGATTGAGCCTGGTCGGGGCGCTCGCGTTGCTGGGTGATCCGCGCTTCGAGGTGAGCCTTGCCCATGGGCGCGGACTGCCGCCCGGCGCCACCGATGCATTGGCGTGGACGATCCTGGCGATGGGGCTATGGGGTGGCTTGAGCCTGGTGGTGGCTGGCTGGCGTCGAAGCCATCTGGCGCTGGTATCGACCCTGGCCGTGGCCTGGGTGCTTTACGGCCTGCTCGGCTACCCGTTGCTGAATGATTCAAGCTCCGCGCGTGGTCTGATGCGTGACGTCGGCACGCGTCTCGGGCCAGACGCGGAGCTGGGGCTGGTGGCCTGGAAGGAACAGAATCTGCTGATGGCGGACCGCCGCGCGGCAACCTTTGGATTCGAGAACCGCTGGCATGAACAGCTGCAGGCGGCCGTGCGCTGGCAGCGCTTGTCCCCCCGGCATCGCTGGTTGCTGGTGAATGACGATGCCATGCAGGGGTGCATTGATCGTTCGCGGGCGGAGATGGCCGGCATATCCAACCGCCGTCGCTGGTGGCTGGTTCCCGCCGGGGCGGTGTCCGGAGCCTGCGTGCCTGACCTGAAGGAGCTGGAGCGCGAGTACCGGCTGCAGGGACCGCCGGATGCGGACTGAACGAATGAGCGACAAACATGGCCAGTCTGCGTCAACCAGCGGCCTGCTCTGTCCTAGAATGAGGGCCGCTCCCGGCACCGTGCCGGTCTATCGCTACCGACCTGCCGACCGCACCACGTGACTCCGCTTTCCCCGCCTACCTCCCGCACGACGGGCCTCCTGGCCGGCGCCTACGCCGTGGTGCTGGGGGCGTTGCCGACGCTGCTGATGATCACCATGGAGGGCGGCAGCGCGGGGTTCTACCTGGCGATCCTGCTGTCGATCGTCCTGCTGGTGCTGCCCTCGGCCGCTCCGCGCCTGCTGCCCGGTTCCGCCCGGCGCTATGCGTGGATGGGCATCGGCATGGGCGTGATGCTGGCCGGCGTGCTGATCAGCCTGGGCGTGCATGGCATCTGGAAGGGATCGGAGGTCGAAAAGGCCGCGCGCCTGTTGTCGATGCTGCTGATCCTGTTCGCCGCGCTGCGGGTGCCGCGCAGGATCCTTGCGCGGGCGATGCTTGGCACCCTGCCCGCGGTGTGGTCGGCAGCAGCCATCATTGGCTGGTTGGCGCTGGAGACCGGCGTGCGGCCTGCCACCCAGCAGTTCAATGCGGTGACCTACGGCGACCTGACCCTGTTGTTCGGTGTGCTGAGCCTGATGTCGCTGGGCCTGCCGGTGACCCGTTTCACCCGCATCGAAGCCACGCTGAAGCTGCTGACCGGCATCCTTGGCCTGGTCGCATTCCTGTGGACGCAGACCCGCGGTGGCCTGCTGGCGATTCCCTGCTTCCTGCTGATCGGCCTGCTGGTGATGGGGCGCCGGCTTGGCCGCATGAAGATCCTGCTGGGCCTGGTGCTGGCGGCCGGCGTCGGCATTGTCGCCACCCATGATGGTGCGTTGCGCGATCGCATCGACGCTGGCGTGAGCGAGTATGGCGATTGCAGTGCCGACCACCTGGCCGATACTTCGGTCTGCATCCGCCTTCAGTTGTGGACCGCGGCGGGCTACATGATCCGCGAGCAGCCGGTGTTCGGTGTTGGTGGTGGCGACCGCTTCCGCCAGGAACTGGAACGACTTGCCGGGCAGGGAAAGGTGTCGGCGATGGTCGCGCGTGATTTCGGCGAGACCCACAACGACCTGCTGTATTTCCTGGCCACCTACGGCGTGCTGGGAGGGCTTGGCCTGGTGCTGGTCTACGTGGCCCCTGCGCTGGTGTTCGTGCCACGCCTGTGGCGTGGCGACGAACGGTCGCGGTTGCATGCCGCGGCAGGGTTGAGCATCTGCGTGGCATTCGCCGTCTTCGGGGTCACCGAAATGATGCTGCGTGACATGCGAACCGCCTCGTTCTATGCCGCCTGGGTTGCCCTGCTGCTGGCCCTGTCCGAGCCGCGCCGGGCAGATCAGGCCGAGGCGAGCACCGCTTCGTAACTGGCCAGGGTCGCCCCGGCGAAGGTCTGCAGGCCGAACTCGCGCTCCGCATGGTGGCGTGCGGCCATGCCCATCGCCGGCAGCGCCTGGCGTTGTTCATACATCGCCTGCACCTGCGCGGCGATGGCGGCCACGTCGCGGGTGGGCACGACCCAGCCGTCGACACCCTGCTCGATGTTTTCCGGCAGCCCTGCGTAGTCGCTGACCAGCATCGGCCTGGCGCTGGCCATCATTTCGCGGCAGGCAAAGGAGATCGTTTCGATGTCGTTGGACAGCACGAAGCCGACGTCGCCGGCGGCGATCAGTGGGCGCGTATCGGCCAGCAGGCCGGTGAAGTGGACCTGCGCGGCGACGTCACCAAGAGCCTGCACCTGCGCGCGTTGCTGCGCGCTGGGCAGGTGACCGGCGACCGCCATGTGCACATGCGGGCGGATCGCGTCGGGGAGCAGGGCAATGGCCTGCGCCAGGTCGATCCAGCCCTTGTAGTCATCGGTGCCGGCGTTGCTGACCAGCAGCAGCGCATCAGGGTCCTGCGTCCATTGCTGTCGCATCGCCTGGCCGGCATCGGCCGGCAGCGGTGCGAAGCGGTCCAGGTCGACGCCGTTGCGGACCACATCGATCGGGCAGCGCCGGTAGGGGCCCTGCTCCAGCAGGCGCCCGGTGTGTGCCGAAACCGCAATCACGCGGTCGGTGGCCCAGCGTGCCCTGAAGGCATTGCCCAGCGTACGGGTGGGCTTGCTGTTGTGCTTGGTCAGTATGATCGGCGGGCGGCGCATGCCGAGCAGTCCCTGCATCACGAAGCGGTGATCACGAGCACCGTTGACGTGGACCAGGTCGATGCCCTCGTCACGCACCAGCCGGCGCAGCGCGTGTTGCTCGGCCAGTTGTTGTGGCAGGGTCGGCAGGCCGCTGCCAAAGGCCATCGGCAGCGGGGTGGCGATTCCTTCCTCGGCTACCGTGCGCAGCAGGCGGCTGTCGGCGGGGGCTGCGACATGGAGCGTGTGCTGGCCATGCAGGGCCCGCGCCAGGGACACGATGTACGTGGTGTGGCCGCCACCGTCGCCGTAGTGGAAGTTGGTGTACAGGATTTTCATGGGGGATCTTCAGGCAACGCGCGGCAAGTGTGACACAGCCGGCTCAGGGCCGTTCCACGGGGGCCGGAGGGTCGGCCACCGCCTGGCCGTTGCCCAGCATCCACAGCATGATGGTCTTCTGCCGTACGTAGTTGGCACGCACATAGGCATAGACCAGGCCGTGCCAGCCGTCGCGGAAGCCGCCCCGGAACAGGAAGCCGCGCCAGAACCGCCAGGCCGGGGCCAGCACCAGCTTGCCCAGCGTGGCGCGCTTGCCACGCGCGAATTCGTGCTCGGCCATCATCCGTGCGTACTTCTCGGTCTTGGCCAGCTGCTGCTGCAATGATCGATAGGGGTAGTGGATGAGATCGCCGCGCAGGGTGCCGACGCTGCCGTCGACGCTGGCCGCCTCGTGGATCTCGCGCTTGCCGCGCCAGCCGCCCTGGCGGCGGTCGAACAGGCGCATCACCCGGTCCGGGTAGGCGTTGCCGTGGCGCAGGAACCTGCCAAAGTATTCGGACAGGCGGGCGAAACGGTAGCCGGCGTGGCCGGCGAAGCCGCCGTCACGGGCCTGTTCGATGGCCGTACGCAGCTCGGGGCTGATGCGCTCGTCGGCATCCAGGCACAGTACCCAGTCGTGGCTGGCCTGCTCGACGCAGAACGCCTTCTGGCTGCGGAAACCCTCGAACACGCGCTGCAGCACGCGGGCACCGGCCGCCTTGGCGATGGCCACGGTGGCATCGGTGGACTGCGAGTCCACCACCACGATCTCATCGCAGAAGGCCAGCGAGGCCAGGCAGTCGCCGATGCGCCCTGCCTCGTTGAACGCGATAATGCACGCCGAGATGCGAGGCCGTTCGATGGGAGCGGTCGTGGAGGACATGATGGCCGGATACCTGTTGTTTGCGACGGAGCGCTATGCGCTGCCTATTCTCGCCCCGTTGGCGCAGGCGTTGCACGCGTCCGGGCAGGAGGTTGCGGCCTGGTTCGAAGGCGGCGCGGCCGGCAGCAGCCTGCCGGGGGTGCCCAACGTCGGCCTGAAGCAGGCCCTGGCAATGCGCCCGCGGGCGGTGTTCAGCGCGGCCAACTGGGTGCCGACCTTCCTTTCGGGGGCCAAGGTACAGCTGTTCCATGGCTTCAATGTGGAAAAGCGCGACAGTGCGCGCGGCCACTTCCGGGTGCGCGGCATGTTCGACCTGTACTGCACGCAGGGGCCGGCCACCACGACGCCGTTCCGCGAGATCGCGGCCCAGCAGGGCCACTTCGCGGTGGCCGAGACCGGCTGGCCGAAGCTGGACCCGCTGTTCCGCGATGACGGTGGCGAGAGCGCCGCACTGCGCGCGCCGGCCGGCGATCGCCCGGTCATCCTGTTCGGCTCGACCTTCACCGAGCGGCTGAGTGCGGCGCCGCACCTGCATGCGCAGATCGCCGCCGATATCGCGGCCGGTGAGCGCTACTGGCTGCTGACCCTGCACCCCAAGTGCCCGCCGGAACTGTTCGAGCGCTACCGTGCGCTGGCCGGTGCCAATGCCCGCTTCATCGAGCCGGAGCAGGTGATGGCCGCGCAGCGTGCCGCCGATGTGCTGGTGTCGGACACCTCGTCGATCGTTTCGGAGTTCATCGTCCAGCACAAGCCGGTGGTGACCTTCCGCAACCGCGTGCCGAAGCCGCACATGATTGATTTCGACGACCCGGCACAGTTGCCGGCGATGCTGCAGCGCGCGCTGCACCCGGACGCCGCGCTGCAGGCGGAAATCGTGCGCTACGCCGATGCCATCCACCCGTACCGCGATGGCCTTTCCAGCGAGCGGGTGATCGCGGCCACCGAGGATTTCCTGTCCGGTGAAATGGGGACGCTGCGCCGCAAGCCGTTCGGCAGCTGGATGCGCGACCTGCAGATCCGCAAGGATCTGGGCTACTGGGGCCCGTCGCAGCGGTGATCGGGGGGGGGGCGACGGCGTCGCCCGTGTAGAGTCGACTGTCAGTCGACTGCTCTTCTCTCGGGTCGCGAAAACCCCGCGCTACGCGCGATAGTCGACTGTCAGTCGACTCTACCGTCGGGCGTCCACGCACGCAGTGATGTCCAGTAGATCCACGCCATGCGTGGATGCCCGCATCACCAGCGCAGCTTGCGCCGCGCCAGCGCGGCCGCCAGTTGATCCATCGCCTGCTGTGCCTGTGCCTGCGGCAGATGATGCAGGGTGAGTGCCACGTCGCCATGTGCACCGGCGGTATCCAGTTGCAGGCTGCTGGTGCCCAGCAGCTTGTCCAGCGGTGAACGCTGCAGGCGCAGGCCCTGCACCTTGTCCAGCTCGGCCCAGCGCCACCAGCGTTTCCACCAGCCGCCGCGCACGGCCACATAGTGCTCGTCCAGATACCAGCCCATGCGTGCCATCTGCCGGTGTGCGACCAGCAGTGCGACCGGCAGCCAGGCCAGCACGACCAGGCCCCAGGGGCCCCAACGCCAATACGTGGCGACGCCCAGCAGCGGCACCAGCAGCAGCGCGCCCAGGCACAGCCGCCACCAGCCGCGCTGCGGAATGGACTGCCATTGCGCCGGCGGCCAGTGCAGCTGGGGCAGCAGGTGCTGCACCAGCTGTGTGCAGTGTTCGCGGGTTGCCAGCGGCGCCAGTTCGCGCAGGGCGCGGTCCTCATCACGCGAAGGGCCACCGGCGGCACTGTCGATGCGCAGCTGGCGCAGCCCGAACCAGCGCTGCAGGGTGCCTTCGCGCAGGGTCCAGGCCTGTATGCGGCGACGTGCCACGCTGCTGCGGGTGCGGCTGAACATCCCGGCCGACACCGTCAGGCGGCGGTCCTGCTCGACGAGGGTGAAGCCGTGGTAACGCAACAGGGTCAGCACCACTGACAGCATGCGCAGCGCCAGCCAGCCCAGCAGCAGCGCTGCTGCCACCAGCAGGAAGGCACCGGTCACGCCGGGATGCAGGTGGCTGGCATAGCCGAAGGCCTCACGGCCGCCGCGCTGGATGGCGTCGTCCATCACCGGCCGCGGCACCGTCTGGAACAGCACGCCGAACGCGGCCACCGCCAGTGCCCAGCCGCGGTTGGAGAGCAGTCCCATGCGCACCACGTCCCAGCTGGACAGTCGCAGCAGCACGTGTTCGCTGTCGACGTCGGCAATGGGCGGCGCATCCACGGCGTCGTCGGCCTGCGGCGCCTGCCCGCGCTGGCGGACCAGCCGTTCCAGCGCCAGTGCCTGGTCCAGCTTCAGTACCCGCATCTCCGCTTCCGGGCGCACACCGCCGGCCGATTCCAGGCGCAGCTCGGCCACGCCGAACAGGCGGTGCAGCGGGTTCTGCCGCACTTCCACGTTGTGGATGCGGGCGAACGGGATCTCGCGGCGGTTGCGCGCCAACAGGCCACTGCGCACGGTGATCGCGTCGCTGCCGATGCGATAGCGGTAGCTGAGGTACTGCAGCACCGACACCAGCACCAGCGCGGCAATTGCCGTCAGCGGAATCAGCTGCGCCCACATCGGATCGCGGTCGCCGCGCTGGCCGAACACCAGCAGCGCGACCAGCGGCAGGAAGTAGTGGCGCAGCTGCATCAGCAGCACGAACAGCCACGACCACGGGTGCAGCCGGTGGTCCTCGGTACCGGCGGGCAGCGGTGCAGGCAGGGGGGGCGGCAGGCTCACAGGGCGTCGGCGTCCTGGTCGAGCTGGTGGGACAGGGTGTCACGCAGGCGTTCGGCGTCGGCCTCGTCCAGGCCGCTCACGGTCACCGCGCTCATGCGGGTGCCGGCGGTGTGCACGATCAGCGTGGCCAGCCCGGCACGGCGCTCCAGCGGGCCCCGCCGCAGATCGAGATGCTGCACTCGCGAGAGCGGGATTCGCGTTTCCAGCTGCCACATGAGGTCGCGGCGCAGGCCCAGGCCCTGTGCGTCCAGCCGCCAACGGGTGCGGACCAGGCGTCGACGGCCCAGCCATGCACCAAAGGCCACACCCATCAGCAGCCCGGCTGCAGCGGTCCACAGGCCACCGGGCAGATCGAAGAACCACGCCGCCGCCGCCAGTGGCAGGCCCGGGACGAACAGGCCGCCAAAGGCACCTTCCAGTGCGGCCAGGCGGGCTGCACGTTGCGGCAGTGACTGCCAATCGGTGGCAGGTGGTGCAGGAATCGAGGCGTCGGTCACGCGGGCTCCGTCAGGCAGCAGGGCGGGCGGTAGCGGCCATGGCCGCACCGCGCAGACGGTAGCAGGTCGGCTGCGTTACTGGGCAGCCTGGATCAGCGCATCGACATCCAGCAGGTGGCCGGCACGATCGGCCTTGGTGCGCAGGTAGTTCTCGTTCTCGGCAGTGATCTCGCCGGTGACCGGAATGCAGTCCAGCACTTCGATGCCGGCATTGCGCAGGCGCTGCGCCTTGGTCGGGTTGTTGCTGAGCAGCGCCACGCGCGAAATGCCCAGGCCACGCAGCATGGCCACGGCGCTGCCGTAGCGGCGCTCGTCGGCACCGAAGCCCAGCTGCGCATCGGCGTCGATGGTGTCCAGGCCGTCGTGCTGGTAGCCATAGGCGCGCATCTTGGCGGCGATGCCGGTGCCGCGGCCTTCCTGGTCCAGGTACAGCAGCACGCCACCGCCCAGCTCCTTCAGCTTGCGCAGGCCGCGCCGCAGCTGGTCGCCGCAGTCGCACTTGAGGGAGCCGAACAGGTCGCCGGTCAGGCACGAAGAATGCACGCGTACCGGCACCACTGCCGACAGGTCCGGCTCGCCGACGATGATCGCGACCTGGTCACGCTGCGCCACGCCGCCGCGGAAGACTGCGAAGGTGGTCATGCCGACGTCGCGCAGCGGCACCGGCGAACGCGCCACCAGTTCGTAGTCGTGGGCCGCATGTGCTGCGCCTTCGGCCAGGTCGCACAGGGCCACCTCGGCCGCACCGTCGAAAGTGTGGTCATCGACGTCCAGGCGCACCGCGACCATCGCTGGCAGCAGCAGGCCCAGGCGGGCCAGTTCCACCGCCCCGGCATCGAAGGCGTCGCCGGCACTCCAGCCTTCCGGCATCGGACCGGGTTCGCGCAGGTAGCCCAGCGAGGGCAGGGCATCAAAGGCCACACCGCTCAGCGGCAGGCGCGCGCCCTGCGGTGCCTCCACGCCGAGCACGCGGGCACGGGTGGCGGTCAGGAACAGATAGTGGCGCTCGCGGGCAGCAGTGGCGAAGGCGGCAAAGCTGCTGGCCGTGGCGCTGTCCAGCGCGATCACCGCCAGGCGCTGGCCCTGGCCATCGTGGAGCAGCACCGGGCGACCGGCACGCAGTTCGGCAACCGCGCGCTCGCAGCGGATCGCGGCCGGATCGCCGAACAGGGAAGAAGCAGCAGGCATGGCAGGACCGGGGGAGGCGGACATCGAGGTCTCTATGGGGGCGACGGCATCGAATTCAACGCGGTGCGGCCGCCGGTCGCAGGGACCGGGAGGCCCTGGGCGGGTCGCCGTCAGTGGGGATGCTCTTCGGTCGCGTAGGGGTCTTCCTCGTCGCTGCCCGGTGGCCGCAGCGTATAGCGCTTGTAGGTCCACTGGTACTGCGCCGGGTCGCGGCGGGCGATGCGTTCGATGCCGGCATTGAGTGCGGTGGCCGCCACCTGCGGGTCCGGATCGGCCACGGCCGGGTCGGTCGGCTCGATGTGCAGGGCGAATTCCATGTCCGGCCCGATGCGTTCGCACCAGCCATAGAGCACGGTGGCGCCGGTGCGTTCGGCCAGCCGGTTGACCAGGGTCATGGTCAGCGCCTGCACGCCGAAGAACGGCACGAACACGCCATCGCCGGCCTTGGGCTGCTGGTCGGGCAGGATGCCGGTGGCGCCGCCGTCCTTGAGCACCTTGAACAGCTGGCGCACGGCCGGGCCTTCGGCGCGCACCTGCTGCACGTTCTGGCCGCCACGCACCAGCTGCAGGAAGGCGTCGCTGGCTTCGTCCTCCGGCGGCTTGTAGACGATGGCGATCTGCCCGCGCGAGGCCAGCCACTGGTTCAGCAGCTCCCAGTTGCCGAAGTGCGGGGCGGCCACGATCACGCCCTTGCCGCTGGCCAGCGCCGCGTCGTACAGGGCCTCGCCATGGCGCTGCTTCAGGTGCAGGCGCAGGTTGTCGGCCGGCGTCTGGCTCCACAGCCGCAGGGTTTCGATGGCCTGCAGGGCGGTGGAGCGCAGCAGCTCCCGGTGCAGCCGGTCGCGGGCAGCGCCGTCCAGCTCGGGGTAGGCCAGCTCCAGGTTGCGCCGGGTGACACGGCTCTCGCGGGCATTGAGGGCGATCCACGCCCACGCCAGGGCGCGCGCGAACGCCCGCAGCAGCGGCCAGGGCAGTCGGGCGAACAGGGTGGTGGCGCGGTAGACCAGCCGGGCTTTGCGTTGCGGATTCATCGGCGCCAGTTTAGCCAAGGGCGCTGCTATCGTGGCCGGCCCTGTTCATTGGAAGCCCACGATGCTCGTCCTGATCCAGCGTGTCAGCCAGGCCGCCGTCCATGTCGACGAAGAAGCCGTGGGGCAGATCGGGCCCGGCCTGCTGGCCCTGGTCGGCATGGAGCCGGGCGATACCGAGGCCCAGCTGCGGCGGATGGCCGAGCGCCTGCTGGGCTACCGGGTATTCGCCGACGAGGCCGGGAAGATGAACCGCTCGCTGCGTGATACCGGCGGCGGCCTGCTGCTGGTCAGCCAGTTCACCCTGGCCGCCGACACCCGTTCGGGCATGCGGCCGAGCTTCACCACGGCCGCGCCGCCGGAGGAGGCTGAACGCGGGTTCAACCGTTTTGTCGAGATCTGTCGTGAAAATCACGCCTCAGGGGTGGAAACGGGCCGATTTGGTGCCCATATGGTCGTCAGCCTGGTCAATGACGGTCCTGTGACCTTCCTTCTCCGGCCCTGAGCCTGCGGGACCACCGCCCGGCAGGCAGGGCCCCGGGCTGGTATAATGCTACGTTCCCTATTTCTCCCTGCCGGTGGCGCGAGCACTACATGGCCAACGAACGTCCTGCCCAATCCGAAATCAAGCAACTGATCAGCAAGGGCCTGGAACAGGGCTACCTGACCTACGCCGAAGTCAATGACCATCTGCCGGACGACATGGTCGACCCGGAACAGATCGAAGACATCATCGGCATGATCAACGGCATGGGCATCGATGTCCATGAAGTTGCGCCGGATGTGGAAACCCTGCTTCTCAACGACGGCAACACCGGCAACCGCGAAGTCGATGACACCGCGGCTGAAGAAGCTGCCGCCGCGCTGAGCGCGCTCGACACCGAAGGTGGCCGTACCACCGACCCGGTGCGCATGTACATGCGCGAAATGGGCACCGTCGAGCTGCTGACCCGCGAAGGCGAAATCGCCATTGCCAAGCGCATCGAGGAAGGCCTTTCGCAGGTCCAGGCGGCCCTGGGCCAGTTCCCGGTCTCGGTCGAGTCGCTGCTGACCGACTACGAAGCCCACAAGGAAGGCAAGAAGCGCCTGGCCGAAGTGATCGTCGGCTTCAACGATCTGACCGATGAAGAGCCGGCACCGCCGGCGGCCGCTGCCGATGACAGCAGCGATGCCGACGCCGAGGGCGACGAGGACGAGGACGACGATGTCGATGGTGCCGATGAAGAAGCCGCACCGACCGGTCCGGACCCGGAGGAAGTCGCTGCGCGCATGCAGGCGCTGAGCGATGCCTTCAACGCCTTCAAGAAGGCCGCGACCAAGGGCGACAAGAAGAACCTGCCGCGCCTGCGCGAGGAAATGTCGGCGGTGTTCGTCACCCTGAAGCTGCCGCTGCCGCTGACCGATGTGCTGACCAAGCAGCTGCGCGACACCATGGCGTCGATCAAGGCCCACGAGCGCCGCGTGCTGAACCTGGCCACCGTCACTGCCCGCATGCCGCGCAAGGACTTCATCCGTTCCTGGGAAGGCAACCAGACCAACCTGGAGTGGGTGGAAGACGCACTGAAGCGCAAGCAGAAGTGGTCCTCGGCCCTGCGCGAAGTGAAGGACCAGATCATTGCCGAACAGCAGGCGACGATCGACATCGAAACGCTGACCCAGCTGGACCTGGAAGAGCTGAAGGAAATCAGCCGTGCCATGGCCTACGGTGAAGCCAAGGCGCGCAAGGCCAAGAAGGAAATGGTCGAGGCCAACCTGCGCCTGGTGATCTCGATCGCCAAGAAGTACACCAACCGCGGCCTGCAGTTCCTCGACCTGATCCAGGAAGGCAACATCGGCCTGATGAAGGCCGTGGACAAGTTCGAATACCGCCGCGGTTACAAGTTCTCGACCTACGCCACCTGGTGGATCCGCCAGGCGATCACCCGCTCGATCGCCGACCAGGCACGCACCATCCGTATTCCGGTGCACATGATCGAGACGATCAACAAGTTGAACCGCATTTCCCGCCAGATGCTCCAGCAGTACGGCCGCGAGGCTACGCCGGAGGAGCTGGCCAAGGAAATGGACATGCCGGAAGACAAGATCCGCAAGGTGATGAAGATCGCCAAGGAGCCGATCTCGATGGAAACCCCGATCGGCGACGACGAGGATTCCCATCTGGGCGACTTCATCGAGGACACCAACGTGGAGTCCCCGATCGAGAACACCACCAACATCAACCTGTCTGAAACCGTGCGCGACGTGCTGGCCGGCCTCACCCCGAGGGAAGCCAAGGTGCTGCGCATGCGCTTCGGCATCGACATGAACACCGACCACACGCTGGAAGAGGTCGGCAAGCAGTTCGACGTGACCCGCGAGCGCATCCGCCAGATCGAAGCGAAGGCCCTGCGCAAGCTGCGTCACCCGAGCCGCTCGGAGCAGCTGCGCAGCTTCCTGGATATCGATTGATATCGGGCGGTTGTTGAAGCGTTGAGAGAAACCCCGCCTGGTGCGGGGTTTTTCTTTTTGGGGTGCCTGCGCTTTCTGTAGAGCCGTGCCATGCTCGGCTGCTGTTCGCGATTGCCGGGTAGCCGAGCGAGCGCAGGCTCTACTACACTGTGAAGCTGCGCCGGGCCTATAGCTCAACGGTTAGAGCAGGGGACTCATAATCCCTTGGTTCCAGGTTCGAATCCTGGTGGGCCCACCACATTGACGTCCAGCGAAGTCCAGAGACGTCCGCAAAACCCTTGAGTTGCTTGATTTAAGCCCTGCGAGGCATCCAGTGCCGTCCAGCGGCATCCACTTGCATCCACAAAAAAAGTGAGTCAGGCTGTGTGTCAGCGGGCTAGACGCCCCTAAACGACTCACAGGCGCTCGACTCACATGCTGACCGACACCAAGTTGCGCTCGCTCAAGCCGAAGGCCAGTCCCTTCCGTGTGGCTGATGCCAACGGCTTGTGCATTGAAGTGCGCCCCTCGGGAGCCAAGGTGTGGCGCTACCGCTACCGCTATCTGGGAAAGGCCAGCATCGTTACGCTCGACGAGTACCCGTCGATGTCGCTGCAGGCTGCCCGCGTCGAACGCGACCGTCTGCGCTCGCTCCTGCGCGGCGGGGCTAATCCCGCTCAAGTGGCCAGGGTTGAAAAGGCAGTCCAAGGAGAGCGGGCCGCGAACACCTTCGGGGCCATCGGCTTGGAGTTGCTCGCCAAGCGAACGAAGGAGGGCCTTTCCCCTGGATCGGTTGTGCGTGAGCGTCGGCTGATCGAGAAGGATCTGGCTGGACTGGCGGATTTGCCTATTGGGGACATCACCGCCCCCGTACTGCTGGCTGCGCTGCGGAAGTTGGAACAGCGCGGTGTTGTAGAAACCGCGCATCGCGCCCGGGCACATGCTGGGCGGGTCTTCCGCTACGCCATCGCGACGGGGCGTGCTGACAGAAATCCCGCTCAGGACCTCACAGGGGCGCTTGAACAGCCTCAGACCAAGCACTTTGCCAGCGTGACTGATCCTGCCGTTATAGGAGGCCTCCTGCGCGCGCTGTGGGGCTACCAGGGGGCACTGGTCACACAGGCAGCGCTAAAGCTAGCACCGATGGTGTTTGTCCGCCCGGGTGAGCTTAGGCAGGCGAAGTGGGCTGACATCGACCTTGATGCTGCAGAGTGGCGCTACGTCACCAGCAAGACCAAAACGCCGCACATCGTCCCTCTGTCCGATCAGGCCGTTGAGGTTCTCCGGGAGCTGTACCCGTATACGAAACGGAGCGAATTTGTCTTCCCTGGCGTCCGCAGCTCGCTGAAGCCAATGAGCGAGAACACGATGAACGCGGCGCTCCGAAACCTTGGCTTCGACTCAGACACGATGGTTGGCCATGGCTTCCGAGCGATGGCAAGAACGGTGCTGGACGAAGTGCTTGGCTATCGCCCGGACTACATCGAACATCAGTTGGCGCATGCGGTAAAGGATCCGCTTGGGCGGGCCTACAACCGGGCGACTCACCTGCCGGAACGCCGGAAGATGATGCAGGCCTGGTCCGACTACCTCGACCAACTGCGGGTTGCAGAACCGAACGTGCTGACCTTCAAGGCCAAGCGCGCCTAAATCTCACAGAGGCCTTAAGGAGGGCCATCAAGGCAGTAGAACCGCATAAAAAAAGCGGCCGAGAAAGGGGCGGGAACCCCTAGCTCGGCCTACCACAACCGACTATTGAGGAGTCGATCATGGATCGCAAGATTATAGATTTTGCTTCAGCACGTATGCGTAGAGGCCGGTCCATCGCTAGTGTCCCCGTTCAGCATCAGGACCCGATTGATGAGCTCCTGGAATCCGGTGTACCCGCCAGGGTCTTAGTCGCCCACCAACTACCTTGCGTCGAGTGGCTCGCCCTTCATCGACGTGACAAGTTCTGCATTTGCTACTTTGATGCTGCTGGCCAAGTTGTGACGGAGAGGCTGAACGCGAGTCGGCTTCTCATACGAGCTCAGGAAATTGGCTGGAGCCCATTGCAGGACCAGGTATCCCCAGATGCCGGGCGCCATCTCTTCGAGGAGGCGTCCTACAACCGGCGTGCCGGGGTCCATTGGTACGCTTCAGCCCACGATCAAACGGACGACATGTTGCCGCTGGGTTTTCCAGAGGATGTCCTCAGAAGAGCTCACGAGCGGCAAGAAAGGCGACATGCGGCAGCGGAGAAGAGGGCGCGTCAGCGAGCCCTTCGAAACGAGCGGCACGCCGCAATTGAACGCCGAAAGAGGGCAGCCAAGCTTCTTGATTCCATTGCAATGCGAATATTGATGGCCCCGAGCAAAGATGGGAGTGCGCCAACGACGAAGTCCCAAGCGCGGCGCCAAGTCAGAGGTATGGTGGATTCCCTTATGGCAGATTTCCGCCAGATGAGGGCTAACATCCAATTGCCGCACGGGTAAATCCTCAATGCACTCGTCCGATGGAGAGTCCATGAAGTTCGCTGACAAGTCTTATCCCACGGCGCGCGCTGCCGATATCGCGCGCACGCTTGAGACATCTGCGCAGTTCTCAACATGTTTGAGGGTTCTAGAAGGGAAAAAGAGGCGGAATCGATTCCCTTGGGCTACGAGTCTTGAGGACTGGCTGCATTGGTCGGTCCAACGTTCGCTGGCTGAGTTTGAGCCGTTCGAGAAGATGACCGCCAAGCAGCGGATTGATACCTCTAAAAGAGTCATGTCCCACTGTGCGGCGCTACGCGACCTTCTGTCTCCGTTCCATGACGACGTGACTGGCCTTGGATGGCCGTTCCAGCCAGAACTGGACTTTGCCGTACTAACAAGTGCGGTGAACTACAAGGAGCGTCACAGCGAAGACTATGAGGGGCTTGACGAAGATGAGGCTGAAGATGTGTTCATTCAAAGAAGATTCGCTATGTACCACCTCGCAACGGTTGACCTAGGTCTGGTCTTGGATGCGATACAGAACGGCGCGGAGCGTCTAGGCGAGCTGCAATCCCACATCAAAAAGCCAAACGATCCAAACGCCGCTCGTCTTAGCTTTATGCGGAGGCAGACAAAGGAACTTCTCAATGAGTTCGGTCAACCCTACAGGACTGTCGTCCTAGCTTTGACTTCAGTTTTCTTCGAAGCCGATGACCTGGACGAGGCCGCAGTTTCAAAACTTGCTCCTGTGGAGACAAGTTCGCGCATCGTCAGCTAGACCTGAAGCAAAAGTAGGTCATTGCAGTTTTCGTTCAACCTGAGCAAAAGTCAGAAATGCCTCTGTTGATGGCATGTTGTGGACTTGGCTTGGTATCTAAATTTCGACTCACCCGCCGCGCATAGCGGCCACACGGTGCAGTCAATGGATACATATGGACATCGGGATTTCCGGCCCTTCATTCCGGAATGCGCGAAGGTAGGTATCGGCCGCTCTAAGGCTTATGAGCTGGCAAAGGCCGGTCTGCTTGAGACAGTTAGCATCGGCACACGTCGATTCGTCTACCTCGATAGCCTTTACACACTACCCGCACGGCTCGCTGCGGCCTCCACGGAGGTCGCAGCGTGAACGGGTTCAATTTTTCCTGCCTTAATCGGGAGCAGTCGGCTCTTCTGGATGCGGCTGGGTGGACGGCCGGCTGCGCTCGTCCAGCCCCTACGCGGCGCGCCGTCAGGGAACTGCTGGAGCGTGGGCTTATTGAGGCTTACCCCGCCATGCACGAGGACGACCACGGACGGTACAAGGTGGTCGAGTACTACGTCCCGCAAGAGGTCCAGCGCGCCTGGCAGGCATTGAACTCCTCAAGGGGACAGGAGATTGACTCAGGGGACCTGGAGGAGGGGCAGCTATGACGGAGCAAGCTATTGGTCAGCTTGTGCCACACGCGTCGTCTGGCCTCCTTGTGAGTCTTTCCACGGGCCGGATCTTTGACCCGGATGGATTAGAAGTAGGGATCCAGACTTCGGACACCTACGTGAGGGTGATACGGCGCCAATCGGAGGCCCGTACACCCGTGACTTGGTACGCACACCGACTGGTGTGGGAAGCCGCTCACGGACCTATCCCTGAGGGCATGCAGATCGATCATCTCGACTCCGACGCAGGTAACAACGCGCTGTCCAACCTAGACTTGGTGACCCCCCAAGAGAACCGCGCCAGGCAGGCTAAGAACAGTCTGGCGCTGTACGGCTGCAGATCACCGTACTGCAAATTGACGCCTGACCAAGTCAGCGCAATACGCGATAGCGCAGAGAGCATTCCCTCAAAGGTTTGGGTCAAGCGGCTCGGGATATCTCTTCGCACGGTGAACCAAGTTCGTAGCGGACAGACCTGGGCGCACCTCCCTGGGTCCCGCGCCGCGAAGGCACGTCGCAAGAAGCCCTAGTCGGGCTCATACCTATGCCCTTGGGGGGTGTATGCACAGCACAAGTGAGGATCGCGCGCAGCGGTCTCCAGAGAGCGGCGCCCGCTATGGGCAGGCGCTACCCAAGAAGAACACTGAAAGGCGACGGCAGAAGCTCGTTGGGCGGTCGAAGGGCCCGCCATTCCTGATGCTTGAGCACAGGATTTCCGACTCGCCGGAGTTTGGTCAACTGTCCGGTAATGCCGTCAAGCTGTTGCTGGAGCTGGCCCGCCAATACCGACCAGGCAAGAACGGCGATTTGAGCATCCCGTGGTCAATGCTCTCGACCCGTGGCTGGAGGAGTAAGGCGACGGTACATGGCGCCAAGCTGGAGCTCCTTGCCGCAGGTTGGATCATCGAGACGCGCAAGGGCGGCAAGAACATGTGCAGCCTGTACGCGCTGACCTATTACGCCGTCGATGAGTCCGAAAAGCACCTTGAGCCACCGACCGTAACTCCACTGAACCTGTGGAGGAATCGCAATGGGTAGTCGCTATGTGGGCCAATGTGGTCTCTATGCAGGCCAATCCCGCTCTGAGTTGGCCCGTATAGAGACCTACGAGGTCGCAATGCAGGCCAGTCAGGCGGTTATCCACACCCCTTCGAGGTCGCTATGTGTACACCCTTCTAGATATATACCAAGCGGAGCGTGCTCTTCATTGCTTCTAGTGCTTCTGAAGCCTTGCTCCAGGGAGGGCGCCCCTTGAACGGTCGGGCACAGTTCAAAGCTGGCCTAAAGCAGGTACGAGCGCCGGAAATCCCAGGGCTGTCAAAGCCCTGGCTGGAAGGATCGATTAACGTGGATCGAGCTTCCAAGGCACTTGCCGCTGCTTTCGGGTGCGGGCCATGCATGTCGCTGCCAACGCAAGCGACATGGGTGGAGGTTCTGCCTGATGAAGACGGCTCAGTTGATCCAGCGGGGCTAGCCATTCACACCAGGGGGCGAGTAGTTCAGGACGCTCGGGGATATCTGCCCAAAAGTACACGGGCACGGACAGCCGCTCTACGTTCCTTCAGAGCGGAAGACCGGCAAGCAGCTGAGGAATTCGATCAAGTTGCGAACATGCGTGCGGACGCGTGCGCCACGCGTGTTCGACGCGTGCGGCGCTGGGAGAACCACCGTTCTGCGGGAGCGTTGGTCATCCCAACTGTGAGGCCGGTGAAGCCAGTGCTGCTGGCATTGTCCGATGCGTCGCTTGATGGCCCGCTTGAGGCATGGCTGATGGTCTACGCGGCACAGAGGATGGAGCTATGGCCCAAGGTTGAGCTCTATCTGACCGTAATGGGGCATACAGCCGAAGTGGCAAGGGCGGCGGCGGCCAAGCTTCTCGGCGTCGGGCGCAGCTACAAGGACGGCGCGCGCAGTTCCAGAGTTCGAGAGGCTACCTATCGGAAGCAAGTGTCGACCGTCGAAGCCATTCTCTGGGACTGGCTTGAACGGGCCAGCTATGCCCTGCTGGAGGAGCTCGGAGAGAGCACAGGATGGGATGTAGGCGTGGGAAGGATCTTGAATGTGACGGCGCATGGGTAACCAGTAAACCCAGCCCTTTCCCCTGGGTTCTTCATCCCAAGCGAATTTGCCCGGGAGCGATTTACACCCGCCAAACGCCATAAGTAATAGGGGCTCTACTACCCAAGGGCGGGCTCCTGGGCGGCGTCATCTATTGGTGGCGCCGCCCACTCCCATCCGGCGTATGAGACGCCCCAGAAGCACAGGAAGCAGATGAACTCCTACATTCACAATTTCTTCGGCAGGGTCACGCCGAGATGGCAGGGCCTATCCGAGAAGGACCAAGGCGCGGTTGCTCGCCAGAGCTTGCTATCCGCTGGACTTGCCATGCTCCGGCCGACCGGAGGCAACTTTGGCGCCGCATTGGCAAACGGCATTCAAGGCGGGCTTCTCTCAGCCAATCAAGGCGTGAGCGATGCCGAGAACGCCCGCTACAAGGACGAAATCCTCGCTCGGACTCGCCAGGGCATGCTGCGGAACGCGGCTATCGAAGAGGCCCAGCGAGGCGTACTTAACCCTGACGGATCGCTCAATGAGGGCTCATGGAGTCAGTGGGCAAGTGTCGACCCCGTTGGCGCTCAGGAGTTCCGGCAGAAGGTGAGTCCGAAGGCGAAATGGGAGCCGGGCCAGATCGGCTATCGCGACCCGAAGACGGGTAAAGAGGGGTTGCTGGATGTCATCCGCAACACCGAAACCCAAGAGTACCGGGATCTCCAAGGCAACATCATCAGTGAAGGTCTGCTTGGCTCAGGAGCCGCTGCACCGCAGTTGCCGAGTGCAGGTCTTCTGTCGCCGGATGCAGCGAGGCTGCAAATGCCCAGCGGGGGGCTGCTGGGTTCCGACCTCATTCCAGGCTTGGAGCAGGCGGTGATGCAGGTTGAGTCGGGCGGCAACCCGGCTGCCGTGTCCAGTAAGGGCGCGGTAGGCACCATGCAGACGATGCCTGGGACGCTGCGCGATCCGGGGTATGGCGTTGTTCCGGCCCGCGATCAGTCCCCGGCTGAGCAAGAGCGTGTTGGCAAGGATTATCTCGGGGCCATGCTCCGCCAGTACGCAGACCCGCGTGCTGCCTTGGCCGCATACAACTGGGGGCCGGGCAATGTCGATAGCGCCCTGCGTGCAGCGGGCGGAAACGTTGACGCCATGCTCGCATCTGCTCCGGCAGAGACTCGGGCATATGTCCCCAAGGTGCTTGCGCAGGCAGACCAGGCGAGGCCGACGAGAACTGCTGGTCTGGAAGTTGGTTTCAGACCCGATCGTTCGGCTCGTCAGACGGAGCGTCAAGCTCCGTCTGGCTACCGCTTTAGTGCCGATGGCTCACAGCTAGAAGCTATCCCTGGCGGCCCCGCAGATCGAAAGAACAATCCTGCCCCCGGAGATCTGGCTCAGGCGGAGCAGGCGCTGCGGAAAGAGTTCATCGCTCAGATTAAGGTCCCTCAGACGGTGGTCAACTCTTACGAGCAGATCGCGCAGGCCGCGAAGAATCCTTCTGCACAGAACGATCTAGCTTTGATCTTTTCTTACATGCGCATGCTTGATCCCACTTCGGTGGTTCGTGAGGGCGAGTTCGCGAATGCTCAGAACGCTGCTGGCGTTCCGGACCGCATCCGCAACGAGTACAACAGGCTCCGAGATGGTCAGCGGCTGAACCCTGAGCAGCGAACTGGCTTTGTTAACTCCGCCAAGGGGTTGCACGACCAGGCAAAGTCTCAGATCGACGCCTATCGAGAGCAGTACTCGGGCTTGGCACGGGAGTACAACTACGCGCCAGAGCGTGTAGTGGGTAGGTCCACTGCATCTGGCGGTGCAGCACCACGTGGCGCCTCCACAATTCCCGCAGCTGCGGTGGACTTCCTTCGGAAGAACCCCAACATGCGTGCCGCCTTTGAGCAGAAGTACGGCGTTAGCGCAGATGACTACCTGAGGTAGCCAATGGAAAGAAATCCATTTGATCAGTTTGATGCCCCATCGGGTGCTTCTTCGACCGGGCAGAACGTCTTTGACCAGTTCGACCAGCCCGATGAGATCGTGACGCTCCCTGCCGTACAGGCCGCCAAACCCGATTTCAGCGAGGTAGCGTCCAGCTGGGATAGCACCGCCGAGTTGCCAGGCAACGCCCTAGGTCGGTGGCTAGGCCTGTACGGCGGGCGCCAAGTCCTTCAAGGCGCGGGCGGCCTTCTCGGTGCTGTTGGCGGTGACGCTTTCAATCACTATGTCGTGGATCCGATTCGGCGCCGCCTCCACGAACCTACGGAAGAGGACATCGCTACGGGGCGGGACAGCTTCGTTCCGACTGCCCCGTATCGTCAGGTCGGCGAGCAGATTGCGGATGAGTTGGGCATGCAGCGGCCCCAGACGAAGGCGCAGCGCATTGTTTCAGACATCGGCGAAGGGCTGACTGGCACCGCACTCACCTTGGGCGCGGGTTCAGCGGCTAGCGGCGGCAGAGGGCTTGCTCAGACTGCCGGCGAGTTCTTTGCTGCAAATCCTGTCCTGCAGACCGCTGCCACTGTGGCAGGCACAGGCGCAAGCTCAGCCGTTCGTGAGGCGGGTGGTGGTACTGGTGCACAGGTAGCCGCTGGGCTGGCTGGTGGCTTTGCCCCGGGTGTTGCTTCGGCGCTTCCTGGCATGCGTAGCGGCTTCGTTCCTCAGGCTGTCGCGGATGCTACCCGTGCAGCACTGAGAGGCCGCAATGCTTCGGGTGACCGCGTGGCCGCCCAGGACGTGGAACGGGCCATTTCTGATTTCGCGGCCGCAGGCGCTTCACCAAGCGTGGGCCAGGCCACGGGCGGGCGGTTCGCGCAAGCTACAGAGACCATGTTGGGCAACGTTGCCGGTGGCTCTGGTCCGATTGCGCGTCTTGCGCGCAATCAGTCGGACAATGCTAACGCGGCGATTGGTCAGTACGCAGCGGACCTCTCCCCACGTGGCCGAGCCATGAGTCCAGAGCAGGCGGGACGTGCCATCCTGGAAGGAATTGAGGGCAAGAGCGCTGCTGCCTTCGTGCCCAAGACAGCCCAAAGGGCGGAAGAACTTTACGGTCGAGTCTCGAAGCAAATTGCGCCGGATGCACGGGTGCCTGTGGAGAACACACAGAGGGCGCTTGCGGATCTGAACGCGTCCATTGAAGGAGCCCCCAACGTTGCGCGCCTATTCCAGAACGCCCGCATTCGAGGGATCGGCGGTGCATTGGACGAGGATATTGGCGGAATGGAGGCAGCACTGCAGCGCCCGGATGTACAGCGGCAAGCAGAGCAGCTGAAACAGCAGCTTGAGGGGCAGGCGCAGCGGGCAGCTGCGGAGAACGCGCGCCTTCAGTCACTGGGGATGCGTGGCTCGCTTCCCGTTCTAACGCCTCAGCAGATCGACGAACAGGTTGTAACTGCCGTATCTGGAATGGCCGACAACCAACTGCCGTATCAGGCGCTTACCAAGCTCCGTACGCTGGTTGGGCGAGAGCTTGATAACTACTCTCTGGCTGACAGTGTTCCCAGGGACAAGTGGAAGACGCTCTATGGGGCACTTACGAAGGATATGGAGGCCGCCGCCACGACACCCGAGGCGCGGCAGGCTTGGAGTCGGGCCAATGCCTATTACGCGGCGCGTAGCAATCGAATCGACGCCGTGGCGCATGTTGTGGATAAGAGCGGCGGACCGGAGGCTGTTTACAAGGCGGCGTTTGGCAACACCCGAGAGGGTGCGACCACGTTGCGAGCGGTGATGCAGTCGTTGCCGAAGGATGCTCAGCGTGAAGTATCGGCGTCTTTCATCCGCCGCATGGGCCGCGCAACTGGCAGTCAGCAGAACGCGGACAGCGATGTCTTCAGTATGGAGACGTTCCTCACCAACTGGGCGAACATGAGCCCTGAGGCGAAGCGGGTGTTGTTTGACCGTCATGGCCTCGGTTTTCGGCAGGACATGGACAGGATCGCCAGGATGACGGATCGAATTCGGCAGGGAAGTTCGGTGTTCCGCAATCCCTCAGGATCCGCTCGCCTGATCTCCCTGATAACTCAGTCGGCTGGCACTGCGAGCAGTGCCGGTAGCGCATTGGTGGCGGGTAGCCCGCTGCTGGCCGCAGGGATTGTCTCTGGCTCGATGGCGCTGGCTGGTGGCTTGAATGGATTGGCCCGCCTTATGACCAGCCCAGGCTTCGTGCGCTGGGTTGCGCAGAACGGCGAGAAGCCAATCGGTGAGCTGATACCGCAAGCGCGCCTGCTGCGGGAGATTGCAGAGCGTGAAGACAATCCGGATCTGGATGCGTTTGCAGATCGGCTTGAGGCTACGAGGCGACAGCGAAGCCCGTAAAGGCGAGCACTACCAAGCCCGCCAGTAGAACGGGTACTGCGATCAGCAAGCTTGCAAAGGCAAGGCCGTACAGGCCGCCCTTCCGTCCATCGGACAGGCGGCTGCTTTCCAGCAGCGGCGGCAGGGGATAGCTGGTCTTCTTCCAAGCGTCCATTTCCCGTCCATCGGATACGTGTGGCGGCAGCATACACCCGCCTGCACCACGCAAACACTCAACAAAATGAATGGGCACTCAGGTGCCCAAGGAGCAACGCAATGGCAGATTCAAAAGTCCCAGCCTTCTTCATGGGAGCGCGTAATCGCATCGCGAACGGTGTAGTACCCGGGCGAGTGTTCGACACCCGTGGCAACTACATGGGCAATGGCGGTCGGGCAGCTCTTGCCACTGTCGCGAAATTTGGTAGCGGTCTTCTATTTGGCCCTCTGGTATCTCAGGCCGTCGACAGGGGCTTGTCCGGCTGGGTCAACAGAGGGGCTGATTACGGTATCGGAAAGCCGGTTATGGAGCAGGTCGGTATCCCCGGAGCCCCTGGGGCCAGCAGGGCATACACCGCACCTACCCCCACCCAGCTAACGCAGAACCTCGGCCTAGGCGCCCAGCGCCCGGGCGGCAACTGGTACGGCTACACAGGCGGACCGGGATCCATGGGTAGCTTCGGCAACACCCAGTTTGGCAATGGCATGGCAAGCGTCGGCCAGTGGAACCCGCAGAGCGTGTGGGGCCAGCAGGTAGCCGCTCCTGCCGGATCGAACCTTGACCTGGGCAACAACGTGGGCGGGTTCATCGGCGGAGGTGGCAGCGGCGGCGGCTCAATGGGCGGCAGCAATGTCGGCTACGGCTCAGTGGCGCCGAGCATGGGCCTGACTCGCGGTGGTGGCGCAGCCGGTGGCTGGCAGACCGCATCGAACTGGAGCCAGTTGCTCGGCCGGTTCGGAGGCGACCCCGAAATGTACACCCAAGCAATCTAACCAAGGAGACGGGCAATGGCGCCTTCTCTGTCACCAGCAGTGGTGAAGGGCATCGCTGCAGTGATGCTTCGATCCAACGCGGGTCAACGTGTCTACCTAGGTGGTTTGGACGTCACCGAGATGGCCGCCAAGTTCCTCCAGCGGCACGTCGAGGAGGTCGGCCTAGAAGCAGCGGACAAGCGTTTCCGAAAGCATGGGTTCACATTGGTAACAACTGAAAACAATGGGTGAAGACTATGGCGTTCAAGCCAGGACAATCGGGCAACCCGAGTGGCCGGCCCAAAGTGGATTTCGAGGTTCGGCAGTTGGCGCGAGAGTACGGCCGCGAGGCAATTGAGAAGCTGGTGGCGATCATGCGGGGCGACAACGCTGCCCTCGCAAAAGCGGCCAGCGAGGCGCTACTGGATCGGGGCTACGGCAAGCCGGTCCAGTCAGTTGGGGTAGACCCTGATTCGGAGCCGGTCCGAGCCATAACGGTGCAACTTGTACCTATGACAGCTGACAATGAGCCGGAGGGCGCTCGTGGCTGATGACCGAGAGGCAATCTCTACTTTAGAAGCGGATAGCTCCCAAGAGTCCTGGGATGGTGTGACCTACGAGGTCTTCGCTGCCGAGCGGCAATGCCTGCCTGAGGATTTCGAGGGCCGGATGCAAGTGGCTGCCGCTGCAATTGGCGCCCCTTGGAGGGCGTATGACCTGCACGACGGGCGATGCCCCGTCCTGAGGGGTGGCAACTGCCAATGCGGGCTGGTCAGCTACTTCAGCAATGGACGGTGGATCGCCGGGGTGGACATGTTCCATTCGGTCCAGGATATCTTCCCACTGCACTAGCCCTACTTCCGGGTCTCCTTGCAGACGTACATGTCCCACTCCTTCTCGTACCGGCAGCCAACGCCGCACTCATAGCTCCCGAAGTCTTCCGATTGGTTCTCGGATGCCAGTTGCCTCAGCGCGCCAATTGAGGCGCTTTGGCACTGTTCGAATGACTCGTAGTAGCCGTAGATCGCCCTCGATGCGTCTTCCGCCGCCAAGGACCTTCCAGGTGGGTAGACAAAGGCCGTCCAAGTCTCCGGCTGTTTGGCGCAGCCCCCAAGGAGGACGAGGACGGCTACGGCAGCGAACGGCACTCTAAGCATGGCCGGATCCTTGGCGTTCAGGGGCAGCGTATCAGCACCCGCATTGGGGCATTTCTCACGCCGGTGCGCGGGGCTCGGGCAGGCTGCGCTGCAGATGGCTCGGTTACAGCTGCTTCAACCGGCTGCTGAGAAGCCTTGCAGGGTAGTCCCTACGTGTGGAGCCCGCTAGCCGCTTAATGGCGAAATTGGGTGCCGGCCTTCTAAGTCGGTGATTACGGGTTCGATTCCTGCTAATTAAGGCATTGAAATCAATGGCTTGCAAATTTCTAGGTCCTCCTCCGGGAATGCCTCCGGAACTGAAGTGAGTTCGGTTTCCATCGTTTGGATGGCGGCAAGTTCTGAGGGAGGTTTGAGATTGACCAATGTTCAGTGCCGGCGCCATTGCAGCAGGCTCCTTTGGTGTGCAAGATTGCAACCACTGCAGGACGAGAAAGGCCCTTCACGGGCATGGTCGAGACTTAGCTATAATAGGCGGCTCGCTGAGCCCAGCCTGGGCAAGGGCTGACAGTAATTGGCTCCTCAAACGGAAAGGGAGTTGCGGTGTGACGCAGGCTGCGCCGGCCACCAATTTTGAGCCGCTCAAGAAGCGGATCACGGACGCGATTGCTATCGCGCCGAGCGAATTTGAATTGAGACAGCTCCGCTTTGAAGCTACCAAGCTTGCCAACGCTGACCCGATGGGGTCAGTTGAACTGCGGGCAATGCTGGCGTGCATCGAGGGCGACGTAGACGAGGCTGACCGGCTGTACCGTGGCGTCTTCAGCGCGACAGGTAACTCTGTGGAGCGCGTCTTCCGCTACCTTATGCTCTTGGCTTCGGCTGGCTATTCAGCCAAAGCAGGCGCTGTTTACAGAGAGTTTTTAACTCTGTCCGAGCTTGCTCCCCAAGCTCGTGAGCGCGTGGCTAAAGTTCTCGGATTTTGCGGATGGGCTGTTGAGTCCACCATGATACGGCAGCAGTTGGTGCAGACTGGCTACGAACTCGAGAACAAAATTTTCGAGGATATTAGCTTCGTTGCCTCTGAGCAGGAGGGGGATGATCGGTTGCCGTCTTCCATCACTCTCAGGGAGTTGCTGACGGATGCCAGGGCCTTGTCTGCTATTGGTGTTGAGGATGCTTGGGTTGCGGATCGCGTTGGAGATGCCATCCAGTTTTTCAGATCCAGAAGCACAGGTGTAAAGGCCGTCCGTAGCACTGCGATCCCCCATGACGATGGTCATGTCGGATTGTTGGTCAATTTCTACGTGGATCAGACGTCTGAAGACGCCGCAGAGGCGGAATGGGACTTGCACGGATTCATGGCAGAGCGGAGTCCTGATTTGGTGGACGTGGAGGATGTTGCCTTCGCGGCTATTGGGGTACAAGTGAAGGAATCTCATGCCAATTAATGCAATGGATTTGCAGCGGTTCGCTAAAGCGAATTGCGGCCCGGACATGGACGAGACGACATTGCGGGCAGCTGCAAGCCGAGCATATTACGGTGCCTATCACGCCCTTCTGCCGTTTGTAGAGCAATTGCCGGTTTCTGATCGTGGTGATAGTTCCGCGAGGCACATCGGGCATCGGGAAATGCTGCGTCGTATTCAAGAGTGGCGGACTGCAAGCATTCATCCGCGCTTGACGTCTATGGGTAACAGTAAGGCTCAACTAGTCATGGCTATGCGAACCATGCGCGAGACGCGTGAGGCGGCAGACTACCTCTTGGATGACAGCTTGAACCGCAAAGACGTGATTCAGCAGATCTCTCGCGGTGCCAAAGTGCAGAGCATCGCGTTGCAGGTCCATGACCTTATCAGTTCCGCTGCGGGTAATGCTGCATACGGCTAGCGGTAACTGGGTGGCCAACTGGTCAAGGATTTGAATACGCCTCGGGTCAGTCATGTCGATCGTCCCTGACTCGCGAACAACGAGGAGAGAATGGTCATAGACGTGCATCACCACGTCATTTTTGTGACCACAGGCTTGCCTCTTGTCGCCCTTCGTGCCGGTCATGCTTCGGTGTTTCAGCCTGTGCGGGCCGAGCCGCTCGTCCTGGCCGAGGACGATTTCCATCGCTACATTGCCCATTGTGCCCTGCGCGCAGAAGAATCTGGCGCCTAAAATTACGCCAGAGGCTCCGAAACCAATGCAGGACAGGGGTGTTCGAGTCCTATTCCTCGGTGAGCGACAGGGGCAACATCCGGAGCTAGGCTGAGAGGCGCCACCTCATCAAAGGGCGCGGTCATGAACGAGCACGACAGCGTAGTGCCATTTGAACTCAAGGCGATAAATGTAGCCGCCGTAGGAGAGCTGCTGGGGCGGACACCTCGATCCGTTCTGGAGACGGTGGCGTGTCGCCCAGACTTTCCGATCCGTCTGACCATGCGCCCAGCCACTTGGGTAGCCGGGGAGGTATTGAAGTGGCGAGAGACTAACCGATACGGTCAGCGAGCTTGCCAGCGTCGTAAGACCCGAGGACGATTGCGCATACGGAGCAGCTGAAGAGTGGTTCTCGAACCCTTCTGCACCGTTACGTCACAGTGACGTCGCCTGTGACGTTAGGGCGAACGCCCTCTGTTTGGGGCAGCCGCCTCGAGCAACTGCTCGACTGACTTCCAATGCGTTCGTCATGCTTTGGGGATGCGTTCGCATTGTGTTTCAGATTGGTTCGCGTCCTCTGTCTGCCTTGCTAGCTGTGCAGTGGGGTTCTGCTGCACTTGCCAAGCAGCGACGTGCGCTGGGCGGAAGTGGAGGCATCGACCTAGTTCGGCGCCCCAATCTGATCTGTGAGCAGTGCGAGCGCACGCGGCAGGAGGAATCGACCACACTTGGCCGGAGGGCAGCCTGGCCGGAGAAGGCGGAGCTGCTGCTCGATACGGGAAGCCCAACCATAGTTGCCAAGCGACCTTCAGCAGATCCTCTCGGTTGTTCCTCGGCGTGTAGACCGCCCGGCTGACCCGGCAGGCCAGCTACTGCTGGTGGCTTGCTGCGCCTCCCGTTCATTATTTTCGTGTCGTATCGCAGTGTAGTAACGAGACAGCGCGCACCATCGTCTTGCGGTGAATTCATCGCGATGGAGTGATTTATGTATGAACAACGTCGAGGGCTACAGGTACGCATCCAGCACCAACTTGAAGGGCTGCGAGCGATATGGATACGGGTCAAGTATCGGAGTGAAAGGCTTCAAGCGATACGGGTACATGCTCGACGCAGAAGTGATCGTTCCATGGAGGCTGCGTTCCTGCGAGCAGCGAATCCAGCTCAAGATGTTCAGTGAGAGTCGCGCGCGAATCTAGTGGAGCAAGTTTGGAGTGCTGAAGTCTTGCAAGGGTAAGTGAGAACGACTGGTGTGAAGCTGGAATGGATGGCGTATAGATGCGCCGTCCATCTTCGTTCCATTTGTCTGCAGGTGGTTGGGTGTGTGGCTATCTAGATGGCCGTGCAGCGCGACTGCTTGAGAAGTTGGTTGTCAGCAAAATAGGGGGCATCAGGAGAGGAGATGGTCCCAGCATCGAGACCCAAGGCGTCTTGCAGCGGCCTCATTGCCTGTACGGCCAGAACGCATCTCTAGCCTTTGAATCAAGTCGTCAGCCCAAGCTTCGCGGCTTCCGTGGGGATCTCTTATGTAGATATCACATGCAATCTTGATGATCGGCTGGATATCTAGCCCGAAACTGGCGCCTGGGAATTCGCCAGTCCCGAACTTAGCGCGCCAGTGGATAATTTCTTGTTCCACATCAACATAACTCCTATCCCTGTTCATGGCATTTTCCTCGAATGTACCGAGGTGACTGTACGCCTGTTGGTCGAATGGGCTCATTCATGTGCCCGATTCAGTCTTCTCTTGCAAAGCGACCTGCAGCTAACAGGGGGACGTGCATGCTTCTGATGCGGTGAGTCCACCGCGATGGAGCAATGTTATGAATGACTTCAAGCGTGATGCATCCAATACCAACAAGCCGGCTGTGGCGGAGCCGGATGCAGGGAAGCAGAAGCAACATCAACAGCAACAGGAGCAGGAACGCCAGGACAAGGAGTCCAAAGAGCGCAACGCCAATGAAGGCGGGGCTCATAAGTCGAATAAGTAAGATCGACTGCGAGTAGTTGAGAGAGGGTGGCGCAGGCTTGCGCTGCCCCTTTTCTGTGGAAGGAGCGGTGATCCGTGGATAGGTTGAGAGATAGGAGCACGGATGCAGAGGCTTTGATGGTGCGGATTGCCTATCAGCTCCGTAGCCCGTCAGAGACTACTTTGCTGCCGTGTAAGAGGTGCCGGAGGCCAAGTCCTGGTGGTTATCTATGTGCCAATTGCCTTTGTGATGACCTTGCAATTTTGATTGAGAATCGTGGTGCAGCGGGGAGATGGCTTTCTTCAATAAAAATCGCCCTTCAAGACGAAGAAACGGTCCTTCGCTATGCGAGGCAAGCTTCATCCAAGCAGCAGGCATCTTCTGACTGAACGGACATTCGCCTAGCATTGCTCATCGTTTTTCGAAACGATTTCAACGGCAATGCAGCTTTGGCTCTGCTTAGTCTACGCTTGGTGCTGAACGACCATCGCCCAGAATGTGCTCACACTCCACCAAACGGGCGTTGCTGACCATCTGCCTGGCCCCGCACTTTCCGCAAATGAGCACAGTGCCACCAGGCAACGCTTCCAGTTCGGCTCTTGTAGAGCTAGTAATCGTACTGCAGCGGGCGCAACGTACCGCTAAGCTCGAGACGTAGGCGATTCTTCCCTGTTCATCGAGCACCGACTCAACATCAACTACGTAGAACAGTCCTGTATCAGGCATTGCCGCAACCCCGAAAGTAGCTAACATGCTGCGCGGTCTACCGCATGGGCGAAGTGAGGATTTTCCCTGTTCACTGTGAGATCGCCATGAACGATTCATCACAAAGCGTTGATTCCTCACTCTCTCGTTTGGCACCGGCTGCTAAGGTTGCTTCTCATCAAGGAGTGGCGCCATGCCCATCAGGGCCGTTGTATACGTGAGCGGTGCCGGCGAGGAAATCTCCGGCGATAGGCTGGGTCTGGTCAACGGAAAGCTTGATCTGATTGTGGACGACGCGGCCCGGTTCAACCGTAACGCTGGAGTTACGGGGGTGCTTCTCTTCGATGGCGAACGCTTCCTCCAATACATGGAGGGGCCGGAGGACGGATTGTCTGTGGCTTATTCCCGCGTGCTTGGCGCCAGCAGCCATAACGGCATCGTGGAGTTACAGCGGGGCAGCGTTGGTCAGCGCCGCCTGCCCTTCTGGCCAATGAAGTGGCTTCCGGTAGAACCGGGAGAGCTGAAGCGCATGGCCCACGCCGACTGGACCCGATTCAATCAGCGCGGAGATGCCGAGTACGCCAACCCGACGGCCATGGGTCTCCTAGCTGCCTTAGTTGGGCCTTACGCCCTGGCTGCCTGATCTCCCTGATGCTTATCCCCGATTTGTTCGGTGAGTACGGTCAATGCCTGTTGGAAGGCCGCAGCGAACAGATCGCTCGCGTCCTCTTTGTGCTTCGCGACGATGCCGGGTAGTAGTTGAAGCCATGCCTCAGAAAGTTGATCCTGAGCAGGATGGGTCAGCACGGAAAGCCGCACCGCATACTCCATCGCCTTGAGGTAGCCGCGATGCATCTCGAGACCGGCCTCGCAGGCTTGGAGGCGATCAAGGATTTCCGTGATTTCGGTCGTCATGGTGGTCTCGACAGGCAGGGGCGGGGAAGGCGATATTCTGCGGACGCCTAGAAGAGCCCGCTATGAGCATCCTCAATGTTCTGCTGCGCCCTGACCAGCTCCTTGTTGCGGTTGATACCCTTGCTGAGGACGCGAGAACCGGGGTCCATTCCTCCGGAGCAAAGCTGCTACTGATTCCTCAGCACAACCTTGTGCTGGCTACTCGTGGCTCCACTCAGTTCTTCCTTAGGATCTACGAGCTGGCGCTGCAGGCGAGCTTCCGCGCCGACTTCACTATGGAACGGCTGTCCGCTGAGTTGGGTCTGGTAGTGGACCAGCTGTGGCCAAACTACATAAGAGCGGCAGCCGAGGCGCGCTTGCCAATCGAGAAGCTTGGTGCTGAATTTGTGCTGGGCGGCTGGTCGCCCCAGAGCGGTCGAATGGTGGCCACCGCTTACGCAAAGAGCGATAGCTCCAGAGCCACCGTAGTGCACCCGTTGGACGGTGGCTTAGCTTCTCCTGGCGATCCGCTGGCGGGCAGGCCGGATAGCTTCGCTCCAGCCGACGTCCTCGCGGCCGGCAGGATCCAAGCGACCTGGCTCAACAAACAGGTAGGGAGGCAGGTGGCGGGTGGGCGCCTTCTGGCCGCCGTGCTCCGTGAAGGGCAGGCGGTGATTCAGGACCTAGGGCCGATTTAGGTCGTCCGGCTCCACCCCTGCTAGCGCCAAGATTCTGTCCTGCCTCATCTGCTCGGCCCAGAGAATCCAAGCTTGGTCGCCGGTCAGTATTCCCGTCACCCCGCAGCCTGGACAGGTGAGCTTTACACCCCCCTCTACATCGGCAAGCCCATACCCTCGCGACCGTCGCGATTCGTCCCCACATGCGCCGCACTTAACCTGCAGAGTCTCTACTCGCTCGATCATTCCGTTGAGGCGCAGCACAGGGCGGATCCGAAGGACCCGGAAAGCAGTTGAGGGTGTCATGTGTCGTGCCTGTAAGGGGCTAGACACGGGGGCGAAGAATTTCGCGCCTGAGAGGAGCCTGATGCGTCAACCATACAGCATGAACGGTTAAGAAATTGGATTTGAGAGATTGTTTATGCCAGATCTCTCGCCGGCCTCTCAAGCGTAGGCACCCTTGAGGTGCCTACGGCCCGCGCTGGGTCACTTCGGCATCAAGACGGTGTCGATCACATGGATGACGCCATTCGATTGGCCAACGTCGGCAATGCTGATCCCAGCCTTGCCTCCCTTGGCGTCGACCACCCAGAGCTTCCCATCACGAAGCGCTACGGTGAGCGGTTCGCCCTGAACCGTCTTCAGGGTGGCCTTTCCGCCATGCTTCTTGGCGTCCGCCATAAGCTGGACGGAGCTGTAGTTGCCAGGAACTACATGGTAGGTCAGGATCTTGGTCAGCTGAGCCTTGTTCTCAGGCTTTACTAGGGTATCCACAGTACCCGCCGGCAGCTTATCGAAGGCTGCGTTGGTGGGGGCGAAAACGGTGAAGGGACCGGCCCCATTGAGGGTGTCGACCAGGCCTGCTGCCTTGACCGCTGCGACCAATGTGGTGTGGTCCTTGGAGTTGATGGCGTTCTCGACGATCGTCTTGGTCGGATACATCTCTGCCCCACCGACCATGACTGGGCTGGCGGCGAAGCTGGACGAAGCTGCTGAAACGAGTACGGCGAGACTCACTGCGGCGGCAATGCGCTTAAGAGCGTTCACTGTGCGTTCCTTGATAGGTTGCCTGCGGTGCGCAGACACCCCAGATACGCCCTGGCAGCCAATCCGGATGCATCGCGAATCTACCAATGCAGAACGGTTCAGGTAGGTCGCTGGTGCGTTCGCAGGATTTGCGACGCCCAGTCCTATCCTCTCTGCCATGCTCCCCTCGCACGGCTACCAAGGCTTCAGCACCACCCCGATCCCCTCTGGCTGGGTCCAGATGGGGGACAGCCGGGTGCTGTGGTGGAGCGGCCGGCAGATCGCCAGCGTTTCCCCAGCGAGGGAGCAGGGCGTTCGAGTACACCTGGACGCCCGGAAGATGTGGCAGACCAAGGATGTGCTCGCGGCCAGCATCAGGCAGGGCATGCGCTACGCTGAGCGCTGGTGCGCGGCCAGGCTCTACCCCGATCTGCCACTGCGCCAGGCGGTCGCCCGGCTGACCGACGGCACCCCGATCCAGCCTCTGCCGCCACTGCCCGGCCTGCCGCCGACCCGCGAGCAGCAGCAACAGGCCCGGCGCCTAGCCGAGGCCGGAGCTGTGGAACTGGCGCGGATCAAGGAGGCGCTGGAGCCGCGCAGGCCGCCGGTCGCTAAGCCCATGGCGAAGGGCCCGATGAAAGCATGAGCAAGGGCGGGGAGGGAGCCGCTCTCCCGATAAGCCAAGTGAGATGCCCCCCTTTGATCTGCTGTGCCCGCTTCACCTGTAACCTCGGGCATACCACCGGCGGCCTACTCGATCCAATGGACTTGATACGACTTCTTCGATCGCTTGAGGAATTTCTGTACGAGCTTGTAGGTTGGCTAGTGTTCTATCCGCGAACGCTTTGGCGCGTGCTGGTTCGACCAGGTGAGGTTGCTCAGTACACCCGCCGGGAGTTCGCGAAGGATCAGGAGCAGCGCTTTGCGGATGCGATCAGTCCGGTTCTCATGCTGATCCTGTCTGTGGCGATAGCCCATGCCATCGAGATGGCAATGCGGATGGCTCCGCTGGCGGTCTCCGGCCCTGTCGGCAAGCTGCTCTTTGGCAGCGAGGAGGGGCTACTGCTGACCAGGTCCGCCATCTTCTGCATTTATGCGCTTGGTGCGGCGCTGAGCACCCTTCGGAGGCAGTGCCTCCCGGTGAATCGAGAGACCCTGAGGGAACCTTTTTCCATCCAGGCTTTTATCGCCTGTCCCTTCGTGATCTTGCTCGCAATTTCGCAGGCAGTGACCTCGACGGGGACGGGGCCTTTGAAACCGCTGGGGCCGTTGATCGGTCTTGCAGCCGTAGCCTGGTACTTGTGGGCTCGGACGAAGACTTTCGTCGCGCTGAATGAAGGGGGGCATCTACGGGCATTTGGCTTCGTACTAGCGTCGTTCCTGTTGACTTCAGCGCTGATCGTGGCGCTGGTGTTGACCATCGTCTCTTAGGAATAGTCACCGAGCAGCCGCGCCTGCCGCCGAAGGAGACCAAGCTCAGGGCGAGGGATCCCATGAAGGCGTGGGTCAGGGCAGGTAGAGACCTATTGCCCCGAGCTCGAATCTGATCCCCCGTTCAGGCGGGGGGGGGCGATTGCCGGACCTTGCTGGCGCTGCAGCCCCTCTTTGCTTAGCGTCGGCGGGGGGCCGTCTTGCCCTTGGCACTGATTCCCAGCCTTTTCTCGATTCTTGCCTCTGCCGTATCGAGTGGCGGCGGGGGAATGTCGCGTACAGATATTCTGGGAGCTGCTACAGGTCGCAGGCGGCATTGGTTCCACCAAGCCTCCAAGTCTTTTCTATGGATGCGATCCGACTTGGCGCTTTGCCCGAGTCTCACAGCGGCGAGTTGCCCGCCATCAATGGCTCTGCGTATCGTCTTGGCAGAGCACGCGCTCTGCTCAGCCGCTTCTGCAGCGGTCATCAGCTTGCCGGGAGGTTGCACTAGCGTTTCCCCTTGCGCTCGTCATAGCGCCGTAGCCGGGCAAGCGCCTCCTTCATCTCAGGGGAGGTCGCAGCTAGGGTTGGTGCGGAAGTTGCGGGTGGACGCGTCCAAGCCTTCGCGCCGTAGATTGCCTGGTAGAGAGCCGCCTTCGCATAGAGCTTCTTCCCCATGAACTTGCGCGGATCAAGATCGTATTCGTGGGCGCGGGCATTGAACTGGCTAACAGACACGCCGCAGTAGTGGGCGGCCTCGTCTGCTGTAAGCCAGTCCTTGCCGGACAGATCGACGCATAGCACCGCTATTTGCTGTCGAAGTGCCTTGATCTCGTTCAGCAGGGAGACGTCGGTTTCTGGGGTGCCCATATGGATCTGCTCCTACGCGCCTAGCTGCACCCTGCCACAGTGAAAGCCAAGCCGGAACCCCGAAGATCACTCAACCTGATTTCAAACCCATAACACGATAGGGAGAGGCTACAGCCTCTCTTCTATGTCGGCGCAATGCCGACTCCATACTGACTAGGAGCCTATCGTGTTCATCGAACGATCCCATTCCACTCTTGGAGGCCCCGGTCGCGATTCCTCGCAACCGGGGCGCTTGGTTCAGCGGGTCCCTGTATGCAAGCGCCAGCCGGGGTTGTAGCGGGTTGCGGAAGCTGGTGAGAACAGCAGGCCATCCGTTGCCTGCCCGTACCGGATTTCCACATCATCATTCGCCGACTGGATGAGTATGTCGGTGCGCCCGTCGCCATCGAAGTCGTTAGTCAATAAGTGATGCCCAGGGCTCCAGCTGGAGACGCTCTGCGCGGAGAACCGAAGACCATCACTGGCTTGGCCGTAGCGGATTTCGGAGTGTCCGTTCGCTGCATAGATCACAACGTCGTCTCTGCCGTCGCCATTGAAATCACCCGTCAACAGCGTGTGCCCGGTGGACCATAGGTCGGCCGTGCTCGGTGCAAAGCGCAAACCGCCGTTCATCTGCCCATAGCGGATCTCAGTGGCCCCGTCGGCGGCATAAATCAGCACATCGCTGTATCCATCGCCGTTGAAATCCGCAATCTTCAATGTATGGCCAGCCCGCCATTGATCATGCTGACCGGGTTCTGCGCGCAGTCCGTCGGTGGCCTGTCCGTAGAAGAGGTCGACCTCGCCGTTGGGTCCATACAGCAACAGGTCATCAAGGCCGTCGCCATTGAAGTCGCCAACATGCGGGCGGCTGCCCAGGGCGACCTGCCGTTGCGATTGTGGGGCGAAGCGCAATCCGCGATCACTGCCTCCGTAGCGGATCTCGAGAGCGCCGCTGTCCTGCAGGATGAGTACGTCGCTCCGTCCATCACCGTTGAAATCTCCTGCCATCAATTGACTGCCCACATTCCATGCAGTGCGTGATGGAAGATGTTCGGTGAATCGAGCGTCAGGACGTCCATAGTGGAGCCGTACGCTACCGTCGCCGCCGTGCACCAGCAGATCGGAGAAGCCATCGGCGTCGAAGTCGCCACTGACCAGTTTGGCCGAGGTTGCCCATGGTGCCGAGGGGGCATCCGTCAGGGAATGGGTCACCAGGCCCGCATGGGGGGCCAGCTGTCCGGTCGCCACCGACGCGCTGCCAGAGGATGGGTTGTACAGGATGACGTCGCCGCCACCATCACCGTTGTAGTCCACAGAGCGCACTGCAGCGCAACTGCCATTGGCGCGGCGGAGACTTCCTGCATGATCGCCTCGCGCAGGACATGTTCGTGGTGCCAACTGCTCCACCTTGACCCAATCGACATGAAAATCTGCAGGCAGAACGGTGTTGGATGTCATCCGATTGTTGATGCCTCCAGGTGTTGTAGTCGGAGGTGCAAGATTAGTATTCAGATTCACGAGCATTGGAACGCTCGGAATATTCAGTGTTGTTCGATAGAACTCCACTCCATCCACAGAGTATGCGATGTGGATGGGGCTCCACTCTGCCGAGAACACATGATAGTTGCTGGAATAGTCGACAGATCCAAGCTTGGTGTAGGCTGAAAGCGTTGCATCAGCCACTGCGGTGGAGCAATCGGCAGGGTTCGTAAACCAGTAATGTTGCACATTGATCGTGCGTGGGTCGGACTTCTGCAGCCCAGTGGCCTCAAAGATATCTATCTCACCGCATGCAGGCCCGTATGACACCAGCCAGAATGCGGGAATGACGCCTGGCGTGTTAGTCATTTTCACACGGGCAGAGTAGCGACCATAGGTGAAGTACCTAGGGTAGTAGATGCCACCTGTCTGATAGAACGGGAAGGTGTCTTGGACATCACCGCGGAAGACAGCGTCTCCTTGGGCCACGAACGCATTTCCAGGCTTGTAGGTGTACGACACTTTCCCGGACTTGTCGGTCACATCCCCTGCCCACGGGATCCAGTAGCTGAGACTAGGGTCATCGAAATGCTCTTCCATGACGGTGATCCACTCATTCTCTGTATTCTGCGCTTGTGCAGCTGACACGACTGAAGTCGCAACCGATGCGGCGAGTACAAGCTTCCTTAACATTGCCAATTCCTGATGTAGAGCCGCGGGATGCGACCGCCTGTGAGTTTGACAGTTTGGCGGTGACTTCTTAGTGGCCAGGGCTTGGGGATGAGCCATGTCCGCGGATTGATTGCAAGCGAAGTGTCTGGGAGAGCGGATTACGATAGTCGAACCGACTAGATGCCAGAACTGGATCCCTCAGCCTAGAGGCTCGGGAAGTGAGTCGATTAGTGAGTCTAAAGTGGATTGAAGTAGATTAAATAGGAATATAATCAATGGTTTACTTTGATATTGCGGTTGCTGGTGGGCCACCAATCGACCTCGCACCACCGACTGCGGAATGTTGCCTCCCTGCGCATTCTGCCGCTCCGGCTATAGCTGATCCGCAGACAAGGATCGAACATGCCTGACACCAACGCAGAGGTGGAAGACTTCACCACCGAGATCGAAGACAGCCGGCATCTGTTTGCCTGGTGCCTGATGCACTACGGTCAGATTGCCGAAGAACTGGCAATCGAACACGCACGCCAACGCTATCCCGACCAGGCCCCCGGCTGCGAGTACGAGCACGCATTGATCTTCCACGACGAGCCCTGGCATTGGGCGATGCTGCACGTGTTGGGTGAAGGGTACTGGCACCAGAACCCGGAACTGGCGCAGCCGTCGCTGGAGTACGACACCGAGTCGGATGCGTTGTGCCTGGCCCGCGGTGAGTCGGTTCCCTTGCTGGATGAGGATGAGTATCTCGGTGCACTTGCCCACGCCCGCCATATGCATGCGTGGACGCTGATCCATCAGGCAGGCATTGCCGAAGAGCAGGCGCAGCAGCAGGCGCTCGAACACTACGCCTACTTTCCGCCGCATCATCGTTGGCGCATGCGCGTCCACGATGCGAGCGCTGCATGGTGCGGCGTGATGGGCGCGCTGCACCTCGATGACTACTGGTCACGGCCGGAGCTGCGGAGGCCGCCGGAGGCGTACTGGCACGCGTCACGTGCATTCGCTCTGGAGCAAGGGATCCAGCTGCCGAAAGGTCCGCCTCCATGATGAGCGGGGCGCGGCAAAAGTGGCATCATGCGGCTTCCGCCGTTCCGCACGACCAGGAGGCCGCATGAAGCGTAGTGCCCGTATGTTCGTTGCCTTGGCTGCCGTCGCCGCGCTGCCTGCGGCGGCAGAGCCTTCTGATCCACCCAAGCATCCATCGGTTGAAACACTGCAGCGCCTGATTGTCGACAAAGCACCGCAGACACGCGTGGAGACGCCGGATCACGAGCGCATCACCGCACGCCGCATCGATATCGTCGATGACACGGGCGTTATCCGCATGACGCTGTCCGGCAAGACACCGGCACCGATCATCGATGGCCTGCAGTACAAGCGCGCCTTCAACGTTGCCGGCATGGTGCTGTACGACGACAAGGGCAGCGAGCGCGGTGGCTTCGGCACCGCCGATGTCGACGGCGGCATGGCGGTGCTTGCGCTGGACCATCCGGCAATGGATGCGATCGGCTGGCGGGTATCACCCGATGGTGCGGTGAGCTTTTCGATCAACCAGGCGCCGAAACTGATCCGCGAGCCTGCATTGGGCAACAAGCTGATTCCCGGGGTGCAGGCACCGACCCGCATCGGCCTGGTGGTCGGTGCTGATGGCACACCTGCCATCGCCTTGAACGACAAGGCAGACCGCACCCGACTGCGGCTGACCGTCACTGCGGAAGGCTACGGCGCGATCGAGTTCCTCGATGCGCAGGGCAAAGTGATCCACACCTTGGCGCCGGAGGCTGACCTTCGCCGCTAGCGCGTACAGATCACGGATCGGCGCCTATCCGCGCCGTCCCCTGCCATCAATGCTGTACCGCCCGGCCCCGGTGCAGGCCAGCAGCAGGAACCCGCCGGCCAACCCCAGGTTCTTCAGGAACATGATCTGCTGGGTCTGATCGGCGAAGTTGTGGTGGAAGATGACGGCGGTGACCAGGCTGAAGCCTGCCAGCACGACCGACACCAGCCGGGTCTGGAAGCCCAGCAGGATGCACAGGCCGCTGCCGATCTCGAAGGCGATGGTGGGCCACAGCAGGATGCCGGGTACCCCCATGGCTTCCATGTAGCCCTGGGTACCGTTGAGGTCGCCGAGCTTGCCGATGCCGGATACCAGGAACAGCGCCATCAGCAGGATGCGCGCAAGCAGGTAGGCGAGCGAATGCGGTGAGTTGCTCACGTCGGGTTCCTCGGAGATGGCTGGCGAAGCCGATCGGAGCCCACCGGCAGTGAAGCCCGTGTCTACGTACCGGGCAAGGCGCCTTGACAGCTGGCCGCCCGCAGGAGACCTTTCCACCATGACGATCGATATTGAATCGCTCAGCCTTCGGGAGCTGGGCGCCTTGGTGGTTGCCGCTGAACAGCGGAAACAGCTCATTTCCAGCCGCCGCCCGGCCAGCGCGGTGCGGCGGATGTTGAAGGCCGCCGCGGCGGAGGCCGGTTACACCCTCGAAGAACTCTTCGGTGACGAAGCCTCGGAAACACCTGCGTCCGCCCGCAAGCCCGCCCGCCGCAAATCCGGCAAAGTCGCGCCCAAATATCGCGATCCGGAATACAAGCGCCTGACCTGGACCGGTCGCGGGCGCATGCCGCGCTGGTTGGCGTCCAAGGTGTCGATGGGCCACAAGGCCACCGATTTCCTGATTCCTGGCCTGGCCAGGCCGACCGCCGGCAGGACCAGCACCATCGGCAAGCGGACCGTCATCAAGAAGGGATGAGGCTGCGGCACTGCTACGCTGCCCGGGTCTTTCAACCAAGGAGCACGGGATGGCACACGAGGGTGGCATGACGATCACGCCGAAAGTCCTGTACACCGCCGCAGGCGCGGCCGTGCTGGTCAGCCTGTTGGCCTGGGCGGTGGAGTGGAGCGGGATGGCCTATGTCTGCCCGTACTGCCGCGTACAACGCACGGTGATCGGTGTGCTGGGCGTGCTGACATTGTTCGCGCGGCCGGGCGGCATCGTCGTGCCCTGGCTTGCATTCGCCAGTGGCGGCTTCGCGTTCGTGGTCGCGGCGATGCAGCACTTCAACGGCTGGAAGCGCATTTCCGCCGGTGATTTCAGTTTCAACGCGCAGTGGTACATCGACCCGTGGCTGCTGTCAGGCTGCGCGATGCTGATCCTGGTGGCGCAGCTGATGCTGGTGCAGGCCGCCTGCAGGCGCAGGTTGCGCTGAGTGTTTCCACGCGTGGCGTGGAACTACCCGTTCTGGAATACCGCCAGCTGCGCCGCGAACGCGCGCTGATAGGCGGGACGCTGCGTCGCCCGTGCCACATAGGCAACCAGCAGCGGGTACTCGTCGAGCAGGCCACTGCTCCTCAGGCGCAGCAGCACCGAGACCATCAGCAGGTCGCCCACGCTGAAATCGCCGTCCAGCCACGCCGCCGCGCCCAACCACGCGGACAGTTGTGAGAGACGCATCCGCACGCGCTCGTCGAGCATCAGCAACCGCTGTGCATACCAGGGCTGCTCGCGCTCCAGCACCCACGCCATGGAACGCTCGACGATGGGCGGCTCCACCGTATTCAACGCAGCGAACACCCACATGATCGCGCGCATGCGCGCGTCCGGATCGCGCGGCAGCAGGCCAGGGTGCCGCTCGGCCAGGTGCAGGACGATTGCGCCGGACTCGAACAGGACCTGGTCGCCGTCCTGCCAGGTGGGAATCTGTCCGAAGGGATTCCGTGCCAGGTGCGCGGGTTGCTTCATTTCGGCGAAGGTGAGCAGCTGCACGTCATAGGGCACGCCCAGCTCCTCCAGTGCCCAGCGCACGCGCATGTCACGGGCCAGGCCCTGGCCGCGGTCGGGGGAGGTGGCGAAGGCGGTGAGGATGGGGGACATCGGGGCGCTCCTGCAGGCGGGAAGGCCTGTTTCTTCTGTTCCGACGAACGACGGGGCGGGGAATCGACAACGCCTGACGCGCCCCTCACCCCGCCCGATGCAGCTTCCGGTACTGGTCCGGTGTGCATTGCGCGTGCCGCTTGAACATCTCGGCGAAGGCGCTGACGCCGGAGTAGCCCAGCTCTTCGGCAATCCGGCTGATCGGCCGGCGTGTACACAGCGCCTCGGTGGCGCGCACGAACTTTACCCGCCCGCGCCAGTCACCGAGCGACATGCCCAGTTCACTGCGCGCCAGGCGTTCCAGCTTGCGCACGCTCATGTGATGCCGCTGCGCGATCTCGGCGACCGACTCGGATGCCGACAAGTGTTTCTCCACGTAGGCCATCACCTGCTTCAACGCATCGCTGCTGGCGATCGGCAGGAAGCTGGGCAGTACCGCAGCGCTGACGATCTGGTCGATCACCACCGCGGCCATGCGGCGATGGGCCGGCGTCCGGGGATCGGTCACGCCCTGCCGCGCCAGCTCGTGCAGCAGCTCGCGCAGCAACGGGCTGACTTCCAATGCACTGCAACGCTCGGGCAGGCGGCGTGACAACGCCGGCGACAGGTAGGCCGAGCGATAGGCCAGCCGCGACCGGTTGCGCGAATAGTGGGGCATTCCCGGCGGGATCCAGATCGCGTAGTGGGGCGGTGACACCATCCACTCTCCGTCGATCTTCATCTCCATCACTCCCTGCGCGACGAAGTTGAACTGGCCCCATGGATGGCTGTGGGTGCCCCAGTCGGTGGGCTCCATTGAACCCTGCCGGAAGTAGATCGGGCCAGGCAGCTGGCGGAAGGTGGGAATCGGCTCCATGGGTTGCCGCAACCCGGGGTCGGAGTGACGCATTTTCAGGATGTCCTCGATATGCGCCAAGCGTACGCTTGCCACTCTCCCACGTACACCCACGCTCTTGAACTACCTCTTCCCGATACTCGCCTGCCTGCTGTGGGGCGCGAACACCATCGTGACCAAGCTGGCCTCGGGCTCGGTCGGTCCCATCGATATTGGCTTCTTCCGCTGGCTGGTGGCGGCCATTGTCCTGTTGCCCTTCGCGTTGCCGCGGCTGCGCAACAACCTGCAGACCGTGCGCGCCAACCTTGGCCGCTTCCTGGTGCTGGGGTGCCTGGGTGGGGTGATGTACCAGTGCCTTGCGTACTATGCGGCGCACTTCACCTCGGCCACCAACATGGGCGTGATCCAGGCGTTGATTCCACTGATCGCACTGGCGTTGTCGCGCGTGTTCATGGGGCATCCTGTGCGCGGTACCTCCATTGCCGGTGCGGTGATTTCCACTGTCGGCGTGGTGGCGGTGGTCTCGCAGGGCGACCTGGCGCGACTGGCTGCCCAGGGCCTGAACCGTGGTGATGCGATCATGCTGATCGGTGCGTTGGCCTTCGCCGCCTACAACGTGCTGATGCAGCGCTGGAAGATTCCGCTGTCGGTGCTGGAATCGTTGTTCCTGCAGGCCACGGCCGCGTCACTGATCCTGTTGCCGGTGCAGCTGCTGGTCGGTACCGGGGTGAACAATCTCACTGCGGTCGGCTGCATCGGGTTTGCGGCAGTATGCGCGTCGATCCTGGCCCCGCTGACCTGGATGACCGGATTGTCACGGTTGGGCGCAGCGCGTGTTTCCGGCTTCTTCAACCTGGTGCCGATCGTGACCGCCGCACTGGCCGTGCTGCTGCTGGGCGAATCGCTCAGTGGCTGGGTGCTGGCAGGGGGCGTGCTGGCGGTATCCGGTGTGGTGTTCGCCGAGTACGCAGCAAAGCGGTCGATTGCCAGGCAGGGTATTGAAGCGACCTGATGCTGCTCGCATCGGCGTATCGCGTCCGGAGCCATGCACGCCCGGTGCACGAACCCTGCACATGTACAGATATGGCTGTGCTTCAGTCTGGCAGCCCCGTCCCAGCATGAAGAGCGAACAGATGAACACGCCTGGCAAGCCGAAACCCACTTGGAAGCAATGGCATGTGCTGCTGGTAATCCTGGCAATTGCGTTGCTGGTTACTCTGATCATCGTTATCGCACCGTGGTGACGAGGGCTCCGTGCGCTCAGATTCCGTGAACGCCGATGAAGTGCGAAATGAAGAAGTCAGCACGGGTTTCGCATGGTGATGCATGCATCAATTCGCGCTCACCAGATCGGCACACGCGGACGTCCACAGTGGAGTCGAAGGCAATGCAAACGCACTGCCATTCCCCAACATTCGAGCGAACAGGAGCGACTACATATGAGCACCCAGTCCACCATCGAACATCGCCTCAACGACCTGATCGAGATCGCCCGCGATGGCAAGTCCTTCTATGAGGAAGCCGCAACGAAGGTAAAGGATGCCGAACTGTCGGCACTGTTCACCCGTATCGCCGGGGTCAAGGCGCGGATCGTCGCGGCGCTGAGTGGTTCGGTTGCCGCCAGCGGCGGCAAGCCGGCCGAGCACGGCACCATGGTCGGTTCGATGCAGCAGTTCTACGGCAAGGTGCGCGCCGCGTTTGGTGATACCAACTATGGCTACGTGGCCGAACTGGAAGAGTCCGAAGACCGCCTGCTGGGCGCGTTCAAGGATGTGCTGCAGGACAACGATCTGCCGCCGGCGGTACGCCAGGAAGTGACCCAGCTGCTGCCGGATGTGCAGGAGTGCCACAACGTCATGCGGGCACGCAAGCACGCCATGAAGGCCGCCTGAGGTCCAGCGCCGGGCGGTCCATCGCGGCCGTCGATGCCCGGAGGCGCATGATGGTCCGGGAACCTTCGCAGCCCGCAAGGGCTGCGAGGGGCCGGGCGTCCCGCCCCGTTTTCATGGTTATACTTGGCCGAGTCCAGGGAACAGGCACGGCATGACGAAGGGGGCTTCGTCCATCATCAACGTCAACCGCCAACCGGATGCAGCCGCGTCCGGTTTTCTGCGTGTGCGCGGTTTGCCGTGATGTGTGCCTCGCCGGTCTTTCCGGTACCTGGTCCTGGTTGTCCCATCGCCATCCATTGCGAACAGGTCCACTGACGATGCGTCGAGTTAATGCACTTTCCGCGATGATGTTGCTGGGCACGTTTGTGGGAAGTGCCGGGGCGCAGTCCTACAGCAAGACGAACGTCATCACCTATCACGATGATCTGTCGAAGTGGGTGCTTGGCCAGGTCCGGACGTCGGTCAACCAGGACACGGGCCGGATCGAGTCCCAGGTGGATTATGACCCGGCCACCGCAAAGCCCCAGCGGATCTATGCCTTCGGCCAGCTCCAGCAGACCATTCACTACAACGGCGACGGTACCGTTCGCGCCGTGGTGGATGGGCGTGGCAATACGGTGAGCCTGTCCGGCTGGAAGCGAGGCATCCCCGGGAACATCCAGTATGCAGATGGTTCGTCCCAGTCTGCCGGCGTGGATGACAATGGCTGGATACGCTGGATCACCGACGGCCGGGGCAACACCACGCGTTACGACTACGACGCGATGGGGCGCATGTCGCTGGTCGACTATCCCGACGGTGATACGGTGGACTGGGCGTCCACCACGACACAGTTTGCCCAGGTGGGCGGCGCCGAGTACGGCATTCCTGCCGGCCATTGGCGGCAGACGGTCAGCACCGGCAATGCGCGCAAGGTCACCTACTACGATGCGCTGTGGCGCCCATTGCTGGTGCGCGAGTACGACGCGGGCAATGAAGCCGGCACGCAGCGGGCCTCGGTGACCGCCTATGACACGGAGGGGCGGGTCACTTTCCAGTCCTATCCTGTCGCGGGGGTCGGTGCGGTCCAGGACGCCGGAACTGGCGTCCGTACGACGTACGATGCGCTGGGGCGGGTGGTCCAGGTCAGCCAGGATTCCGAGATCGGCGCGCTGGTCAGCAGAACCGAATACCTGCCGGGGCGGCGCGTGCGCACGACCAATGCCAGGGGTATTCCGACTGTCGTGACCTACACCGGTGCAGATGCCGCGAAGCTTGATTGGCCGGTACGTATCGAACTGGCAGAGGGAGCCGTGCTGGACATCCCGCGGGACGTCTTCGGCAAGCCGACGTCGATCACCCGCAGGGCCGGCAATGGCTCGGTGACGTCGACCCGGCGCTATGTCTACGATGCGGCGCAACGGCTGTGCAAGACGATCGAGCCGGAAACCGGCGCCACCGTATTTGATTACGACGCCGCATCGAACCCGATTGGAAGCGCACAGGGGTTGGACCTGTCCGATGCTGGCAACTGCAACCAGGATGTTGCCGCGGCGAGCGGGCGCCGGGTGGTGCGTTCCTATGATGCACGCAACCGGCTCGCATCGCTGCAGTTCCCCGACGGCAATGGCAACCAGCGCTGGAGCTACTGGCCCGATGGCCTGGTCAAGCAGGTCACCACGTTGAACGCCGGGGTGGAGACGCACAACAGCTATGCGTACAACCGTCGCGGGATGCTCATCGGTGAGGTGCAGAGCCCCACCGATGGCGAAGCGCTGGCGATGGGGTATGCCTACGACGCACTGGGCAACCTGTCCGCGCATCGCTACCCCTCCGGCAACGTGGTCGCGTATGCGCCGAACGCGCTGGGACAGGCCGGGCAGGCGGGTTCCTACGCCGTTGGCGTGGGCTATTACCCCAATGGGGCGATCCGTCAGTTCACCTATGGCAACGGTATTGTCCACACGATGGTGCAGAACGCGCGCCAGTTGCCGGATGTAAGCCAGGACGCGCTTGGCGCAACCCGGATCCTCAGCGATGGCTACGACTACGATGCGGTCGGCAATGTGGTGGCAATCACTGACGGTGCCACGGGCCGCAACCAGCGTGGCAACCGCAATCTGGGCTACGACGCGCTGGATCGGCTCGTTTCGGCTTCCTCGCCCATGTTCGGCTCGGCGAGCTACAGCTATGACGCGCTGGACAACCTCACGCGCGTGACGATTCTCGGCCGTGACCATCACTACTGCTATGACAACGCTTGGCGCCTGACCAACGTGAAGGTCAACGGTTGCGGTGGGGCGACCGTGGTCGGCCTGGCCTACGATGCGCAGGGCAACCTGCGGGCGAAGAACGGACAGCAGTTCGCCTTCGACTTCGGCAACCGGCTGCGTACGGCGGCAGGTTCCGAGAGCTACCGTTACGACGCTGACGGACGCCGCACGCAGACGGATTCGTCGCTCGGACGGATCACCTCGATGTACGACCACGCCGGCGTCCTCCGCTACCAGGCGAGCGAGCGCGAGGACAAGCGGACCGATTACATCACCCTGGGCGGGAGCCTGGTCGCCAAGGCGGCGGTGCCGATACGGCATTCGCCGGCGGCGAAGGACTTCGTTGGCTGGTCACCTGTGGCTTCTGCCGTCCGCTACGTCGTCGAGGAAAGCGTGGACGGGGTGACCTGGACCACGGTCTACGAAGGCAGCGCGGCGAACTGGACGTCTGCAGCACGCCCTGCCACCAGCTATGCGTATCGCGTGCTTGCCTGTGGCGCCACGGGGAGCTGCACGCCGGTGTCCGATGTCTCGCATGTCCAGCGTCCGCAGGGCGACATCGTGCCCCTGCTGTACCAGCTGCTGCTGGGCTGAGCGTAGCGGACTGCACGGGCCGCAGCGCACCGGCAACCGGTTATTCATGACAGGGGAACGAAGAACATGGACGGAGTACGTGCTGTATCGCGCCTGCGTGGCGCCATTGGCGGCAAGGTCCTGCTGGCGCTGGTTGCCGTGCTGGGAACTGGCTTGGCCTCAACGGCAGAAGCAGAGCCTTACAATCTGGAAGGCCATCGGATCGTATCCGTCGCAACGGGCTGGGGCGGGGAAGGGTTCTACCTCGTGACGCAAGGTGTGCTTCCTGCGGGCTCGGATTGTGGTGCCGGCAATCGCTTCATTCTCCTCAATGATCATCCGATGCAGAGGGAGATGGTGTCGATGCTGCTCATCGCCTGGCAGAACAAGCTGCGTGTCGGGTTGCGTGTCGACGGCTGCATCTCGGGGACAATGCAGTTGAGGGCCGTGACGCTGCCTGATGTCTGAATCCACAGGGGAACTACATGATGATGAATGACGCGACGCCGGGTCTTCGCAGGAGATTGGGAGCGGGGTTGGCCTTGACGTTGGCCTTGTGCCTGTCTGCACCACTGAAGGCGGAGCCAACCAGCGATCAGATGACGATTCTGTCGCTGCGGCCGTACATGGACGGCCCGGCGGGAATTGTGTACGTGCATGTTTCGAGTACGGCTTTCTGCAATACCGATACCTTTGCAATCGACATGTCCCGGCCGGGTGCAAAGGAAGCCTACGCGGCGGCGTTGGCAGCGCTGACATCGGGGAAGAATGTCCGGCTCGAGGCCTTCAACTCCACCGGGTGCAATGGTTGGGCGACCCGGCTCCAGTCGATCTTCATCCACGCGTGACGCTCCACGGATGGATCCAGGACGCGATGATCCTGGGGGTATCGCGCATGGTCCTGGGGCGTGGATAAAAAAGGGGCGGCCTTGAGGCCGCCCCAAACCGTCAAGAGAACACGCGTCTAGAAACGAACCGACCAGCGTACGTTGGCGCTGTGGTCGCGGCTTTCACTGCCGTACTGGCCGCTGTAACCCAGCTCCAGCTGCTGGCGCGGGGTCAGCCACGCCGACAGACCCAGCTCGGCCACCACGGCGCTGTCGGCAATCGGCGCGCCTTCGACCGTGAACGTGGTGCTGCTGTTGGCGAAGGCAAGGTTGCCCACTTGGCTGCGGTCGCCCGATGCACGGCGATAGCCCACGCCACCACGCAGATGCAGCCAGCTGTCCTGCTGGAACGATGCCTTCAGGCCCTTGTCGAAGCGCAGGCCAGCGGTGGCGATCGTGGTGCCGGTGTCGTCCACCTTGCCGTGCAGGGCGGCCGCACCACCGCGCTCGTTGATCTGCTTCAGGTCCACCTCCACGCGCGCGACCTGCAGGTAGGGTTCCAGCCCGGCCTCCGGGCCACCAAAGCGGTAGCCGGCTTCGATGAAGGCCTGGCGGGTATGCGCGTTGTAGCGTGCGCTCAGGCTGTCGCTGAACCCTGCGAAGTCGACATCGCGGGTGCTCTTCACCTTGTGCTTGCTCCAGGCAACGCCGCCACGGAGGCCGAAGCCGCCCCAGTTGTGACTGGCATATGCACCGAGGTGGTTATTGTCGATCTTCGACTTGGCACGACGCGCCTGCTGCTTGACGTCGGTTCGGCCGGTGCCAGCCAGCACGCCGACCTGCCAGCCGGAGAACTCGCGGTCGATACCGACCAGCAGGCCGTTGCTGTTGGCTTCGGTGCGGGCGGTGTTGCTGTTGCCGTCCAGCTTGCTGTTGCCGCCCAGAGCCTGCACCCAGGCGCCGGTGGCGTCACCCGCATCGGCGCCCGGCGCGACCGCACCTGCACGGCGCGACAGCGCGGCATCGCGTACGTAGCGGCTGCCCTCCACCAGTGCGAGCGGCGTGGCTGCGTGCAGTTCGCCGCTGAGGCCGTCGAGCACGCCGCCAACCTGCTGTGGGAACAGCTGGGTCAGCGGCTTGGGCAGGCCCTGGCTGATTGCCAGGAGATCGGCGGCCGTCGCTGCCGCGCGCTGGTTCGGCGTGGTGGCCGCACTGGCCAGCGTGGCGCCCCGCGCCACGTCGATGCGGGTGCCATTGGTACCGTAGGCGAGGCTGAACTTCAGGAACGGCGAGAACGCGCTGAAGTCGGTTTTCGCGAACTGGCCGTTGATGCCACCGTCGGCGCGGATGAAGTTGAACTGCTCGCCGAGATAATAGATGCCCGGTTCCGGCAAGGCGACCAGCGTGCCGCCGAGGGTGGCGGTACCGGTCACGTGCAACTGGTCGCTGCGCCCGCCAGGCGCGAGTTCGGCGGCGTAGACGGCGGTCGGGCCCTGCACGTAGTTGCCGTTGATGGTCAGCGTGCCGATCGAGTTGCCGGGGGCGATGGTACCGTCCACCCGGGTGCTGCCCAACGTGCCGACACCCTTCAGCAGGCCGTTGCTACCGACCGTGGTGGTGCCGCCGCTCTGCATGCCATTGAAGGACACCACGCCGCCGTTGACGGTCAGGTTGCCGTCCTTCAGCACGCCGCTGGCGCTGACTGTGCTGACGCCACCGGTGGTGGTGAGTGCGGTGGAGACGAGGCTGCCGTTGAGCAGGAACTGCCCGGCCTGCACCTCGACCGCGGAGGTGAGGGTGTTGGTGCCGTTCAATTCCAGCGTGCCCTCGCGCAGCACCGCGCCGTTGAAGCTGTTGTTGCCGCTCAGGCGCAGCCAGCCGATGCCGGATTTGGTCAGCTTGCCGGGGCCGCCGATGTCATTGGTCCAGTCGTCCCAGGCATCGCCTTCCCACACCTTCAGGCCGCCGGCCTTCTGGTTCATCACCACGTTGGTATCCACGCGCAGCGAGCCATAGCCCTCGATGGCCCTGCGCAGGTCAACCATGCCCCAGCCATAGATCGGGTCGACGCCAGCGGCACCGAGATCGCGCGCGGTAGTCAGCAGGACGTCGCGCACCTGGGCGTTGTCCAGATAGGGGAAGCGCTCGATCAACAGGCCGAGTGCGCCGGTGATATGGGGGGCGGCCATGGAAGTACCGGTCTTCCGGCCGTAGTCGTACGTGGGATTCTGGCTGTCGATGAGAAGGCGTACGTAGTCTGCGGTCTTCTCCAGCCGTCCCTGGATGTCACCGGAAACGATGGTGCTCAGGATTGCCGTGCCCGGTGCGGAAATGCACCAGTTGGCGGCAGCGCCGCAGATGCTCGAGCCTGCGTTGATCACGTAGTCGGTTTCGCCATTGGCTGCATTGGGCTGGCGGACGTTGGCGACGGCCAGCCAGTAAGGCTCGATCTCCGGCTTCCAGCGCGGCAAGGCCGCGGTGATACCCGCGACGGCGCCGCTGCCATTGCCGGCCGACCAGACCTGGATCAACTGCGAAGCAGGGGCGTTCGCGCTGTCCTTATAGATGCTTCCGTACACGTCGTAGCCGGCGCCGATGCGTGCGTACTGTGCATCCAGTGCGGCGACGGTCATGTTCCGGGTAGAGATGCCCCAGCTGTGATTGATGGCACGCACGCCTTGTGCCTGCAGCTGTGCGTACATGTCCAGCGTGGCTGCGTCGTCGGGGTCCGTCCGTTCCACGGCTTCAGGCAGGTAGCCTCCGCTCGCCTGGCGCCTCCACTCGTAGTAAGTGTCACCAAATACACGGGCAGTCGTCAGATCGGCACCGAAGGCGACGCCGTGCATCCCCGTGCCATTGCGGTTGGCGCCAATGGTTCCGAGGACATGCGTGCCGTGATCGGCATAGCGGAAGCCCCATTCACGGCCTGCGGCAATGATGGTGGCCTGCAGGGAAGCAGGCACGCCAGCGCCGAGCGTGTAGTAGTTGATTCCCGGTTGATCACCCTGTGTCTGGCTGCACGCGCCGGTACCGGCGACGGTTCCAGGTGACGCACAGTTCGGGCCGATGGTGATGCTGGAGGTGTTGCGGCCGGCGAATTCGGGGTGAGCCAGTGCCGATCCGGTATCAAACAGCGCCAGGCGCACGCCCTTGCCGGTCAGGCCGCGGGCATACGCGTAGTCGGCGCCCATCGCACCCAGGCCCCAGTCGGCGTTGAATTCATCGCTGCGCCAGCTGGCGGCATCGCCCGGATTGCCGAGCAGGGCGGTGCCGGTTGCCGCTGGCGTGGTGGCCGTCGGTGCTGCAGGCGCGCTGACGGCGGGCTGTGCCCAGGCCGCCTGCAGCTGGCGCTGTTGCTGCCATGCGTCGAGCGCTTCGCTGGCCATGGCGGGCGATGCAGCGGCAAGCAACAGGCCGCTGGACACGGCCAGGGCGAGGCGGCTGTGCAGCGGGGAGCGGGAGTGGGACGAACGGCCGTGCAGCGGGTGATTCATCGGGCAACTTCCTTGATGGACGGACAACAAGGCCGTTAACGCCAATCTGCGGCGATATCCCCCATGAATTTGAAAGGAAAATTGTGAACGGGTTAAGTGTGCGTGACAGATGGCTTCACTTCGTCTCCCCATGTCCTCGCTAACGTGGGCCGGCCTGGGCTCACCAGGCTTATCAAGGAGTGATGGCGATGCGTGTTGCCAGGAAAATGATCGCAGTGGCAGTATTCGCGTTGGCGTGTACCGGTTCGGTCGCGGTGGCTGGGCCGGTCGAGCCCTGCGACCAGCCCTGCTGGCGGGCTTATCAGATGTGCCTGGCCAGTGGCAGCGATGCCGGTGAATGCCAGCAGGCGTACAACACCTGCGTGGTCGATCTGTGCATGGGCGTGTGAGTCGCGCCGTTTGAGCCGTACGTGGAGCCCCGTCATCGACGGGGCTCTTCTGTTTCAGCGATCGCCTCCGTTGGCGATGCGGGCATCTGGCCCGAGCCCGCTTGCGGGCCATGCACGCAGCGGCGAGGATGGGAAATCGCATCGGAGCCGCTGCACATGGCCGTCAAACGTATTGTCGCCAACATCGCCACGCCCGACCCGGCGCGTGCCGCAGCGTTCTATGGCAGTCTGCTGGGCATGCCGGTGGTGATGGATCATGGGTGGATCGTCACCCATGGCGGGCAGGGCAGTGCGCTGGCGCAGGTGAGCTTTGCCAGCGAAGGGGGTTCCGGCACCGCGGTGCCCGACCTGTCGATCGAAGTGGACGACCTGCAGCAGGTGCTGGAGCGCGTGCACGCGGCCGGCATCCCGCTGGAGTATGGCCCGGCCGACGAGCCCTGGGGCGTGCGTCGCTTTTTCGTCCGCGACCCGTTCGGGCGGCTGTTGAACATTCTCGCCCACACCTGAGCGGGGAGCGTTGCTTCAGCGGCGTCTGCCGCCGCGCGTCGTAGCTGCTGGAACGCCGACCATGCGCAGGCAATTCGCTTCCACGGCGGCAATGAAGGCATCGGCATCCTGTGCCGGTGTGGCGATCAGGTCGTCGGTGGCGCCATGTACGCCGGCATAGATCAACGAGGCGGTGACCTGTGGAGCGGGCAACTGCCACAGTCCGGTTGCGTTGCCCGTTTCGAGGATGCCCAGTAGCTGCTGCTGGATCGCGTTGCGCTCGGCGTTGCCGCGCTGGTGGTGGTGATGGTTGGCGTACACCACGTCATGCAACGCGTGGGTGCGCACGTAGATCTCGATGTTGGCGCGGATCCAGGCGCGCAGGCGCGCTGCGCCATCACCGGCAGGGTGCTGCTGCACGGCCTGCTCGACCTCTTCCATGAACTGCCGCGTGTAGCGTTGCGCCAGCGCCTGCAGGATCTCGGTGCGGGAGGCGAAATAGGTATAGAAGGTGCCCTTGGCCACGTCGGCCGCGGCGACGATGTCGCTGATGGTGGTTGCGTCCACACCCTGCGACAGGAACAACGCCTGCGCCGCGTCCATCAGTTCTTCCTGGCGGGCTTCGGCGGGCTTGGTGCGAGGCCTGGCGACAGCTGGGGTCTGCATGGTGGGCGGTATCCGGGTGTGACGGCCGCCATTCTAGCGGCCTTTGCGCACTGACTGACCGTCGGTCATTGACCGACGGTCAGTCAATCGCTAGGATGCGCGCACATCCTCCCCCGGGATCCACGCATGAAACGCCTCCAACGGCCCGCCCTGGTGATGGCGGCCTACCTCGGTACGTTCCTCGCTTCGCTGGACATCAGCATCGTCAACGTGGCCCTGCCAACCCTGCAGCAGGCGCTGCAGACCGACATGGCAGGCCTGCAGTGGGTGATCAACGCCTACGCGATCGCACTGTCAGCGCTGATGCTGTCAGCCGGTCCGCTGGGGGATCGCTACGGTCATCGGCGGATGTGGCTGCTGAGCGTCGCCACCTTCACCCTGGGCTCGCTGCTGTGCGCCTGTGCCAAGGATCTTTCGACCCTGGTCGCCGGGCGCGCGGTGCAGGGCGTGGCAGGTGCGCTGTTGATTCCGAGTGCGATGCCGATCCTGAGTCATGCATTTCCCGATCCACGCCAGCGTGCGCGCGTGATCGGTGGCTGGTCCGCCTTCAGCGCGTTGGCACTGGTGCTCGGCCCGTTGCTGGGCGGTGCGCTGGTGCAGCGCGCCGGCTGGCCCAGCATCTTCCTGATCAACCTGCCTTTGGGGCTGCTGGCGCTTGTGCTTGGCGCCTGGGGCATTGCCGAGCGGCGGCACCCGCAGCACGCTGCACTGGATCCGGCCGGGCAGCTGCTCAGCATCGTTGCGCTGGGCGCGCTGTGCTATGGCCTGATCGCGATTGGCGAGCATGGCCTGCTGGCCTCGATGACGCTTCTGGCGCTGGGCACCGCAACTGCCGGGCTGATCCTGTTCGGCATCGTCGAGCGGCGGGTGGCACGCCCACTGCTGCCGCTGGACCTGTTTGCCGACCGCCGCTTCGGCATGCTCAACCTGGCCTCGTTCGTGCTGGGCTTCACCGCCTATGCGAGCCTGTTCTTCCTGTCGCTGTTCTTCCAGCAGGCACAGGGACATAGCGCCGCGCTGGCGGGCTCACAGCTGGCTCCCCAGTTCCTGTTGATGGGGGTCGTCTCGCTGCTGTTCGGTCGTCTGGTCGCCCACCTCGGCCTGCATGCCGCGCTGGTGCTGGGCTACGCTCTGGCCGGGGTGGCGCTGTGCGTGATGGCCACGTTCGCACCGGCTACTTCGAGCGCTTATGCCAGTGCCGTGCTGATGCTGCTTGGCATTGGAATGGGGCTGGCAGTGCCGGCGACCGGCATGGCAATCATGGCCAACGCACCGGCCGAACGCGCAGGTATTGCCTCAGCCACGATGAACGCGCTGCGCCAGGCCGGCATGAGCCTGGGCATCGCGTTGCTGGGCAGCCTGATGGGCCAGCGTGCTGTACAGCAGTTCGCCGCATCCGCGCAGGCCGCAGGGCAGCAGCGGCTTGTTGCGCAGGCGCGTGAACTGATCCTGCACCCAGGCTCGATGCACACCACGCCGCAGGTGCTGACGTGGTACCGCAGTGCGATGGCCAGCGGGTTCGGTTGGGCGATGGCGGCTGCGGGTGCGCTGGCCCTGCTTGTGGCGCTTGGGCTGTATCGGCAGCGCGCCCCGGCCTGACCGTGCGGGGTTCACCCCTGCTGGGGCTGTGGATCCTCTGCACCGTGCTCGATCTGCTGCTGTTGCTGGCGTGCATTGGCGTGGCGTGCGTGCCCACCTTCGCGTCCGATCGCGGCCATGTGCTGCCGGTCGCGGCTGATCGCTTCGCCGCCCTTGCGGCCTGCAGCACGCGCTTCGTCGGGGCTGAACTCGTGCGCGTTGCCGGAGGCGTGCGCCGCGCGCCCGCCCTTGGCGGCGATCGCGCGCTGTTTGTCCTGGTCCATCGAGGCGAAGCCCCGGTTGGAGCGGTGATTCTGGTCGGTCATGGGACTCTCCTGCTGCAGGGTCGGCGCCGTCGTCAACGGCAGCGCCCATGCTTGGCCAACGCGTGCTAAGTCCAGGTCGCCATCCCCGCCATGTCCTTCACGCCACGTGCGCACGCGGTTGATGGCATGGCCATTCAGGCGAATGCAGCGGGGGCCGCCGTCCACGAAGAGGCGAGGCATCGGTGACGGCGCAGTGTCAGCGCCGGCGGGCGTCGCGCAGGCGTTGCGCGAATGGCCGCTGCTCCAGAACCTGCAGTGCCTCGCGCAGCACCTGTTCCAGCGACTGGCCGAGATCCGCATCGAGGCTGCGCGCGGCGCGTGCGGTGGCCTGCCATTGCGCCTGCAGCGCCGGCAGTGCCTGCAGTGCGTGCGGGCTCAGCTGCAGGATGCGCTCGCGGCTGTCTTCGCCGATGACGGCGTGCAGCCAGCCGTCGCGCACCATCGCGGCCACCGTCTGGCTGAGTGCCGAATGGCTGAGTCCGCAGGCCAGCGCCAGATCCTTGATGCGGCAGGGGCCCTGCGCCATCAGCGTGCGCAGCACCGGGGTGTAGCGCGGCCGGTAGTCCAGCTGCAGGTCGCGATAGGCCTGCTCGACCGCCGGATCGAGCTGGTCCAGCAGGGCGCGCAGCAATGTTCCCAGAGAGGCATGTTGGAGATCCATGCCGGGATGATATATAAGCACTTACATATCATCAATGCGGGGTGGGGTCATGGCGGTTTCGTGGATGCTGGGCACGCTGCTGGCGGCGTCCTGCCCGGCCCAGGACACAGTGCTGCAGGCGGCGGCTGCGGCAATAGAGACGCACTACCTGGACGTGGCCGAAGGCGCACGCATCGCCGACGCGGTGCGTGGCTGGTCCACCCAGCAGCGCTATGTGGACAGCTGTACGGACCCGAAGGGCTTCAGTGCGCGCCTGAACCAGGATCTGGACGTGTTCGACGGCCACTTCCATGTGGAACGGGTGGATGCCGGCGCCGGCCAGGACGATTGGCTGATGGCCTGGCGTGCGGATGCACGCAGCAATGGTGCGGGTGTGCGCGAGGTGCGGGTGCTGGAAGGCAACATCGGTTACCTGCGGCTGAGCACCTTCTATCCGCTCGATCTGGCACGGCCCAGGCTCGCGGCAGCGTTCACCCTGCTGGCCGACACCGAGGGCCTGGTGCTGGATCTGCGCCAGAACGGAGGCGGTGATGATGGCAGCGCCGACCTGCTGGTGCGGACCCTGCTGGAGCCGGGTGTCACCGCAGTGCAGGCGCTGGAGCAACGTGGCCGGCGTACCCCGGTGCCGCTGCCGCCAGCAAGCCTTCCGCTGTACCTGAAGCCGCTGGTGATACTGATCGACCGCCGCACCGGCTCGGCGGCCGAGTTCGTCGCGTATTCGCTGCAGGCGCTGGGGCGTGCGCGAATCGTCGGCGGCCGCAGTGGCGGTGCCGCACATATGTTCGATGATCCTGTGCTGCTGCCCGATGGCTATCAGATCAGCATTCCGGACCGGCAACCGATCAATCTGCGCACCGGTGGCAACTGGGAACGGAACGGTGTCGCGCCTGACGTGGCAGGCGGCGACGACCCGCTGTTCATCGCGCGCCAACTGCTGGCTCCGCCGAAGTCGTCAAGATGAACGTACAGTTGCGCGGTTGTCCTATCGCAGACGCGCCGTTGCATGCCTAGAATCGAGGCATCCCGGTAGTTCCCGGGCGCTTCGAGTGAATGGACTCAATGAAGATTCTGTTGACCGGCAGTTCCGGGCGGATCGGGCGCGCGATCTTCGGCGCGCTGGCGGCTGCCCATGAAGTGGTGGGCCTGGACCGCAGCCCGTTCGCCACCACGCGCATCATTGCCGATGTCACCGATCATCAAGCCGTCGTGCGCGCGGTGCAGGGCGTCGACGCGGTCATCCATACCGCGGCCCTGCATGCGCCGCACGTCGGCCTGGTACCGGACGCGGTGTTCCAGCAGATCAATGTGGACGCCACTGCGCACCTGCTGCAGGCGGCGCGCGAGGCAGGTGCGCGGCGGTTCGTGCTGACCAGTACCACCGCGCTGTACGGCCACGCGGTGGTGGCAGGAGGATGCCGCTGGATCGATGAGGATACCGAGCCGTTGCCGCGAACGATCTACCACCGCAGCAAGCTGCAGGCCGAGGCCCTGGCTGAAGCTGCGGCCGGACCGGACTTCGGCGTGCGCGTGCTGCGGATGGGGCGCTGCTTCCCGGAACCGCCGGAACGGATGGCGATGTTCCGGTTGCATCGTGGGATCGACGCCCGTGACGTGGCCAGTGCCCATGCCGCGCTGCTGCTGGATGAGGGGCCGGCCTTCGCCCGCTACATCGCCTGCGCAGCGACCCCGTTCCGGCGCGAGGATTGCCTGGAACTTGCCACCCAGCCGCGCAACGTACTGGCCCGGCGCGTGCCGCAGCTGCTGGCCGAGTTCGAGCGCCGCGGCTGGCCGTTGCCGCTGAGCGTCGACCGCGTCTACGACAGCGCCCGCATCCGCAGGGAGCTGGGGTGGCAGCCGCGTTTCGGGCCGGACGCCGTGCTGCAGCAGTACGCCGCAGGCAGCATCGAGGTGTTGCCACGCGCGGAGTGGATCAAGGATCGGGTGGCCGAATAGGGGACGCCGGGGCGGGTTCCTGTCCCGTCCCTGAGTGCATTCAGGAATGTGTAGGGCGGTCGCCTCAACCTCGTTGGCAGGCGGCCGCTAACCCGGTGCGCTTCCTGCGCCGGGCGGGTCCCGGCGGCCGGTGGCCTGCGCGACGGATCGCGCGCCTGCGCGGTGCCCTCGCGGTGCCGGTCGTCCTGAACTGCCTTGCGGACCCCTCCATGCCTTCTTCCCGTTCCGCCGCTGCCCGCCGTCCGGGCAGCATCGCCCACAAGCTGATGCTGGGCACCGCTGTCATCGCGCTGCTGTGCTTCGGCCTGACGGCGTTCCTGATCTATCGCCAGGCCAGTGCCAGCCTGATCGATGCCTCGCGCCAGACCATGACCAGCGAGGCCAACGCCGAAGCGCGCCAGGTCGCTGCCGACCTGGGCACGGCGTTCGCCAGCAACGATGCCATGGTCGAAGCCGTGCTCGCCCAGCGTGCGCGGGGTGACGTGCCTGATCGCGCCAGCCTGGCGGCCGTGCTCGGTGAGCAGCTGCGTACCCACCCGGAATGGCTGGGCAAGAGCACCATGTGGGAGGCCGACGCCTTCGATGGCAAGGATGCCGAGTTCGCCAATACCGAGATGCATGATGCCAGCGGCCGCTACATGAGCTACTGGGCCTGGCATGACGGCAAGCCGCAGCAGTCGACCATGACCGACTACACCGAAGCCGCCGACGGTTCGGCCGACTGGTACGTGGTGCCCAGCCGCGACAAGCTGCCCAAGGTCAGTGAACCCTATGCCTATGACATCGCCGGCCAGCAGGTGCTGATGAGCACGCTGAGCTCGCCGATCGTCGAGAACGGTACCTTCCTCGGCGTGTTCACCGTCGACTTCTCGCTGGCGGCGCTGCAGAAGCACCTGGCGACGCTGACGCCGATGGGTGCAGGTCGCGTCGAGCTGCTTTCGCCCAAGGGCGTGGTGCTGGCGTCGGCGAACGCTGCCGAGATCGGCAAGCCGCGCAGCGACGCATTGACCCGCAGCATGCTGGCCGACATCGCCGCCGACCGCAGGTTTGAGGCCTTCACCCCGGACGCGGCCGGCAATGTGCGCGTGTACGTGCCGCTGCGCGTGGGCAATGCCCCGCAGCGCTTCGCACTGGGCGTGGTGATGCCGCATGCGGTGATCGTCGCCGAGGCGCGCCAGCTGCTGTGGCTGACGTTGCTGGTTGGCGTGGTGGCCGCGCTGACCCTCAGCGCAGGTGTCTACGTGCTGCTGCGCCGCCTGGCGATCCGCCCGTTGGCCGAAGCGGTGCGGGTGGCGGGTGACGTTGCCGCCGGCAAGCTCGACAGCGCCTTGCCGGCGCGCAGCAACGATGAAGTGGGCCGCCTGCTGGAGGCGATGCAGGGCATGCGCGGACAGCTGCAGGCAGTGATGGCCGCACAGGCGGAAATGGCGCGCCGCCACGATGCCGGCGAGCTGAGCTACCGCATGGACGCCACTGCCTTCCCCGGCGAGTACGGCCGCATGGTGGCCGACAGCAACCAGCTGGTGGCCTCCAGCAATGCGGTCACCCAGCGCCTGGTCGAGGTGATGCAGCGTTACGCGGTGGGTGACCTCAGCGTGGACATGGAAGCGCTGCCGGGCGAGAAGGCGGTGTTCACCGCTGCAATGGCCACCACCAAGAGCAACCTGGCCGCGATCAACGAGCAGATCCAGCAGCTGGCTGCCGCGGCGGCGGCCGGCGACTTCGCTGTACGCGGCGACGCCCAGCGCTTCGATCACGATTTCCGCCGCATGGTGGAGACCCTCAACATCATGATGCAGGTCAGCGATCACAACCTGGCTGAGCTGTCGACGCTGCTTCGCGCGATTGCCGCCGGCGACCTCAGCGCACGCATGCGTGGTGATTTCCATGGTGTGTTCGCGGTGATGCGCGACGATGCCAACAGCACCGTGCAGCAGTTGACCCAGATCGTCGGGCAGATCCAGCAGTCGGCCGCCAGCATCCGCCTGGCGGCGGGTGAGATCGCTGCGGGCAACAGCGATCTCTCGCGTCGTACCGAGCAGCAGGCCGCCAACCTGGAAGAGACCGCCGCCTCGATGGAGGAGCTGACCTCCACCGTGCGCCAGAACGCCGACCACGCGCTGCAGGCCAATACCCTGGCGGGTTCCGCCGCTGGCGTTGCCAGCGAGGGCGGGGAAGTGGTCAACCAGGTGGTGCAGACCATGGAGCAGATCGAGGCATCGTCGCAGCGCATCGCCGAGATCATTTCGGTGATCGATGGCATCGCTTTCCAGACCAACATCCTGGCGTTGAATGCGGCGGTGGAAGCGGCGCGTGCCGGTGAGCAGGGCCGCGGCTTCGCCGTGGTCGCCAGCGAAGTACGCGCGCTGGCGCAGCGCTCGGCGGGCGCTGCGAAGGAGATCAAGGAGCTGATCGACGCATCGGTGGCGCAGGTCGGTGCCGGTGCGCAGCTGGTGCACGGTGCGGGCCGCACCATGCAGGCCATCGTCGGCCAGGTGGGACGGGTCAACGAGATCATGGCCGAGATCTCGGCCGCCTCGCGCGAACAGTCGGCCGGCATCGAGCAGGTCAACCAGACCGTCGTGCAGATGGACGAGACCACCCAGCAGAATGCCGCACTGGTGGAGGAAGCCAGCGCCGCGGCGCGGGCGATGGAGGAGCAGGCCGAGCAGCTGGCGGTGGCGGTCTCGCGCTTCCGCCTGCAGGCCGAGCCGGTGGCCGCGGCACGCCGCGCGGCCTGACGCTGGCCGGAGTGCACATGAAGACGCCCGGCCAAGGCCGGGCGTCGTCGTTTCTGCTCGTCGCTGTGCCGGTCGGGGCCGGCCGCTGCCGCGGCTTTAGAACATGCCTTCGAAGGGGTTCCAGCTGGCGCGGCCCTTCACCTGCTCCAGGTAGTAGCTGTAGTTGGTGCTGGAGGCGACCAGGAAGTTCATGGCGATGAACACGGCACGGGCCACGATGTCGGGCAGGAACAGGGTCACGACGGCCAGCGCGATGTTGATGCCGATCACCACCAGCGCCTTGCGCCACATGCCCAGGATGAACAGGTAGATGGCGCCGAAGAAGAAGGCGAAGAAGTTGATGTTGACCTTCAGGCGGTCGCCGAAGGACAGCGCCTTCCAGGCCTGCTTGAAGCCTGGTTCCTTGGGCGCGCCATGTTGCTGGAAGAAGTTGAAGCGGAACTGCCACTTCGGGCTGAAGCGGGACAGGTCAGTGGTATTCATTGGGGGAAACATCCCTGTGAGAAAACGTTTTCATGATAGGACAAGTCCTATTCAGGATCCAAGCGCCACCGTCAAAAATGTGACGCCTGCCTGGTTCCGGCTGCTGAGGCCAAGCGCCGCGCCGTCACCCATCCGCCTTGTTTTTAGGATAGGGTGCGCAGTTCCGCTGCCGCACCCGCTGAATCCGTGCGGTGGCGGGATGTCCATGGAGGTTGCATGACCACACCTGCTACACCGGAAAACGCACCGGGACCGGTGCTCCTGCCGACACCTGAAGTGGTGCAGGCGCAACAGCTGCTCGCACGCCAGCAACTGGCGGTAGCGATGGACCGTGCACGCACGGCGGCTACGCAGAGCGCGGCGCCCGCCGCCGCACTGGAAAGCGAGTAATCCGCAACACCGCCGATCGCGCTGGCCCTTCGCCAGCGCGATCGCGGAGGATGCCGTTGGTCAGAACCGCGCGGTCATGCTGAGGAAGTAGCTGCGGCCGGCCACGAAGTAGTCGGTGGAGCCTTCCGCATACAGCTTCTTGTCCGCCAGGTTGCTGACACCGCCACGCAGGGTCAGGACCTCGTTGACGTTCCAGGCCGCGGTCAGGTCATACAACGTGTAGGCCTTGAGGAAGGTCGTCGCCGTGCCGGCCTGCTTGCCGGTGTACTGCGCCGACAGACTGCTGGAAAACACCGTGTTGGGCGTCCAGTCCAGCGACGAATAGCCAGAGAATTCCGGGGTATCGATCAGGTTGCGGCCGGTGGTCAGGTTCTTGGCTTCCTTCATCCAGGTGGCCGAGGTGCGCCAGCGCCAGTGCTCGCCGAAGCGGAAATTGAGGTTGCCTTCCATGCCGCTGGTGCGTGCGCGCTGCACGTTGCTCATCCGCGTCCACCAGATGCCGTTGAACCTGCCCAGCGGTGCGTACTCGATCTTGTTCCTGAAGTCGGTATGGAAGTAGGTCAGGCCGGCATCGACCAGGTCGTTGTCGAAGCTGATGCCGATCTCGCGGTTGGTGCTGGTTTCCGGGTCCAGGTCGGGGTTGCCGGCCATGTAGCAGCCGCCGCGGGTATAGCCCAGCGGGATCAGCGAGGTGCAGCCACGGCCACCGGACTGGGTGGCGGCGCTGGCGGAGTTCTCGGTCAGGCTGGGGGCGCGGAAGCCCTTGGAAACGCCACCGCGGATGGTCCATTGCTCGGCCGGATGCCAGACCAGGTAGGCGCGCGGGCTGACGTGGCCACCAAACTTCTCATGGTGGTCCAGGCGCGCGCCCAGGGTCAGCGCCAGGGTGCGGTGCAGCTTCAGTTCGTCTTCGACGAACAGGGCCCAGGTATCCACTTCCAGATCGGAGCCGCTGACGGCATTGCCGGCATAGTCGATCGGCGCGCGGCCGATGGTGTCGGTGTTGGTCAGCTCCTGGCGCTTCCACTGGCCGCCCACGGCGAACTGGTGTTCAACGCCGAGGGTGAACGGCGTGGTCAGGCTGCCCTCGATGATCGTATCGGTCGCTTCGGAACGGCCGGTAGGACCGATGTCGTTCTTGTACTCGGTCCAGTACGCACTGATCTTCGAATTACCGAAGCTCCACTTGCCATCGTGGTTGAGCGCCAGCGAGCTGCGCTTGAGTTCGCTGGCACCCCAGGCGCCTTCGTCCTGCTTTTCCAGCGAGGCGTCGATGAAGGCCTGCTGCACGCCATGGCCGGCTTCCAGCGACAGCTCCTGTGCGTCGCTGAGCTTCCATTGCAGCAGTGCGTCGACATTACGGTCCTTCTCGCCGGCGTAGGCGTTGCCGTAGACACCACCGTTGGACTGGTCCGAGTCGCGGCGCATGCTGTTGGCACCGATACGCAGGCCGAAGCGTTCGCCGAGCGGGCCGGAGAAGGTGGCGCCGATCTGCTGGGTATCACCGCGCTTGCCGTCGCCGGGGCGGGTATAGCTGTGCGTTGCGCTGCCGTTCCATTCATCGCCGATGCGCCGGGTGATGATGTTGATCACGCCGCCCATGGCGTCGGAGCCGTACAGCGACGACATCGGTCCGCGCACCACTTCTATGCGCTCGATCTGGTCGGGCGAAATCCAGTTCAGATCCTGGCGGCCCAGGTCCGGCCGGTAGTTGGTCGATGCCGAGCTGCCCATGCGCTTGCCGTCCACCAGCACCAGCGTGTAGTTGGACGGCATGCCGCGCAGCTTGATCTTGGATTGCTCGCCGACAGCGCTGAGGCCGCCGGTCACGCCGGGCACGCGGCTGAGCAGGGTGGCCAGGTCGTGCACCGGCTGGCGCGCAATGTCCTCGCGGCTGATCACGCTGATGCTGGCCGGGGCATCCTTGATCCATTGCTGGTTGCCCGAGGCGGTGACCACCACGGTATCCAGATCCTTGGTGGAGGCATCGGCGCTGGCCTCTGCGGTGGCAAGGCCGGGCAGGGCCAGCAGGCAGGCGGTGGCCAGGGCACTGGCCAGGCGGGTACGCGGCAGGCGCGCGGAACGGGAACGGAACAGCTGGGACATGACGGCTTCCATCGGATGAGGGGGACCGGATGGAAGCAACGGGCGCACGCAGACAAGCAGGCAGGCCCCCTTCCATGGGTCGTAGGGCGCACGGTTCGGGCCGGCGCAGCTGGGTGGGTCTCGGCCGTTCGGAAGACGGTGACCTGCCTGGTTAATGAAATGATAACCGTTCGCGTTTGTTACGATCCAGTACCCAGTGTCACGAAGTGACATCCCACTGCTCGGCGCGCCATCGCCTGCTGTTTGCTGAATGGGGATAAATCCCGGCGTAGGCCTTCGCACTCGGCTTACATCCGGCGCCCTAGACTGGGCCGCATTTTCGATTCCGCCCCGTTGGAGATCGTGTGGGTTCCGGTAGTGACAGACAGCGACTGTGCGGCCAAGGGCCGGCACAGCCAGGACAAGTGCGGGCGCCGGGAAGGCGCGCCGGGAACCTTCGCGCATGCAGCCCGGCCGGGACGGCCGGCCATGCCGACCGTGGGGAGTAAGCGGTGATGGGGGGTCAAACCATCCACGCGGAAGCGGATACGCCCCGGCTCGACGCCGGCTGGGCGCTGCTGCCCGCCGAATCACCGCTGTCGATGCCCGAACAGACCCTGCGCGAAGGCGCGCTGAAGGTCCGTCGGCACCGTACCTCGCCACGCCTGATCGGCCTGCGCCGGTTCTACATCTTCGGCGGCACCCTGGCCATGACCGCCATCGCCACCCGCATGATGTGGCGGGTGCTGTCGGCCAATGGCATCAGCGTGCTGGAAGCCTGCCTGCTGGTGCTGTTCGTCGGCCTGTTCGCCTGGATCGCGCTGTCCTTTGCCAGCGCCGTGGCCGGCTTCCTGACCGCCGTGTTCGACCGCGGCTACCGCCTCGGCATCGACCCGGACAAACCGCTGCCGACCGTGCACAGCCGCACCGCGCTGCTGATGCCGACCTACAACGAGGATCCGCGCCGGCTGCTGGCGGGCCTGCAGGCGATCTACGAGTCGGTGGCCGCCACCGGCCAGCTCGAACGCTTCGACTTCTTCGTGCTCAGCGATACCCGGCGCGAGGACATCGCACGCGCCGAGGAGCAGGTATTCGCCGAACTGCGCGACCGCGTGCCGGACGGCCGGACGCGGCTGTTCTACCGCCGCCGCGGCGACAACAGCGGGCGCAAGGCCGGCAACATCGCCGACTGGGTGCGTCGCTTCGGTGGCGCCTACCCGCAGATGCTGATCCTGGACGCCGACAGCCTGATGACCGGCGACAGCATCGTGCGCCTGGTGGCCGGCATGGAACACAACGCCGATGTCGGCCTGATCCAGACCCTGCCATCGGTGATCGGTGGCCGCACCCTGTTCGCCCGCATGCAGCAGTTCGGCGGTCGCGTGTACGGCCCGGTGATTGCCCGTGGGGTGGCCTGGTGGCATGGCGCCGAGAGCAACTACTGGGGCCACAACGCGATCATCCGCACCCGTGCCTTCGCCGACCACGCCGGCCTGCCGGCGCTGCCGGGGCGCAAGCCGTTCGGCGGCCACGTGCTCAGCCACGATTTCGTCGAAGCGGCGCTGATGCGGCGTGGCGGTTGGGCAGCGCACATGGTGCCGTACCTGGGCGGCAGCTATGAAGAAGGCCCGCCGACGCTGACCGACCTGCTGGTGCGCGACCGCCGCTGGTGCCAGGGCAACCTGCAGCATGGCAAGGTGGTCGGCAGCCGCGGCCTGCACTGGATCAGCCGCACGCACATGCTGATCGGCATCGGCCACTATTTCACCGCGCCGATGTGGGCGATGCTGATGCTGATCGGCATCGCCATTCCGCTGTTCCAGGAAGGCATCGACTTCAACGCCCTGCTGCACCTGTCGCCCAGCGTGTACTGGCGTGCCCAGGATGAGGAACAGGTGGTACGCCTGTTCGCCGCCACCATGGCGGTGCTGCTGCTGCCCAAGGTGCTGGGCTACCTGGCGATGCTGCTGGACCCGGTCGACCGCCGCGGCTGCGGCGGCGCGATCCGTGCGTTCGTGTCGATGCTGGTGGAGACCGTGCTGGCCGCGCTGATGGCGCCAGTGGTGATGTACGTGCAGTCGCGCGGCGTGGCCGAAGTGCTGTCCGGCCGCGATTCCGGCTGGGACGCGCAGCAGCGTGACGATGGTGGCATCTCGTGGATGGCCCTGATCCGCGGCTACGGCGGGCTGGGCGTGTTCGGTGCCTTCATGGGCCTGCTGGCCTGGGCGGTATCGCCCTCGCTGGCGGCGTGGATGGCGCCGGTGGTGATCGGCATGGTGCTGGCGGTGCCGGTAGTCGCACTGACGTCCTCGCGTGGCCCGGGCACCTTCCTGCATCGTCTCGGCCTGCTCGACATTCCCGAAGAGAACATTCCGCCGCCGGTGCTGGTACGTGCCGCGCAGCTGCGCCGGGAAGCAGCCGAGCAACCGCCGCTGTACTGATGGCCCTGCGCCAGCGGCATAATGCGGCTCGAACTTGAAGGAGCCGCATCATGCTGCAAACGGTGGAACAGGAGACCGGCGCGTCGCCGCAGTGGTCGGTGATCTGGCTGCACGGGCTTGGCGCCGACGGCCACGACTTCGCGCCGATCGTGCCGGAACTGGTGCGCCCGCACTGGCCGGCGCTGCGCTTTGTGTTCCCGCACGCACCGGTGCGGCCGATCACGATCAACAACGGCGTGCCGATGCGCGGCTGGTACGACATCGTCGGCATGGACTTCCGCTCGCGTGCCGACATGGCCGGCGTACAGGAATCGGTGCAGCAGCTGGACGCGCTGATCGCACGCGAGATCGAGCGCGGCATTGCGCCGGAGAAGATCTTCCTGGCCGGCTTCTCGCAGGGCGGGGCAATCATCCTCACCGCTGCACTGTCGCGCACCGCGCCGCTGGCCGGCCTGATCGCACTGTCCACGTACCTGCCGGAAGCCGAGAGCGCCAAGCGCGTTGACGGTGCGGTGCAGGTGCCGGTGTTCATGGCCCACGGCAGCAGCGACCCGGTGATTCCGCAGGCGGTGGCCGTACACAGCGCGCAGGCCCTGCAGGCGCTGGGCCTGGACGTGGAATGGCACAGCTACCCGATGGCCCATCAGGTCTGCGCCGAAGAAATCGATGCGCTGGGTGACTGGCTGCAGGAACGGCTGGGCGCCGCCTGATCCATGTCGCCGGCCAGCACACCGCCGTGGATGCCGGAACTGTGCCGCCTGCCGCGGCTGGCGGCGATGCTCGGCCTGGCCGAGCTGGTAGTGGTGGTGCTGGCGCTGGCGCCCGATGGCAGCCGTCACTGGACCTTTGGCGAGCTGCTGTCGGCCAGCGGCTTCGCGCTGTGGCTGGCGCTGGCGGTGACCGCCAGCCTGTGCCTGCTGCGGCAGGCACTGTCGAGGCTGCCGCAGGTGCTGGGCGCTGTCGCAGCGATCGTGCTGGCGACCCTGATCGCGGTGATCTGTGCCGGCATCGTGCACGCGCTGTACGCGGTACTGGGCGACAACTTCGCCCGCGGCATCAGCTTCTGGCGCTTCACCCTCGGCAGTGCGGCAACCACGGCACTGATCGCCGCGCTGGCCCTGCGCTACTTCTATGTGAGCGATCGCTGGGCCGCGCAGGTGCAAGCCAACGCGCGTGCCCAGGCTGACGCGCTGCAGGCGCGCATCCGCCCGCATTTCCTGTTCAACAGCATGAACCTGATCGCCAGCCTGCTGCATCGCGACCCGGCCGTGGCCGAGCGCGCGGTGCTGGATCTGTCCGATCTGTTCCGTGCTGCCCTGGGGGCGGGCGAGGGCGATTCTACGTTGCGCGACGAATGCGAACTGGCCGAGCGCTATCTGTCGATCGAATCGCTGCGCCTGGGCGAACGCCTACAGGTGCGCTGGCAACGCGACGAGCCGCTGCCGTGGGACCTGCCATTGCCGAGGCTGGTACTGCAGCCGCTGGTGGAAAACGCCGTGCTGCATGGCATTTCACGACTGCCCGAGGGCGGCACCATCGAATTGCAGCTGGTGCGCGAAGGCAGTGAGCTGCAGATCCGCGTGCGCAATCCCGCGCCCGATCCGCAGGCACCGGGCCTGGCGCTGGCGCGTGGTGCCGGCCATGCCCAGCACAGCATCGGTCACCGGCTGGCCTGGCGCTTCGGCAGCGCCGCGCGGATGACGGCTGGCTGGAGCGAGGGCTACTATGCCTGCCAGGTGACAGTGCCGATCCAGTGAGGGGACGATCGTGAGGGTAGTCATCGCCGATGACGAACCGCTGGCGCGCGAGCGCCTGCGCAGCCTGCTGGCGGCGCAGGACGGCGTGGATGTGGTGGCCGAGGCCGGCAACGGCGAGCAGGCCCTGCATGCGTGCGCGGAGCTGCAGCCGGACCTGGTCCTGCTGGACATCGCGATGCCCGGGCTGGACGGCCTGGAGGCGGCGCGCCATCTGGCCAGCTTCGAGCCGCGGCCGGCGGTGGTGTTCTGCACCGCTTACGACGCGCACGCCCTGTCGGCCTTTGAAGCGGCGGCGATCGATTACCTGATGAAGCCGGTCCGCGCCGAGCGCCTGGCCGCCGCGATCGCACGTGCACGCACGTTCCTGGCCGGCCGCGATGGCCAGCCGCAGGACAGCGGCGGGCAGCAGGCCCGCAGCATGCTGTGCGCACGCCTGCGTGGCAGCCTGCGGCTGATTCCGCTGGACGACATCCACTACCTGCAGGCCGAAGAGAAGTACGTGGTGGTGCACCATGCGCGCGGCGAAGACCTGATCGAGGAGTCGCTGAAATCGCTGGAGGAGGAGTTCGCCAGCCGTTTCATCCGCATCCATCGCAACTGCCTGGTGGCGCGCCACGAGCTGGTCGAACTGCGTCGGGGAACGGGCGGGCAGGTGCAGGCGATGCTGCGGCATGGCAAGCAGCCGCTGGAAGTCAGCCGCCGCTGCGTGGCGACGCTGAAGCAGGAACTGCGGCATCTGTGAGTGGTCCCGCGCGGCCTGCGGCCGCGACTGCTTCGAAATCAACAGTAACAGCAACAGTAACAGCAACAGCAACAGCAACAGCAACAGCAACAGCCGGATGGTCGGCTCTGTGTTGTTGCGTGCTGGGCGAGGCGGGATGGGCGGGCGGGACACGCCGTAAACCCATCCATGGGGGCTCGATGGCGCCATCCATGGCGCCAACGGTCCCGCCCGCCCATCCCGCCTCACCCTCGCGAATTTCCCGGTGACGGACGGCAAGAGCATTGGTGTTATCGGCTTGGAAAGAGGGGTCAGATCCCTTTTCCTGCGGAAAAGGGATCTGACCCCGGAAGCCGCCGGCTGTTGCCTTTGTTTCTGCTCTTTTCTTTTGATCTTCCGTGGCTGGCGCGCACGGAAACTGTCAGAGGTCGGGCGGGGTGGGTTCGCGGGGGTGTCCGCGGCATGGATGCCGCGGCCAAGCCTCCACGGACGGATTCACGGCGTCCCCCGCGAACCCACCCCGCCCGGCCAAGCGCAATGATCCAACAGTTCGCCCCAGCCACGAGGGGCTCCGCCGTTGGCCGTATCCGCGCCGAAGGCGCGATAATGACCGGATGGAAACCGTCCGCATCGCCACCCGCAAGAGCCCGCTCGCCCTCTGGCAGAGCGAACACGTCGCCGACCGCCTGCGCCAGGCCCACCCCGGCCTGCATGTGGAACTGGTGCCGATGAGCACCCGCGGCGACGAGGTGCTGGACCGTTCGCTGGCCGCCATCGGCGGCAAGGGCCTGTTCCTGAAGGAACTGGAGCTGGCGATGCTGCGCGGTGACGCCGACTGCGCCGTGCATTCGCTCAAGGATGTGCCGATGGAACTGGACGCGCCATTCGCGCTGCCGGCGATGCTGACCCGCCACGATCCGGCCGATGGCTTTGTTTCCAACCTGTATGCCTCGCTGGACGCGTTGCCGATCGGTGCGCGGGTCGGCACGTCGTCACTGCGCCGCCAGGCCCAGCTGCGCGCGCTGCGACCGGACCTGGAACTGCTGGACCTGCGCGGCAACGTCAACACCCGCCTGGCCAAGCTCGACAACGGTGGCTACGACGCCATCGTGCTGGCGGTGGCCGGGCTGGAACGGCTCGGCCTGGGCGAGCGCATCGTCGCGCGACTGCAGCCGCCGCAGTGGTTGCCGGCACCGGCACAGGGGGCGGTGGCGGTGGAGTGTGATGGCGGCAATACGCGCCTGATGGCGCTGTTCGCCGGCCTGGATGATGCAGCTACGCGCGCCTGCGTGGAAGCCGAGCGGGCGATGAACCGCGCGTTGCATGGCAGCTGCCACGTGCCGGTGGCGGCGATCGCGCAGTGGCAGGGGGACGACCTGCACCTGCAGGGGCTGGTCGGCAGTGCCAGCGATGGCCGTGCGGTGCGTGCCGAGGCCTTGGGCCCTGCCAGTGACCCGGAAGGCCTGGGCCAGCGCGTGGCGAAGCTGCTGCTGGATGATGGCGCCGGCGAACTTCTCGACGTCTGAGCCATCAGGTAGTGCCGGCCGCTGGCCGGCAACCTCATGATCCCGATTGGATGCGGTTGCCGGCCAGGGGCCGGCACTACCGAAAGAAGAACGGGCGCCTGGGCGCCCGTTCTGCTTACTTGAACTTGTAGACCACGTTCATCGTGGTCAGCGTATCGGTCTTGCGCTTGTCCTCGGCCACGTCACTGTTGTAACGCGCCTGCCAGCCGGCCTTCAGCGCCAGGTGCTCGTTCATGCTCACCGACACGCCGAAGTCGTTCTGGCCGAAGGTGTTGTACGAACCGGATTCGACCAGCAGGGTGTTCACCAGGTCGGTGTTGTCGGTCAGCGAGTACTTCAGGTCGAACAGGCCACGACCGATCATGCCGGTACGGGTGCGGTCGTCCTCGGTGCTGTGGGTGCGGCGCACACCGGGGCCGATCTGCGCGTCGAACGAGAAGCGCTCGGTGTTCCACAGGCGGGTACCGTAACCCAGACCGAACGAGCTCTGGCGGTCGTAGGTGGCGAAATCGTCGCGCTCGGTACGTACCGTGGCGGTCAGCTGGCGGTGCTCGCCCAGCTGCAGCGCGCTGCCGGCGCTGCCGGTGTAGCGGTTGGCGGTGGTGTTGTTGCGGCGGGTGGTGGTGCCGTCGTCGTTGGTCTCGGTCACCTTGGAGCTGGAGCGCAGGCCGAACAGGTCCATGCTGTGCACCCAGTCGCCGTCGGTGTAGCGCAGGCGCAGGCGGCCGTTGAAGCTCTCGGTGCTGCTGTTGCCGCGTGCCGAGGCGAAGCCGAGCTCGCCGCCACTGCCGCTCCACGGCGAAGACATCGCCGCCAGTTCGGAGGCATCCTGTGCATACGCGAGCGGCGCGCACAGCAGCAGGGGGATCAGCAGGGACACGCGCAGGGACATCGGGGCTTCTCCGAAGCGGTTGACAGCCGGTGATGATACTGGAAGCGTGATGGCGGTCCGAATCGATCCAAGGCGCGCTTCAGCAGACGTTGCCGCGAACGCCTATTCAGGGCAGATCGATACGCAATGCCGGGTCGTTGAAGCGCGAATAGCGCAGGCGCAGCTGGAAACTGCGGCCATTGCTGCTGCCGCTGCGCACGATCTGCCTTGGCAGGCCCTGGGCGTCCACCCAGTACTCCAGACGTTCGCCGGCCTGCGCACCACGCAGGCGGTAGTGACGGGTCTCGACCCCATCCAGCGATTGGCTGCCCAGATCCTCGGCCTGCAGGTCGGCAGGCAGGGCGTCGGCCGGCAATGGATTGCGCCACTGCTCCAGCAGGCCCGGCGGGGTGGGAACCTGGCGGATCGCGCCGTCGGCCTGCAGGAACATGGTGTCGCCGATGATCGTCTGCGGCCCGCCCGGGGTCTGCACGCGGAAGCGGTCGGGCGCGACGAAGTCCATGGCGCTGCGCACCGGCTGCGGCGCGCCCAGCACCTCCAGCTCGGCATGGAAACTGCTCAGGGCCGCAAAGCGTTGGCTGGCGCCCAGTACGGCCTGCGCCGGATCTGCGGCGGGCACGGGGGCTTCGGTGCTGGCCGGCGCCGGTGCGCGATCGCAGGCAGCCAGCAGCAGGCAGGCCAGCAGGGACAGGGCAGGCAACCGGCGCATCGGGCGTTCCATGGGGGTGGGGGCGACCACGATAGCCCAAACGTCCCACACAAGACCCGCGACTCGGACATAATCGGGGGTATGGACCGATACGAACGCATCACCGCCCTGCATCGTCTGCTCAAGTCCGCGCGCTATCCGGTGACGGTGGCGACCCTGCAGGACAAGCTCGGTTGTTCCCGTGCCACCGTCTACCGCGACCTGGCCTTCCTGCGCGATGCGCTGATGGCACCGATCGAGGGCGACGGCGAGGCCGGCTTCCGCTACCAGGCCGACGAGAGCGACCGCTTCGAGCTGCCCGGCCTGTGGCTCAGCTCGGAGGAGCTGCATGCCCTGCTGGCCTCGCAGCACCTGCTGGCGCGGACCGGCGGCGGCGTGCTGTCCTCGGTGCTGGCGCCGCTGCAGCAGCGTATCGAGAGCCTGCTGGCAGCCCAGGCCGGTGTCTCCAACTGGCCGGTGGACCGTGTGCGGGTAATCCCGCACCGCGGACGCAAGTTCGATGAAGGCAGCTTCCGCAGCGTGGCCTCGGCGGTGCTGGAGCGCCGCCAGCTGGCGTTCGAGTACCGTGCACGTTCCACCGACGAGCCGACCAAGCGCACCGTCTCGCCGCAGCGCCTGACCCACTACCGCGACAACTGGTACCTGGATGCCTGGGACCATGACCGCGAAGCCCTGCGCAGCTTCGCCGTGGACCGCATCCACAAGGCGCGGGTCGTCGACAGCACTGCCCGCGACGTTGCCGACAGCGAGCTGGACGAGCAGCTGGGTGCCAGCTACGGCATCTTCTCCGGTGCGCCGAAGGGCTGGGCGACCATCCTGTTCAGTGCCAAGGCCGCGCGCTGGGTGGCCGACGAGCACTGGCACTCCAAGCAGCAGGGCCGCTTCCTGGCGGATGGCCGCTATGAACTGAAGGTGCCGTACAGCGTCTCCCGCGAGCTGCTGATGGACGTGCTGCACTACGGCTCGGATGCCGAGATCGTCGAGCCGGTGATGCTGCGCGAGCAGGCCAAGGCGCTGCTCGAGCTGGCCCTGAGCAACTACGAAAAATCCTGACACTCCCCCCGAGAACCCCACCGCCCATGAAGAAGACCCTGTTGCTGCCCCTGCTTGCCGCTGCGCTGGCCCTGACCGCCTGTGGCAAGTCCGGCGAACCCTCGCAGAAGCTGGTGGTGGCTGCCACGGCCGTGCCGCACGCCGAGATCCTCGAGGTGGTCAAGCCGATCCTCAAGCAGGAAGGCGTGGACCTGGACGTGCGCGTGTTCAACGACTACGTGCAGCCCAACGACCAGCTGGTGCAGAAGCAGGTGGACGCCAACTACTTCCAGACCGAGCCGTACCTGGATGCCTACAACCGCGACCGCAAGACCGACCTGGTGAAGGTGATCGGCGTGCACATCGAACCGTTCGGTGCGTACTCGCGCAAGATCAAGTCGCTGGCCGAGCTGCGCGAAGGCGCCGACGTGGTGATCCCGAACGACCCGAGCAACAACAGCCGCGCGCTGATCCTGCTGCACAAGGCCGGCGTGATCGCGCTGAAGGACCCGACCAACGCCCTGTCGACCCAGCGCGACATCATCGCCAACCCGAAGAACCTGAAGTTCCGCGAGCTGGACTCGGCGATGCTGCCGCGCGTGCTGGACCAGGTCGACCTGGCCCTGATCAACACCAACTACGCGCTGGACGCCGGCCTCAACCCGACCCAGGACGCATTGGCGATCGAGAGCAAGGATTCGCCGTACGTGAACTTCCTGGTCGCGCGGCCGGACAACAAGGACGACGCCCGCGTGCAGAAGCTGGCCAAGGCGCTGACCAGCCCGCAGGTGAAGGCCTTCATCGAGACCAAGTACAAGGGCGCGGTGCTGCCGGCGTTCTGATTGCGGCTGACCTGTTGATTTGAAATGGTGGGTGTCGACCTTGGTCGACACTGCCTTCCCTGCAGAGCCGAGCCCATGCTCGGCTCTGCTTTTTTGCGGCGCCCCACCAACGGCAGCCGAGCATGGCTCGGCTCTACAGGGGTAACCCACGTACCGTAGCCGGGCACGGCACGGCGCGACATTGCAGTTTCAATCGACGTGGAAGGCGAGGGTGGCCGCCACGGCCTGCTGCCACCCGGCATACAGCTTCTCGCGCCGGGCCACGTCCATCTGTGGCTCGAAGCGCCGGTCCAGGCCCCACTGCGCGGCGATCTGCTCGCGGCTGGACCAGAACCCCACTGCCAGGCCGGCCAGGTAGGCCGCGCCCAGCGCGGTGGTCTCGGTCAGCCGAGGCCGCAGCAGCGGCACGCCGAGGATGTCGGCCTGGAAGCCGGCCAGGAAGTCATTACCGATTGCACCGCCGTCGGCACGCAGTTCGGTCAGCGCGATGCCCGCATCGGACTGCATCGCGTCGAGCACGTCGCGGGTCTGGTAGGCCATCGCCTCCAGTGCCGCACGCACGAAGTGCTCCTTGCGGGTGCCGCGGGTCAGGCCGAACATCGCGCCGCGCACATCGCTGCGCCAATAGGGGGCGCCCAGGCCGACGAACGCCGGCACCAGGTAGGCGCCACCACTGTCGGGCACCTGCGCGGCCAGCGCTTGGCTGTCACTGGCACGCTCGATCATGCGCAGGCCGTCGCGCAGCCACTGCACCACCGAGCCGGCGATGAAGATCGAGCCTTCCAGCGCATATTCCACGCGGCCATCCAGGCCCCAGGCAATGGTGGTCAGCAGGCCGTTACGGGATCGTACCGCCTGCGTGCCGGTGTGCATCAGCATGAAGCAGCCGGTGCCATAGGTGTTCTTGACCATGCCCGGCTGGAAGCAGGCCTGGCCGAACAGCGCCGCCTGCTGGTCTCCGGCGATGCCGGCGATCGGGATCGGGTGGTCGAAGAAGAACTGCGGCCGGGTGTGCGCATACACCGCGCTGGAATCGCGCACCTGCGGCAGCATCGCTCGGGGTATGTCCAGCAGCGCCAGCAGGTCGTCATCCCAGTTCAGCGTGTGGATGTTGAACAGCAGGGTGCGCGCGGCGTTGCTGTAGTCGGTCACGTGCGCCTGGCCGCCACTGAGGTTCCACACCAGCCAGCTGTCGATGGTGCCGAACAGCAGCTCGCCACGCTCGGCGCGCTGCTGCGCACCTTCCACGTGGTCGAGGATCCAGCGCACCTTGGTGGCGGAGAAATAGGCGTCGATCAGCAGGCCGGTGCGTTCACGGACCAGTGCTTCATGCCCGTCGGACTTCAGCCGCTCGCAGATGGCGTGGCTCTGCCGCGACTGCCAGACGATGGCATTGTGGATCGGCTGGCCGGTGGCGCGGTCCCAGACCACGGTGGTCTCGCGCTGGTTGGTGATGCCCAGCGCGGCGATATGGCGCGGGTCGATCTGTTCGCGGCTGAGCAGTTCGGTCAGCGTGGCATAGACACTGGTGAGGATCTCGCGTGGGTCATGCTCGACCCAGCCCGGTTGCGGGAAGATCTGCGCGAACTCGCGCTGCGCACTGCCGACGATGTCGCCAGCACGGTCGAACAGGATCGCGCGCGAACTGGTGGTGCCCTGGTCGATGGCCAGCACGTAGCGGGGCGTCATGCAGCGTCTCCGGTAGCGATGGGGAAATCCTAAAGCATCGGTAGGGCCGGGCCATGCCCGGCGTCACCGCGAACCGCCGGGCATGGCCCGGCGCTACCGTTGCTCCATCCACGCCTGCAGCCGAGCCACCTGGGCAGCGTCCAGCCGCAACCCCAGCTTGCTCCGCCGCCACAGCACGTCCTCGGCGTCCCAGGCCCATTCGTGGTCGCGCAGGAAGTCCACTTCGCGGGCATGCAGGCCGCCGCCAAAGTCCTCGCCAAGATCGCCCATGCCCTGAACACCCTGCAGCAACTCCTCACTGCGACTGCCATAGGCCCCGGCCCAGCGTCGCGCGATACCTGCGGGCAACCATGGTGCCAGCGCCTGCAGGCGGGAATGCGCCTGTGCGGCGTCCCCCCAATCGCTGCCCGGCAGCGGGTCTCCGCTTGCCGTCCACGCCGGGCCCATCTGTGGCAGGGCAGGGCGCAGCAGCTCCAGCGCTTCTTCGGCCAGTACCCGGTAGGTGGTCAGCTTTCCGCCCAGCACATGCAGCGCTGGCGCCGGGCCGGACTGCAGCTGCAGGCGGTAGTCGCGGCTCAGCTTGGCTGCGCGCGGGTCCGGATCGGCCAGCAACGGGCGAACCCCCGCGAACTGCCAGACCACGTCTTCCGGGGTGATGGCTTCGCGCAGGTAGCGATTGGCTGCGTCGCACAGGTAGCGCACTTCGGCAGGCAGCACGCTGCACCGGGCCGGGTCGCCGCGGTAGTCGGTGTCGGTGGTGCCGACCAGCAGGTGGTCGTGGGCGAAGGGCAACAGGAACACCACACGGCCATCGGGCTGCTGAAGCAGGCAGGCACTGTCGTCGGGCCAGGGCCGGCGCAGCACGATGTGGCTGCCCTGTACCAGGCGCAGGGCGGGGCCGCCATCGCGCGCCTGCATCCGTTCCAGCACGCCTCCTGCCCAGGGGCCGGCCGCATTGGCAACGGCGTGGGCGATCACCGTTTGCTGCCGGCCGTCGGTGGCTTCCAGCGTGGCCTGCCAACGGCCCTGCACAGGGCGCAGTTCGATGCAGCGGCTGCGCACATGCACCCGTGCGCCACGCTGGGCGGCGTCCAACGCATTGAGCAGCACCAGCCGCGCGTCATCGACCTGCGCATCGGCGTAGCTGAAGGCCTGCCGCAGATCCGGGGAGAGCCAGGGGCCGAGCGGGTCGCGTTGCAGGTCCAGTGCGCGCGAGGCGGGGAACGTCGGGCTGCGCCGGCCGAGATGGTCGTACAGCCACAGGCCCGCGCGCAGCATCCAGCGCGGTCGCAAGTGGGGTTCCCATGGCAGTACGAAGCGCAACGGACGGACCAGATGGGGTGCCTGCCGGCGTACCACTTCGCGTTCGCCCAGTGCCTTGCGCACCAGTCCGAACTCGCCCTGTTCCAGGTAGCGCAGGCCGCCGTGGATCAGCTTGCTGCTGGCGCTGGAGGTGTGCGCGGCCAGGTCATCCTGCTCGCACAACAGCACCCGCAGGCCGCGGCCGGCCGCATCACGGGCGATGCCGGCGCCGTTGATGCCGCCACCGATCACCAGCAGGTCGACTTCGTGCATCGTGCCTCCGTGTCCTGTGTGTGTGCGTAGAGTCGACTGTCAGTCGACTGCCTTTTGTAGAGTCGAGCCATGCTCGACTTCTGGAAGAGCAGTCGACTGGCAGTCGACTCTACAGACAGCAGGTGACGGAAACGACGACGGGCCCCGAAGGGCCCGTCGCGTTACATCAATGAAGCAGGTACTGCCTGGATCAGAAGCGGGCGCCGATGCCGAAGCCGACGGTCCACGGATCCATCTTCGCTTCGCCGATCTTCTCGCCGCCGACCTTCACGTCCGGACGCGAACGCATGTAGCGGGCATCGGCACGGGCGAACCAGGTGGAGTTGATGTTCATGTCCACGCCGACGGTGCCGATCACGCCCTTGGCATCCTTGAGGCGGATGTCGGAGCTGCTGCCGTCAGCCAGCGTTTCATTGCTGAAGCTGGACTGGTAGTAGCCCACGCCCACGAACGGACGGAACACGTTGTCAGCCTGGCCGAAGTGGTACTGGCCGCTCAGCGCGACCGGCTGCTGCTCGACGTTGCCCAGGCGGGCATTGTTCGGGCCCTTCACCTTGTGGTCGAACTTGTCGGCGGCGCCCCACAGTTCAACGGCCCAGTTGTCGTTGATGTAGTAGCTGAAGCTGACGGTCGGTGCCGGGCCGCCATCGACCTTCTTGATGCCGTCGATCGGATCATTCTTCGGCTGCAGCAGCGCGACGCCGCCAACCACGGCAAAATGCTTGCCCGAAGCGGTATCGGTGGAGCTGCTGTCCTGGGCGAAAGCGGCCGGCGCGAACGCGGCGGAGGTCAGCAGGGCGAGACTCAGGATACGGATGGAGCGCATGGGGGTATCTCCTAGTGTTTCTTGTTTTGGGCCCCCGGTTGCGGGGCGAGCACACCGTAGTCGCCTCAACATGAATCGAATCCGACGCGCGTTAAAAAATAGTTTTCCTTGTTCAGCGATCAGTGCGAAAAGCCTGTTTCCTTGGGGTTTTCCGCGCGCGCCGACATTCATGCAGTTGGAGAAGATGTGAGCGAAGCAACGTTGTGCATCGGCCTGCAAGCGCAGGTGAACGTGGAGTGCCGGGTGCTGTTGCTGGGCTCGATGCCGGGCGCGGCGTCATTGCAGGAGCAGCGCTACTACGCCCATCCACGCAATCGTTTCTGGTCGCTGATGGCTGATATCTGCGGGTTTGATGCGGGCCTGCCGTATGCACAGCGGTTGCAGGCAGTGCAGGCGGCAGGTGTCGGCCTGTGGGATGTCATCGGCCAATGCGAACGTCGCGGCAGCCTGGATGCGCACATCGTGCGCGGCACGGAAGTGCCCAATGCGCTGCCGGCATTGATCGCCTCCCTTCCTGAGCTGGAGCTGATCGGTTGCAACGGCGGTGCATCGATGCTGGCGTTCCAGCGCTGGGTGCTGCCACGGCTGGAGGCCCCACCCCGGGTGCTGGCGCTGCCTTCCACCAGCCCGGCCAATGCGGCCTGGTCGTTGCCGCGCCTGCGTGTGGCCTGGCAGCCGGTGGCCGACGCACTGGCGACATGAAGCGGACATCGTCCGGACAATACGCTACCGACTGGTCGCGGCCGCACCCCATGGGCAACAGCCTGTCCCGGCTGCGTGCGTACTGAAAACACCTGTAACGGTTGGCGCTGGCCCCCGCTGGCCGCACAATAGACGTTTCCCTACACCAGATTGCCGGAGTTATCCCCATGGCCGAAATCAAGGAAGCACTTGTCCCCGATATCGGTGACTACAGCGATATCCCGGTAATCGAGGTGCTTGTCGCCGTCGGCGACACGGTCAAGAAGGACCAGGGCCTGGTGACGCTGGAAAGCGACAAGGCCACGATGGAAGTGCCGTCCTCGGTTGCCGGTGTGGTCAAGGAACTGAAGGTCAAGGTTGGCGACAGCCTGTCCGAGGGCAAGGTGGTGGCGCTGATCGAAGTGGCCGAAGGCGAGGCCGCTCCCGCACCGGCCAAGGCCGCTGCCCCGGCTGCCGCCACCCAGAGCGCACCGGCCCCGGCCGCCGCTGCCCCGGCCGCTCCGGCTGCCCCTGCCGCCAGCGGCGGTGCGGTGGAAGCGCTGGTGCCGGATATCGGCGATTACTCCGGTATCCCGGTCATCGAAGTGCTGGTCGCCGTGGGCGACACGGTCAAGAAGGACCAGGGTCTGGTCACGCTGGAAAGCGACAAGGCCACCATGGAAGTGCCGTCTTCGGTGGCCGGTGTGGTCAAGGAGATCAAGGTCAAGGTTGGCGACAATCTGTCGCAGGGCAATGTGGTCGCCATCATCGAAGCCGAAGGCGCTGCAGCGCCGGCACCGGCCAAGGCGGCCGCTCCGGCCCCGGCGGTTGCACCGGCCGCTCCGCAGGCTGCCGCGCCGGTTGCCGCAGCTGCTCCGGTCGCCGCCGCGCCGTCGGCCGGCGCTCCGTCCAGCCCGCCGGTGCAGTTCAACGCCGATGGCGTGCTGCCGGCCAAGGTGCCGTACGCCACCCCGGCCGTGCGCGTGTTCGCCCGCGAACTGGGCGTGGACCTGCTGCAGATCAGCGGCACCGAGAAGGGCGGCCGCATCACCAAGGGTGACGTGCAGAAGTTCGTCAAGGCCGCGCTCAGCGGTGGCGTGCCGGCTGCCGGCGGTGCCGCCGTTGCTGCTGGCGGTGGCCTGAACCTGCTGCCGTGGCCGAAGGTCGACTTCAGCAAGTTCGGCGAGACCGAAGTGCAGCCGCTGTCGCGCATCAAGAAGATCTCGGGTGCCAACCTGGCCCGCAACTGGGCGATGATCCCGCACGTCACCCAGTTCGAACAGGCCGACATCACCGACCTGGAAGGCCTGCGCGTGGCGCTGAACAAGGAGAACGAGAAGGCCGGCATCAAGCTGACCATGCTTGCCTTCCTGATCAAGGCCAGCGCCGCGGCACTGAAGAAGTTCCCGGAATTCAACGCTTCGCTCGATGCCAGCGGTGAAAACCTGACCCTGAAGAAGTACTTCCACATCGGCTTTGCCGCCGATACGCCGAACGGCCTGGTCGTGCCGGTCATCCGCGACGTGGACAAGAAGGGCGTGGTCCAGATCGCGCAGGAAACCGGCGAACTGGCCAAGAAGGCCCGCGACGGCAAGCTGGGCCCGGCCGACATGAGCGGCGGCTGCTTCTCGATCAGCTCGCTGGGCGGCATCGGCGGCACCGCGTTCACCCCGATCGTCAATGCACCGGAAGTGGCCATCCTGGGCGTGTCCAAGTCCTCCATCCAGCCGGTCTGGAATGGCAAGGAATTCGCGCCGAAGCTGATGCTGCCGCTGTCGCTGAGCTACGACCACCGCGTCATCGATGGCGCCCTGGCCGCACGCTTCACCACGTACCTGTCGCAGGTACTGGCCGACATGCGCCGCGTGCTGCTGTAAGGCACCGCTTCGCCCCCACCGTGCGGCCGCTGCCCCTGGCGCGGCCGCGTGAACAGATGCAGTGACAGCCCGCCGGCCATGCCGGCCGGGCACGAGGAAAACCCACCATGGCCACGATTGAAGTCAAGGTTCCCGACATCGGCGATTACAGCGATGTGCCGGTGATTGAAGTGTTGGTCGCCGTCGGCGACACGGTGAAGAAGGACCAGGGCCTGGTGACCCTGGAGTCGGACAAGGCCACCCTGGAGGTGCCGTCCTCGGCCGCCGGTGTGGTCAAGGAAATCAAGGTCAAGCTGGGCGACACCCTGTCCGAGGGTGCCGTGGTCGTGCTGCTGGACGCTGAAGGCGCCGCCGAAGCCCCGGCCAAGGCCGCCGCGCCGGCCCCGGCAGCTGCCGCCCCGGCCAGCAAGCCGCCGGTGACCCCGTCGCACCGCGCCCCGGCCGAGCCGGCGGCACCGAAGCCGGCACTGTCCAGCGGCAAGCCGGCCGACATCGAATGCGAAATGGTCGTGCTGGGCTCGGGCCCGGGCGGCTACACGGCCGCCTTCCGCGCCGCCGACGTCGGGCTGGATACGGTGCTGGTCGAGCGTTACGCCAGCCTCGGCGGCGTCTGCCTTAACGTCGGCTGCATCCCGTCCAAGGCGCTGCTGCATGCCGCGGCGGTGATCGACGAAGTCGCCCACGCCGGTGATTTCGGCGTCGAGTTCGGCAAGCCGACCATCACCCTGGACAAGCTGCGCCAGTACAAGGAAAAGGTCGTCAACCAGCTGACCAAGGGCCTGGCCGGCATGGCCAAGCAGCGCAAGGTCCGCAACGTGCAGGGTGTCGGCAGGTTTGTTTCGGCCAACGAGCTGGAAATCACTGCTGCTGACGGCAGCACCCAGCTGCTGCGCTTCCAGAAGTGCATCATCGCCGCCGGTTCGCAGGCGGTGAAGCTGCCGAACTTCCCGTGGGACGACAAGCGCGTGATGGATTCCACCGATGCGCTGGAGCTGGCCGAAGTGCCGGCTTCGCTGCTGGTCGTCGGCGGCGGCATCATCGGCCTGGAAATGGCCACCGTGTATGGCGCGCTGGGCAGCAAGGTCACCGTGGTCGAGTTCATGGACCAGCTGATGCCGGGCGCCGACAAGGACCTGGTCAAGCCGCTGGCCGACCGCCTGAAGAAGCAGGGCATTGAAGTGCACCTGAAGACCAAGGCGTCCGGCGTCACCGCCGATGCCAAGGGCATCACCGTCACCTTCGAAGCCGCCGAGGAAGGCCAGGCGCCTGCGCTGGCCCAGGGCACCTTCGACCGCGTGCTGGTGGCCGTGGGCCGCTCGCCGAACGGCAAGAAGATCGATGCCGAGAAGGCCGGCGTGCAGGTCACCGACCGTGGCTTCATCCCGGTCGATCGCCAAATGCGCACCAACGTGCCGCACATCTTTGCCATCGGCGACATCGTCGGCAACCCGATGCTGGCGCACAAGGCCACGCACGAGGGCAAGCTGGCGGCTGAAGTGGCAGCTGGCCACAAGAAGGAGTGGGTGGCGCGGGTGATTCCGTCGGTGGCCTATACCAACCCGGAAATCGCCTGGGTGGGCGTCACCGAGACCGAAGCCAAGGCCAAGGGCCTGAAGGTCGGCGTGGCCAAGTTCCCGTGGGCGGCGAGCGGCCGCGCGATCGGCATTGGCCGTACCGAGGGCTTCACCAAGCTGATCTTCGACGAAGAGACCCACCGCATCATCGGTGGTGCCATCGTCGGCGTGCACGCGGGTGACCTGCTGGCCGAGATCGGCCTGGCGATCGAGATGGGTGCGGAAGCCGAAGACATTGGCCACACCATCCACGCGCACCCGACGCTGAGCGAATCGGTGGCGATGGCCTCGGAAATCTACGACGGCACGATCACTGATCTGTACATGCCGAAGAAGAAGTAAGGCGCTCGCGCGCTGTAAACAAAAACCCGGCGAAAGCCGGGTTTTTTGTGCGTGGTCTCGGCGGGATAGAGTCAACTGGGTAGAGCCGACGGGGTAGAGTCGACTGTCAGTCGACTGCTCTCCCTTCAGGTCGCGACAACCCCGCGCTGCGCGCGATAGTCGGCTGGGTAGAGTCGACTGTCAGTCGACTGCTCTCCCTTCAGATCGCGAAAACCCCGCGCTGCGCGCGATAGTCGACTAACAGTCGACTCTACCCAGCAGACTCTACCCAGAGCTCCGCGTCGCAAACAAAAAACGCGGCCCCGATTTTCCGGAGGCCGCGCCAGGAGAGAGCGTGTGGAAGGAGCGGGGGATCAGAACACGAAGCTGACGCCGGCCACCGGGCCCTTGAATTCCTGCTTCAGGCCGACGGTGCCGTCGCTGCCCTTCTTGTCCACGTCCAGCTTGAACCAGTCGTAGCCAGCGAATACGCCGAAGTTCTTGGTGAAGCGGTAATCGACGATGGCATTGGCGCGGCTCAGGTCGCCCTTGTAGTCATCGAAGCTGCCCCAACGCGTGTTCAGGTACTGGCCCTGCAGCGTGATCATCCAGCGCTCGCCCGGGGTGAAGGTCATGCGCGCACCCACCACCGGTGCGATGCCGTCGGCCTTCTCGTTGAGGAACTGGCCTTCGTAGACGGTGCCCAGATCGGCGTAGCCCTTGGTGCTGACCTTGGCGTACTCGCCACCGATCTGCAGGCCGAGGTCGAAGGTGTCGGTATCAACGACCGAGTAGTCGTAGACCAGGCTGGCCACCTGGTACTTCAGTTCGCCCTTCACGAAGCTGCCGGCCGGCACGTTCTCACCACCGAAGGAAATGCCCTGGTCCAGGGTCTCGCGGCGGTCCTTGTCATACTTGAAGTAGTTGAACAGCAGGCGCTGGCGGTTGCTGATGCGGAACATGCCGTCGATGCGCGGCTCCCATTCCTTGCCGCCCAGCTTGAAGTCCTGGTCCAGCGCGATGTCCTGGCCTGCCACATTGGTCTTGCCGCGGATCGTGTTGTCCGAGTCGATGTTCATCGCACCGAGGCGGATGGCGAAGCGGTCGTCGCCTTCGGCGGCGTGGGCGGCATTGGCGAACGAGGCGCCGGCGGCGAGCAGGGAGAGGGCGAGCAGGGTGGGAACGGAGCGCATCGAAGAGTCCTTGCAGTGGTTCATCAGAATGAAAGCCACTGTGCCGGACATCGCCGTCCACCATCCGTGAACGTATGGTCCACGCGATGTGCACGGTTCAGTGCTGTCGCCACGATGCAAAAAGATGGCCCCGGAGCCGGGCTTCGGGGCCATCGTGGGACCTGCGGGGCGGAGCGTCGACGAGGTTGCTGCAGGCAGGTCGAAAGATCGGACCGGTGCCTTGGGCGAAAGTTCCGCCGGATGCGACCAAAGTTCAATATTGCGCCGCAGCATCATACGGACGTCATTGTCCCCCGGGTGGCACGCAAAAATGTAACCGTTACCGCAACTTGCGGCTTCCCGGGATGAACAGGCAGCGGTTGTCTCGCAAATTGTCCCATTGCTATAATTTGGCGGCTCGATGAGGCCCCCCTGCTGTAGCCGCCTCAGCCCTCCACTTGCAACCACGCGGGACGTCCTGTGCTGAACTCCGTTGATGCGGGTCGGCGACTGATGCTGCGCGCCGCGGTCTACCCGCTGGCCGCGGTCGCTGTCCTGGCCCTGGCCTTCCTGCTGGTGGGTCCGAAATACGCCCTCGGCGCGCTGGCGTCCGGTGTGGCCATTTCGGCCGGTGGCTGGGTGGCGGCACGGATGGCACTGGGCGGCGGGGCACTGGCCGCAGGATCGGCGATGGCTCGCCTGATCATTGCGATCGTGGCCAAGTGGGTCGTGGTTTTCGGCGTCCTGCTGGTGGGGTTCCTGGTCTTCAAGCTGCCTGCGTTGGCGCTGTTGGCCGGTATCGCCGTCGGCTTGATGTTCCAGGTCCTGGCCATGGCCAGGCGTTGACAGAATTCAATTAACTGAAGGTTCCGGACACATGGCGGGCGAGGCTCTAACCCCTACCAGCTACATCCAGCATCACCTGCACAACCTGACCGCGCCGGTCGGCAAGGGTGAGGGTATGTTCTGGCATATCCACGTCGATACCTTCCTCACCGCGGTCCTGATGGGCCTGGTGATCGTTGTCGCGTTCTGGCTGGGCACCCGCAAGGCCACCGCCGGCGTGCCGGGCAAGTGGCAGGCCTTCGTGGAAATCTGCCTGGAGTTCGTCGACCGCCAGGCCAAGGACACCTACCACGGCAAGAGCAAGCTGGTCACGCCGATCGCCATCACCATCTTCTTCTGGATTCTGCTGATGAATCTGCTGAAGATGATCCCGGCCGATTTCATCGCCAAGCCGCTGGAATGGGTGGGCGTGCACTACTGGAAGCCGGTCCCGACCGCTGACGTCAATGCCACCCTGGGCATGGCCATCAGCGTGTTCTTCCTGATGCTGTTCTTCGCACTGAAGTCGAAGGGCCTGGGCGGCTTCATCAAGGAATTCCTGACGGCGCCGTTCGGCAAGTGGATGATGCCGTTCAACCTGATCCTCAACATCGTCGAGTGGCTGAGCAAGCCGATCTCGCTGGCGATGCGACTGTTCGGCAACATGTTCGGCGGCGAAATCGTGTTCCTGCTGATCTGGGTGCTGGGTGGTGCCGGTTTCTTCGGTGCCATTGCCGGTGGTGTGTTCGGCCTCGGCTGGATGCTGTTCCACCTGCTGGTGATCCCGCTGCAGGCCTTCATCTTCATGATGCTGTCGATCGTGTACCTGAGCCTGTCGGAAGACGCTCACTGAGTTTCAAGCTTCAACGCGTTTCAACCTTCATCCGTTTCATCACCCTTAGCAACTTAAGTTCCTGGAGATAACCATGTACTTCGCCGTCCTGACCAACTTCGCGCAGATTCAGAGCTCCACCGCCCTTGCCGTCGGCATCATGATCGGCCTGGCCGCGCTGGGCGCCGGTCTGGGTCTGGCCATCATGGCTGGTAAGTTCCTGGAGTCGGCCGCCCGCCAGCCGGAACTGATCCCGGTCCTGCAGGTCCGCATGTTCATCACCGCCGGCCTGATCGACGCCGCGTTCATCATCTCGGTCGCCGTCGGCCTGCTGCTGGCCTTCGCCAACCCGCTGTCGGCTGCCTTCGCTGGCGCCGTCACCAAGGCTCTGGCCGGCTGATACAGCGGTTTGAGACGACCGGGTGCTGATGCACCCGGTTTCGGATGAAGGCCGGATGCGCCGCTACGGCGGCGCGTCCACCCCGAAACCAGCGATCGAGCTAACCATGAATATCAATTTCACCCTTCTTGCGCAGGCGCTGGCCTTCGCTGGTCTGATCTGGATCATCGCGACCAAGATCTGGCCGCCGCTGATGAACGCGATCGAAGAGCGCCAGCAGAAGATTGCTGAAGGCCTCGCTGCTGCCGACCGCAGCCAGAAAGATCTGGCCCAGGCGCAGGAGAAGGTCAACGAAGCGCTGAAGGAAGCACGCACCAAGGCCAACGAGATCATCGATCAGGCCCACGCACGTGCCAACCAGATCGTTGATGCTGCCCGTAACGAAGCGATCACCGAAGCCACCCGTCAGAAAGAACTGGCCCAGGCTGAAATCGACGCCGCCGCCAACCGTGCCCGTGAAGATCTGCGCAAGCAGGTGTCCGCGCTGGCCGTGACCGGTGCCGAAAAGCTGCTCAAGCGCGAAATCGACGCCAACGCCCACAAGGCGCTGCTCGACGAGCTGGCCTCGGAGATCTAAGGATGAGCCAGGCCCTCACGCTTGCCCGCCCGTACGCCCGCGCCGCGTTCGCGACCGCGCGCGACGAAGGCGCGTTCGCGCCGTGGTCGGACGCCCTGGCGTTCTCCGCCCACGTCGCCGCCGACCCGCGCGTGGCGGCCCTGCTCGCCAACCCGGAGCTGGGTCGTGACGACGCCGTCGCCCTGCTGGCGCCGGTGTCGCACGGCGAGACCTACTCGCGCTTCCTGGCCATCCTGGCCGAATCGCATCGTCTGCCGCTGCTGCCGGAAATCTCCGGCATGTTCGACGCCCTGCGCGCCGAAGCCGAGCACGTGGTCAAGGCCACCGTCACCTCGGCCGCCGAACTGTCGGCCGGTGAGCTGGACGCGATCAAGGTCGCGCTGCGCAAGCGCTTCAACCGCGAGGTCGATGTGACCACCGCGGTCGATGCCTCGCTGATCGGCGGCGCCGTGATCGACGCCGGCGACGTGGTCATCGATGGTTCGCTGAAGGGCAAGCTGGCCCGTCTGCAGACCGCGCTCGCTAACTGAATTCATTTAACGTCCGGCCCCGCTGCCGGCACTAGGACTTGACGATGGCAACCACGCTCAACCCCTCCGAAATCAGCGAACTGATCAAGAACCGCATCGAGAAGGTCAAGCTGGCCGCGGAATCGCGCAACGAAGGCACCGTGACCAGCGTGTCCGACGGCATCGTGCGCATCTTCGGTCTGGCCGACGTGATGCAGGGCGAAATGATCGAACTGCCGAACAACACCTTCGCACTGGCCCTGAACCTGGAGCGCGACTCGGTCGGCGCCGTGGTGCTGGGTGACTACGAGAACCTGCGCGAAGGCGACGTCGCCAAGACCACCGGCCGCATCCTGGAAGTGCCGGTCGGTCCGGAACTGCTGGGCCGCGTCGTGAACGCGCTGGGCGAGCCGATCGACGGCAAGGGCCCGCTGGGCACCGACCTGACCGCTCCGGTGGAGCGTGTTGCTCCGGGCGTGATCTGGCGCAAGTCGGTCGACCAGCCGGTGCAGACCGGTTACAAGTCGGTCGACGCGATGATCCCGATCGGCCGTGGCCAGCGCGAGCTGATCATCGGCGACCGCCAGACCGGCAAGACCGCGATGGCGATCGATGCGGTGATCAACCAAAAGGGCACCGGCATCAAGTGCGTGTACGTTGCGATCGGCCAGAAGGCTTCGACCATCGCCAACATCGTGCGCAAGCTGGAAGAGAACGGCGCGCTGGCCCACACCATCGTGGTGGCCGCGACCGCTTCCGAATCGGCTGCCATGCAGTACATCAGCGCCTACTCGGGCTGCACCATGGGTGAGTACTTCATGGACCGCGGCGAAGACGCGCTGATCGTGTACGACGATCTGTCCAAGCAGGCTGTCGCCTACCGCCAGATCTCGCTGCTGCTGAAGCGCCCGCCGGGCCGTGAAGCCTACCCGGGTGACGTGTTCTACCTGCACTCCCGTCTGCTCGAGCGCGCTGCCCGCGTGTCCGAGGAATACGTCGAGAAGTTCACCGAAGGCAAGGTCACCGGCAAGACCGGTTCGCTGACCGCGCTGCCGATCATCGAAACCCAGGCCGGCGATGTGTCCGCCTTCGTTCCGACCAACGTGATCTCGATCACCGACGGCCAGATCTTCCTGGAAACCGACCTGTTCAACGCCGGCATCCGCCCGGCCGTGAACGCCGGTATCTCGGTGTCGCGCGTCGGTGGCTCGGCCCAGACCAAGATCATCAAGAAGCTGTCGGGCGGCATCCGTATCTCGCTGGCCCAGTACCGTGAGCTGGCTGCGTTCGCGCAGTTCGCCTCGGACCTGGACGAAGCGACCCGCAAGCAGCTGGAGCGTGGCCAGCGCGTCACCGAGTTGATGAAGCAGAAGCAGTACGCGCCGATGTCGATCGCCAACCAGGCGCTGTCGATCTACGCCGTCAACGAGGGTTACCTCGACGACGTGCCGGTCAACAAGCTGCTGGCGTTCGAAGAAGGCCTGCACGCCCACTTCGCCAACACCCAGGGCGAACTGGTCAGCAAGGTCAACGCCACCGGCGGTTGGGACAACGACATCGAAGGTGCCTTCAAGAAGGGCATCGCCGAGTTCAAGACCACCGGCAGCTGGTAATCGCGGTCCTGTAGAGCGGAGCCGCTGGCTCCGCTGGACCAGATGACAAACGGTTGAACAACGCGGGGCATCAGCCCCGCGCCACGGGAAACAAGAGATGGCAAGCGGACGCGAAATCAAAACCAAGATCAAGAGCGTGCAGAACACCCGCAAGGTGACGCGCGCCCTGGAAATGGTCTCGGCCTCCAAGATCCGCAAGGCGCAGGATCGGATGAAGACCTCGCGTCCGTACGCGCAGGCGATGAAGCAGGTGATCGGTCATCTGGCCCAGGCCAGCACCGACTACCAGCATCCGTTCCTGGTCGAGCGTGAGCAGGTCAAGCGGGTCGGTTTCATCGTGATCTCCTCCGATCGCGGCCTGGCCGGCGGCCTGAACAACAACCTGTTCCGCAAGATGCTGGGCGAAGCCAAGGCATGGCAGGACAAGGGTGCCGAAGTGGACCTGGTGACCATCGGCCAGAAGGCATCGACCTTCTTCCGCCGCGTGAAGGTCAACATGGTCGGCAGCGTGACCCACATCGGCGACGTGCCGAAGCTGGAATCGCTGATCGGTGTGATCAAGGTCATGCTCGACGCCTTCACCGAAGGCAAGGTCGACCGCGTGTACCTGGTCTACAACCGCTTCGTGAACACCATGACGCAGAAGGCCAGCTTCGATCAGCTGCTGCCGCTGCCGCCGGCTGAAAAGCAGGTCGCTCACCACGACTGGGATTACCTGTACGAACCCGATGCCGCGACCGTGCTGGAGCACGTGATGACGCGTTACATCGAGTCGCTGGTGTACCAGGCACTGCTGGAAAACGTCGCCTCCGAGCATGCAGCACGCATGGTTGCGATGAAGGCGGCGAGCGACAACGCCAACAAGCTGATCGGCACCCTGCAGCTCGTCTACAACAAGGCGCGCCAGGCAGCGATCACCCAGGAAATCTCCGAAATCGTCGGCGGCGCGGCAGCAGTCTGACCGCGTTCGTTCAAAGCACACATTTAGAGGATGCAGCAATGAGTCAGGGCAAGATCGTTCAGATCATCGGCGCGGTCGTCGACGTCGAATTCCCGCGTGAGTCGGTGCCGAAGGTGTACGACGCACTGAAGGTCGACAACACCGAAATCACCCTTGAAGTCCAGCAGCAGCTGGGCGACGGCGTGGTGCGTACCATCGCCCTCGGTTCCACCGACGGCCTGAAGCGCAACCTGGTCGCCACCAACACCGGCCGCGGCATCTCCGTGCCGGTTGGCGCTGGCACCCTGGGCCGCATCATGGACGTGCTCGGCCGTCCGATCGACGAAGCCGGCCCGGTGGCCGCCAGCGACAGCTGGGAAATCCACCGCGCGGCCCCGTCGTATGAAGACCAGTCCCCGGCCACCGAACTGCTGGAAACCGGCATCAAGGTCATCGACCTGATGTGCCCGTTCGCCAAGGGCGGCAAGGTCGGCCTGTTCGGCGGCGCCGGCGTCGGCAAGACCGTCAACATGATGGAACTGATCAACAACATCGCCAAGGCGCACAGCGGTCTGTCCGTGTTCGCCGGCGTGGGTGAGCGTACCCGTGAGGGCAACGACTTCTACCACGAAATGAAGGACTCCAACGTCCTCGACAAGGTGGCGATGGTGTACGGCCAGATGAACGAGCCGCCGGGCAACCGTCTGCGCGTCGCCCTGACCGGCCTGACCATGGCCGAGTACTTCCGCGACGAGAAGGACGAAAACGGCAAGGGTAAGGACGTCCTGCTGTTCGTCGACAACATCTACCGCTACACCCTGGCCGGTACCGAAGTGTCGGCACTGCTGGGCCGTATGCCGTCCGCCGTGGGTTACCAGCCGACCCTGGCCGAGGAAATGGGCGTCCTGCAGGAGCGCATCACCTCGACCAAGAATGGCTCGATCACCTCGATCCAGGCCGTCTACGTTCCCGCGGACGACCTGACCGACCCGTCGCCGGCGACCACCTTCGCCCACCTGGACTCGACCGTCACCCTGTCGCGTTCGATCGCCTCGCTGGGTATCTACCCGGCCGTCGATCCGCTGGACTCCACCAGCCGCCAGATGGACCCGCTGGTCATCGGCCACGAGCACTACGACACCGCCCAGCGCGTCCAGCAGACCCTGCAGAAGTACAAGGAACTGAAGGACATCATCGCGATCCTGGGCATGGACGAACTGTCCGAAGAGGACAAGCAGGCCGTGTCGCGCGCCCGTAAGATCGAGCGCTTCTTCAGCCAGCCGTTCCACGTGGCCGAAGTGTTCACCGGTTCGCCGGGCAAGTACGTGCCGCTGAAGGACACCATCCGTGGCTTCAAGGCCATCGTCGATGGCGAGTACGACCACCTGCCGGAGCAGGCGTTCTACATGGTCGGCGGCATCGAAGAAGCGGTCGAGAAGGCCAAGAAGATGGCCGAGAAGGCCTGATCCGGGACGGGCGGGAGCGATCCTGCCCGACCTGACGCCGGCGCCGGGCAACCGCCCGCGCCGGTGGACTCCCACGGTGGCATTGCGCCGCCGCGAACAGCGAAGAGATTTGCATGAGCACGATCCGTTGCGACATCGTCAGCGCCGAGCAGGAAATCTTCCGTGGCGAAGCGACCCTGGTCGTGGCCACCGGTGAGCTGGGCGAACTGGGCATCGCGCCCAAGCACGCGCCGCTGATCACCCGCCTGAAGCCGGGCAAGGTGGTGGTGACCACGCCGAACGGCGAGCAGCTGGATTTCGCCATTTCCGGCGGCATCCTGGAAGTGCAGCCGCAGGTGGTGACCGTGCTGGCCGACACCGCGATCCGCGCGCAGGACATCGACGAAGCCTCGGTCCGCAAGGCCAAGGAAGAAGCCGAGCGCATCCTGGCCAACCGCGGTGAAGCGATGGAAGTGGCCGAAGCCCAGCAGAAGCTGGCCGAAGCCGTTGTCCAGCTGCAGGCCCTGGAACGCCTGCGCAAGACCCTCAAGCACTGAGGTTCACGCGCTGCATCCACGAAAACGCCGGCCCTGTGCCGGCGTTTTTGTTTGGGTGGCTGTGTAGAGTCGACCGGGTAGAGTCGACCGGGTAGAGTCGACTGTTAGTCGACTACCGCGCGCAGCGCGGGATTTTCGCGACCTTACGGAAGAGCAGTCGACTAACAGTCGACTCTACAAATCCCGATCCCGTTTCCGATCCCGTTTCCGATCCCGATCCTGGCGCTGTATCAGCGATACACCACATACCGCATCAACAGGAACGAGACGCAGGCCAGCCCGCCTTCCACCAGTGGCTTGGCCAGCCAGGTGTACTGCAGGCCCAGCGCGTGGTCCACCAGGCTCACCAGCAACGTGCTCGCCACGGTGAGCAGCAGCCATAGTCCGAAGAAGCGTGCAAAGCGCTTCCAGCCCAGTCTCTGTGCGCCCGCCTCGGCAAAGGTGTAGCGGCCGTTGAGCCAGAAGCCCAGCAGCATGCCGGCCAGGCGCCCGGCGACGTTGGCCGGCGCCACTGGCATGCCCAGCGCGGTGGTGACCACGAACACGAGCCAGTCGAGCAACAGCTGCACGAGCCCGATGACGAGGTAGGCGCTTCCCTGGCGGATGAGGCTCATCGGCATGGCGAAGGGGGAGGGATGCCCATGTTAACGGCGCACGCTCTAGAATCACCGGCAACGAACCACGGACTGCCGTTCCCATGACCCAACCCCTGCACGTCATCATCCTCGCCGCTGGCGCTGGCAAGCGCATGAAGTCGGTGCTGCCGAAGGTGCTGCAGCCGATCGCGGGCCAGCCGATGCTGGCGCACGTGATCGATGCGGCCCGTGAGCTCCAGCCGGCGGCGATCCATGTGGTCCATGGCCACGGCGGCGAAGCCGTGCGCCAGTACTTCGCCGGCCAGCAGGACCTGCAATGGGCTGAACAGGCACAGCAGCTCGGCACCGGCCACGCCGTCGCGCAGGCGATGCCGCAGGTGCCCGATGCTGCACAGGTACTGGTGCTGTACGGCGACGTACCGCTGATCCGTGCGCAGACCCTGCGTGAGCTGCTCGCGCAGCCGGGTCGGCTGGCGGTGCTGGTGGCCGAGGTGGATGACCCGACCGGCTATGGCCGCGTGCTGCGCGATGCCGAGGGCAAGGTGGGTGCGATCGTCGAGCAGAAGGATGCCAGCGACGAGCAGTTGCGCGTGCGCATCATCAACACCGGCATCATCGCCGCGGAATCGACTGCGCTGCGCCGCTGGCTGTCGCAGCTGTCGAACAGCAACGCACAGGGCGAGTACTACCTGACCGACGTGTTCGCGTTCGCCGCGCACGAGTACACCCCGGCCGAGATGGCGCTGGTGGCCGACGCGCAGGAAGCCGAAGGGGCGAACGATCCGTGGCAGCTGTCGCAGCTGGAGCGTGCCTGGCAGCGTCGCGCAGTGCGTGCGCTGTGCGCGCAGGGCGCGCGCGTGCGCGACCCGGCACGGCTGGACATCCGCGGCACCGTCACCGTTGGCAGCGACGTGCTGATCGATGTCGACGTGGTGCTGGAAGGCAACATCGTGCTCGGTGACGGGGTCACCGTCGGTCCGTTCAACCGCCTGAAGGACGTCAACCTCGGGCCGGGCACCGAAGTGCGCGCGCATTGCGATCTGGAAGGCGTGGTCACCGAAGGCGCTGCGCAGATCGGCCCGTTCGCCCGCCTGCGCCCGGGCACCGTGCTGGCCGATGGCGTGCACGTCGGCAACTTCGTCGAGACCAAGAAGGTCATGCTGGGTGTGGGCAGCAAGGCCAATCACCTCACCTACCTGGGCGATGCGGTGATCGGCAGCAAGGTGAACATCGGCGCCGGCACCATCACCTGCAACTACGATGGCGTGAACAAGTCGACCACCACCATCGGCGACAACGCGTTCATCGGCTCCAACAGTTCGCTGGTAGCGCCGGTGACCATTGGCGACGGCGCGACCATTGCCGCCGGTTCGGTCATCACCCGCAACGCGCCGGACGGCAAGCTGACACTGGCACGTGCACGACAGGAAACCATCGATGGCTGGAAGCGCCCGCTCAAGAAGTCCTGAGCCCCGCCTTCCTCGCGCCGATGAACTCGGTGTGCTGCCCGGCATCGAGCAGCGCGCCGGCGAGGTGTTGAAGGGCCATGAGGCCTATCCGGTGTTCGCCGGGCATGGCCTGGACCTGCCGACACTGCAGAACGGCCTTGAGCGCCGGCAGCTGTGGGTGGTGGATGCGGCTGACGGTGGCATCGCCGGGTATCTGCTTGCCGGCGAACTGGCGGGTGAGTTCCACGTTCTGCAGATGGATGTAGATCCTGCGCACGCGCGGCAGGGTCATGGGCGCGCGTTGTTGCGCCATGCATTGGTACAGGCCCGGGCGGAAGGCTATCGCTCGGCTGTGCTGACCACGTTGTCCGACGTGCCGTGGAATGCGGCCTTCTATGCCAGCGAAGGGTTCGTCACCGTGCCGGAGGCGGAGTGGGGTGCCGGACTGCAGTCGGTGATGGCCGAAGAGGCTGCGCTCGGGTTTCCGATGCATCTGCGCGTGGCGATGCGGAAGATCTGGTAGATGCCGACCTTCGTCGGCACATCCGCGCATGGCGGTGCGTGCTTCTGGTAGTTGCCGACCTTGGTCGGCATATCCACGCATGGCGTGGATCTACTGACTGGCCGACCATGGGTGGCGACTACCGGTAGCCCCGATCGGCCCGCTCAACCCACCGGCAGCAGGATCGACACGCACAACCCGCCATCGCCGCGATTCTGCAGTGACACGCGTCCGCCGTGCGCTTCCACGATCTCGCGCGTCAGCGCCAGCCCCAGCCCGGTGCCGTTGCGCTTGGTCGAATAGAACGGCATCAGTGCGTTCTGCAGCACCTGCTCGTTCATGCCCTTGCCGCGATCAAGCACGTCCAGGCGCAGCCACTGCGGCAGCCGCGTCAGCTGTACCTGCACGTCATCGTTGGGCGGCTCGGCTTCGGCGCAGGCTTCGTGCGCGTTCTTCAGCAGGTTCAACAACGCCTGCCCGAACTGCGCGATGTCGATGCGACTGCTCAGCTCCTCGTCCGGTTCACGTTCCATGCCGAACGGAATCTGCTGGCGCAGGCTGGACAGGAACGGTGCCCAGTGCACGGTCTGCAGCTGTGGCTGTGGCAGCTTGGCAAAGCGCGCGTAGCCGCGGATGAAGCCTTCCAGGTGGCGTGCGCGGTCTTCGATGGTGGTGAAGATCTCCGGCAGCCGGTCGAAGCGCTCGCGCTGCACCAGCACGCCGCCGGAATGGGCGAGCGAAGCGATCGGCGCCAGCGAGTTGTTGAGCTCGTGGCTGATCACCCGGATCACCTTCTTCCAGGTCTGCACTTCCTGGCGGCGCAGTTCGGCGGTCAGCAGCCGCACCAGCAGCAGGTCGTGCGGGCGGCCGTTGAGCTGGAACGCGCGGCGCGAGAGGTGGTAGACCTGCTCATCGTCCTCGTCGCCGTCTTCGCCATCGGCATGTACCGCGAACAAGCTGTCACCGCCACGGGCGATGGCATCGCGCAGTTCCACCGGCACCTGTTCCAGCACGTCTTCCAGGCGCTGGCCTTCCAGCTTCCAGCCGCCGTGCAGCAGCTTGCGCGCCGCCAGGTTGGAGAACACCACGCGAGCCACGCCATCACCGCCGGAGGCGATCAGCAGCATCGCCACCGGCGTGTTCTGCACCATGGTGTCCAGCAGCAGCTCACGTTGCACCAGTCCCTGTCGCTGCGCGCGCAGCACGTCGCCCAGTTCGCGGTGGGCCTGCACCAGGTCGCCCAGCTCGTCGTTCCCCGGCCAGTGCACACCGAAGTTGTATTCGCCGTCGCGGTAACTGCTGGTGGTACCGGCCAGGGCACGCATCAGCGAGCGTACCGGCGCCGTCGCACGGCGCAGGGTCCACCACATCAGCGACAGCAGGATCAGCGCCGATACCGTGGTCACCACCCAACCATGGTCCATCCAGTAGGCCAGCAGCCACGGCAGTGCCGCAGCCAGTGCCAGCACCGGCAGCAGGCGCAGGAACAGGCGGAAAGTGAAGGAGCGCCGCTTCATTCGCGTGGAATGCCGTGGCGGTCCATGCGCCGGTACAGCGCCTGGCGGCTCAGGCCGAGCTCGGCGGCAGCCTGGGCGATGACGCCATGGTTGCGCGCCAGTACCTCCTCGATGCGTGCGCGGTCGGGATCATTGCCTGCGCTGGGTGCCGGTCGCGGTGCGACGGCTGCGCGTGGCAGGTTGAGATCGGCCACTTCGATGCGGTTGCCGGTGGCCAGCAGTTCGGCACGCTGGATCACGTTGCGCAGTTCGCGCACGTTGCCGGGCCACGGGTGCCGCTGCAGTGCTGCGGTGGCGGCGCTGGACAGCGGCTTGCCGGCGGCCAGGAATCGTTCGGCCAGCGGCACGATGTCGCCCGGTCGTTCGGCCAGCGGCGGCAGCACCAGTTCCACCGTATTGAGGCGGTAGTAGAGGTCTTCGCGGAAGGTACCGTCGCGGATCATCGCCGGCAGGTCGGCATTGGTCGCGCTGACCACGCGGACCTTGACCTGGCGTTCGCGGTTGGAGCCCAGGCGCTCGAAGCGGCCGGTTTCCAGCACGCGCAGCAGCTTCATCTGCCCGCCCAGCGACAGGTTGCCGATCTCATCCAGGAAGAGGGTGCCACCATCGGCGGCTTCGAACTTGCCTTCGCGTGCCTTGTTGGCGCCGGTATACGCACCGGCCTCGGCACCGAACAGCTCGGCTTCGATCAGTTCCGAGGGCAGCGCGCCGCAGTTGACCGCCACGAACGGACCCTTGGCCACCAGCGAATTGGCCTGGATGATCTGCGCGATCTTTTCCTTGCCGGCGCCGTTGGGGCCGGTGATCAGCACCGGCAGTTCCGAGCGTGCGACCTGGCAGGCCAGGGTGACCACACGCTCGCTGGCCGGATCGGCGACTACCGCACCGCACAGGTCGTACTTCGCTTCCAGCGCATTGCGCTGGCGCAGTTCACGCGTGCGCCGGCGGTCCAGCTCGCGGCGCGCCTCGGACAGTTCCAGCAGGTTGTTGACCGTGGTCAGCAGCTTGCGATCGTCCCACGGCTTGGCCAGGTAGTCGGCGGCACCGGCCTTGACCAGGTCCACGGCGCTGCTCAGATGGGTCCACGCCGTGAGCAGGATCACCGGCAGGTCCGGATGGCGCGCGCGGATCTGCGCGAACAGCGCCTCGCCCTCTTCACCGGAGGTGGTGTCCTCGCTGAAATTCATGTCCTGGATGACCAGGTCGACCGGCTGTGATTCGAGCAGCGCCAGCCCGTCGGCGGGCGTCTGCGCCTGCAGGGTATCGATGTCATGCAGGGAGAACAGCACGTCCAGCGCGGTACCCACGCTGGCGTTGTCGTCGATGATCAGGATCGCAGGCATCAAGCGGTTCTGCAGAAAGGGATGGGCGGCGCCGATGGAGCCGTTCGTGTCCACGCACCGGGAGAGCCCGGCGCCACCCATCAAGCATAGCCAAACCTGTGGCCGTGCAGGAGCGGATGATGCTCAGCGCCCGGGTGGGGCCGGCGGAGGTGGTGGCGCGGGTGGTGGCGGGACATCCAGTGCCTGTCGCCATGCGGCGGCGTTGACCGCCACCGTCAGTTCGCGTCTGTCGCGGCGCAGCAACAGATAGGCAGTGGCTGTGCTGGAATGGCGCAAGGCCACGGCAAGGTGCTCGACCCGGCGCACCGCCGTGTCGTCCACGCGGAGGATGCGATCCCCGCTGCGTACGCCGAAGCGTGCTTCCGGGCTGGCGGCCTCCACATGCACCTGGCCTTCGGTCGAGCGCAGCGACAGCCGCGCTCCATCCTGGCGCCATTCCAGCGTCTGTGCGCTGCCACCACCGGCCAGCGCCGGCAGTGGCAGGAGCAGCATCAGGCACATCGCGCAGGCACGCATCTCACGCGCCCCGCGTGGCGACCGCAGGCGGTACCGCCGCCGCACGCCGTGCCGGACCGAACACCGCGATCTGGCCCAGCACCCACAGCAGCAGTGCGCCCAGGGGCAGGTAGTACAGCGGCATGCGCGGCAGCTCGTACAGGTTCATCAGGGCCAGGTTGATCGCGTAGGCAGCCAGCATGCCCAGCACGATGCCCAGCGTGGCCAGCAGGAAGTTCTCGGTCTGGAAGTAGCGCAGGATCTGCCCGCGGGTCGCGCCCAGCGCACGGCGGATGCCGATCTGCTTGCTGCGCTGCTGCACCCAGAAGCTGGCCAGGCCGATGATGCCCAGCGCGGTGACCACCAGCAGCGAGATGCTGACGGTGATCAGCAGGCCGACCATCGCGCGGTCGTTCTTGAAGAAGTCCTTGCGCTGGTCTTCATAGGTCAGCTTGTCGCGCATCAGCCGGTTCGGGTCGTTGCGTTCCAGCGCGGCGGCACCGGCGTCGAGCACTTCCTGGCGGCGTTCGGGCGAGGTGCGCAGGATGTAGGTGCCACCGTCGTCGAAGGTGCGGCGGATCGGCAGCAGCATCGAGTTGGTCCAGTTGTCACTCCAGCCATTGGGTGTGCTGAGGACATCGACGATGCCGACCACGTGCAGCGACTGCTTGCCCATGTAGTAGGTCTTGCCCAGGGCGCTGCCGTTGGGCTCCATCTTGGCGGCGGTGGCCTGGGTGAGGATGACCGGGATGGCCTTTTCCTTGGCGCCGCCCTTGCTGACGTCTTCGAAGTTCTGGTACTCGTCAGGCAGGAAATCGCGGCCGGCGATCAGGTTGATGCCCATCGTGGCCAGCCCGTTCTCCGACAGGGTGTACATCGAGGCGTTGGTGGTCGGCCGTTCCTGGTCGATCACGCGCGAGATGCTGCTGCTGGAGGAGCCGTTGCGGAAGGGGATCTGGTTGATGATGGTGACGTTGCTGACGCCGGGGATCGCGCGCAGCGATGCCAGGTCCTCGCGGGTGCGGGCCATGGCGTCGGTCTGCTTGCCGATGCCGCTGACGCGCAGCATTGCCAGTTCGCTCTCGGCGATGCCGCTGGGCATGCTGATCTTTTCCACGCGCTGGCTGACCAGGAACAGCGCGTTGCAGACGATGGCGCAGGTCAGTGCGACTTCCAGCACGATCAGGGCGGCAGCGGTCTTGTGCCGGCGCAGCGTGCTGAGGATGGGGCGGATGTCCATGGGAGTCCTCGTTCGGGTGCTTACTGCGACTTGAGCTGGATGGCCGGGGTGACCTGCATGGCGCGCCAGGCGGGCAGGAAACCGGCGGCGAGGCTGGCGAACAGGGTCAGGCCCAGTGCGAGCAGCAGCATGTTGCCGTCCAGGTGGGCCAGCTTGGCGTACTCCACCGGTTGCTGGCGCACCGCGAACAGGCCGAGCAGGGCCAGGCCGATGCCGAGCACGCCACCGACCACGCCGACCGCGCCGGCTTCCACCAGGCACTGCAGGAAGATCTGGCCGCGGCTGGCACCGAGCGCACGGCGCACGCCGATCTCACCGCTGCGGCGCAGGAACTTGGCCAGCAGCAGGCCTACCGTGTTGACCAGGCAGACACCGAGGAAGCCCAGCGCCAGCCACAGCTGCAGGCGCACGTCGCTGGGGACGGCACCATTGAAGTCCAGCCATTCCATCACGGTGCGCAGGCGCACGTTCGGCGGATGCTTGAAGCGGCCGGCCTCGCGCTGCTGGGTCGAATAGTTCTCCAGGTAGCGGCGGTAGTCGCCGGCCTTGGCCGGGTCCATTTCCACCCAGTACTGCAACCACGCGCACGGTGCATTGAGCGAGTAGCTGTTGCCGTCGGGGTTTTCGCCGAAGCAGTTCATGTTGCCGTTGTTGCCGAGCTTCAGGTCGAACGAGGTGGAGATCGGCAGCAGCAGGTCTTCGTTCTTGCCGTAGCTGCCGGTGGTCAGGTCGTAGAAGTGGGGCTCCGGGCTCCATTCCTTCATCACGCCGACGATGCGGTAACTCTGGCCTTCCATGCGCAGGTCGCGGCCCACGCTGTTGGCACCCTGGTACAGCTTGTCGTTGAGCGCCTTGGAGATGACCACCACGCGTGCGCGGCCTTCATCGTCCTCGCGCGTCCAGGGGCGGCCGTACTGCATGGGCACCTCGAACATCGGGAAGAAGTCGGCCGAGGTCCAGCGGGTGTCGATGCTGAAGGGCTTGAGGGTGCTGTTGTCCGGTTCGATGGTGCCGCCGCCGCCGCTCATCAGTGCCTGGCGTTCACCCTTGGCTTCGCGCAGCAGCGCTTCACCGTCGAAGCGGGTCAGCTGGGTTTCCGGCTCTTCGCCGGCGACATAGGCGCCGGTCGCGGCGTCGAGCTGCACGTAGAACAGGCGGTCGCTCTTGCCGGGAATCGGGTCGCCGGACAATACGTGGAACACGGTCAATGTGGTCATGGAGGCGCCGATGCCGAGCGCGATGGCAACCACCATCAGCGCGGTCAGGACCTTGTTGCGGCGGAAGCTGCGCGCCGCCAATCGGGCGTAGTAGGCGAACATGGTCGGGCCCTCACTCGTTGACGGCGACGATGTGGCGCACCGGCGTAGCCAGCACCGGCTCACGCACCAGGTCGGTCACCTGGCCATCGACGATGTGCACGTTGCGCTGCGCGCGTGCGGCCAGTTCCGGGTCGTGGGTGACCATCACGATGGTGGTGCCGGCGGCATTGATCTCTTCCAGCAGTTCCATCACGCCACGGGCCATCTGCGTATCCAGGTTGCCGGTCGGTTCGTCGGCCAGCAGCAGGCGCGGGCTGCCGGCCAGGGCACGTGCGATCGCCGCGCGCTGCTGCTGGCCGCCGGACAGCTCGTTCGGGTAGTGCTTCATGCGCGAGCCGAGGCCGACCTGGGTCAGCGCCTTCTCGATGCGTTCGCGGCGCTCGTTGGCGCTCATCCTGCGATAGCGCAGCGGCACGTCGACGTTGTCGAACAGGTTGAGGTCCGGGATCAGGTTGAAGCCCTGGAAGATGAAGCCGATCTTCTGGTTGCGCAGGCGGCTGCGCGCATCATCGCCCAGCGTGCTCACGTCCTGGCCGTCCAGCATGTAGGTGCCGCTGGTGAAGGTTTCCAGCAGGCCGGCGATGTTGAGGAAGGTGGTCTTGCCGGAACCGGACGGGCCGGTGACGGCGACGAACTCGCCTTCCTTGACCTGCAGTTCCAGCGAGCGCAGTGCGTGGGTTTCCACCTGTTCGGTGCGGAAGACCTTGGCGACCGAGCGCATTTCGAGCATGTACATGGGGTGTCCTCTCTCCAGGATTCAGGTATCAGGTATCAGTTGACGGAGACGCGCTCGGCGTCCTTGAACAGGTCGCTGCCGGAGACCACGATGCGGTCGCCCGGTTGCACACCCGACTTGATTTCCACTTCGCCCAGGCTGCTGACGCCCAGTTCCACCGGACGACGCACGGCGGTGCGGCCATCCATCACGTAGGCCATGCCGTTGCCCTGTTCGACGAACGGGCCGCGCTCGACCTTCAGCACGTTCCTGCGGGTATCGAGCAGCACGCGCACCGACATCCGCTGGCTCTGGCGCAGGCCTTCCGGCTGCGCGCTGGCAAAGCGCACGCGTGCGTTGACCTCGCCGTTGACCACTTCCGGCGACACCGCGCTGATCTCACCCGGGAACGGCTGGCCGTTGCCACCGGTCAGCTGTGCCGGCATGCCGATCGCCAGGTCGCGGGCGAAGCTCTCCGGCACCTTGATCTCGACTTCGAACTTGGACAGGTCGACCACGCCCAGCACCGGGGCGTTGGCGGCCAGGTTGGTGGACTGCACCGCCTGCACCTGGCCGACCTGGCCATCGAACGGGGCACGCAGCGTCAGCGCGTCGACCTGGCGCTGCACTTCGGCCACCACCGCCTTCTGGCGATCGGCCAGCAGGCGCTTGTTGCGGGCATCCAGGTCGGCGCCCTGGCTCTGCAGGCGTGCATCGGTGGTGGCGTTGGCCAGGGTGATGTCGGCCTTCTTCAACGAGTCCTTGGCCTTGGCCAGGTCGATCTGCGGCACCGCACCGCCGTCGTAGCCGCGCTGATAGCGCTGCAGGTCGCGGTCGGCGGCCTGCCGTTCGATGGTGGCCTGGTCGGTTTCCTTGCGCGACTTGGCGCGGGCCAGGGTGGCGTCCAGCGCGGCACGGCTGGCCTCGGCTTCCAGGCCGGCCAGGGTGGCCTGTTCCTGGGCCAGCTTGCTGCGCAGTTCGGGGCTGTCGATGATCGCCAGTTCCTGCCCCTTCTTCACCACATCGCCGGCGACCACCTTCAAGTCCACGGTGCCGGCGGAGATGGCATACAGGATCGGGCTGTTGGCGGCGATCACGCGGCCATCGGCGGCGATGTCACGGACCAGATCGCCACGCTTCACTTCGGCGATGCGCACGCGGCTGCTGTCGAAGGAGCGGCTGGCGTTGGACCAGGCGTGCACGGCCCAGCCGATGCCGGCGAGCAGGGCGATCGTGCCCAGCGCCGGCCAACGGTAACGGAGCCAGTTGGCGCGCGGGGCGCTGGCCGGGGCGGAGGAAACGATCTGGTCCTGGGCGGAAGTGTCGCGGATCATCGGGTGCGTGCCTGACGGTGGTAGCCAGTACCAAGCACGTAGCGTGCCAACTTTATTTCCTTTTCCATCAATGAGTTGGGTGGGCGCCTGAAGTGTCCGGGTGTCCGCGGACACCTTTCCGGACACTTTCATTAAGCGGACAGGAGGGGGAAGCCGGACACGCAGGCTAGAATGCGACGATCGTCTTCAAGGAAACGCGTGACATGTGTGGAATCGTGGGTGCGATCGCTGATCGCGACGTAGTGCCGGTGCTGATCGAGGGTCTGAAGCGCCTTGAGTACCGTGGTTACGATTCCTCGGGTATCGCGGTGATCGACCATGCCGAGCGGTCGGAGGTGCGTCGCGTGCGTCGTACCGGCCGAGTGTCGGAAATGGCCACGGCGGCCGAGGCCGAGGGCTTCAACGCGGTGCTCGGCATCGGTCATACCCGCTGGGCCACCCACGGTGGTGTCACCGAGGCCAATGCGCATCCGCATATCAGCCAGGGCGTGGCGCTGGTGCACAACGGCATCATCGAGAACCACGAAGAGCAGCGCGAGAAGCTGCGCGCGATGGGCTACACCTTCGAGTCGCAGACCGATACCGAAGTCATCGCACACCTGATCCACCACCACCTGAAGGATGGCGACGACCTGCTGGTGGCGCTGCAGCACACGGTGAAGGAACTGACCGGCGCCTACGCGCTGGCCGTGGTCAGCCGCGCCGAGCCGGAGCGCTTCGTCTGCGCGCGCATGGGCTGCCCGCTGCTGATCGGCCTGGGCGAAGGCGAGAACTTCGTCGCCTCCGACGTCTCGGCGGTGATCTCGGCCACCCGCAAGGTGATCTTCCTGGAAGAGGGCGACACCGCCGAAATCCGCCGCGACGGCGTGCGCATCTTCGACGAGCGCGACCAGCCGGTCGAGCGCGACGTGCATCTGTCCGACGTGTCGCTGGCATCGCTGGAGCTGGGCCCGTACCGCCACTTCATGCAGAAGGAAATCCACGAGCAGCCGCGCGCGCTGGGCGACACCATCGAGGCGGCGATCGATGCCGGTGGTTTCCCGGCCGAGCTGTTCGGCAAGAACGCCGAGGCGGTGTTGTCGGGCATCGAGGGCGTGCAGATCATCGCCTGCGGTACCAGCTACTACGCCGGCCTGACTGCACGCTACTGGGTCGAGGCCATCGCCGGCCTGCCGTGCAGCGTGGAGATCGCCAGCGAGTACCGCTACCGCGCCGCGTATGCCAACCCGAAGCACCTGATCGTCACCATTTCCCAGTCCGGCGAAACGCTGGATACGATGGAAGCGCTGAAGTACGCCAAGTCGCTGGGCCACAAGCACACGCTGTCGATCTGCAACGTGCCGGAAAGTGCGATTCCGCGGGCCAGCGAACTGGTCTGCTACACCCGTGCCGGTGCCGAGATCGGCGTCGCTTCGACCAAGGCCTTCACCACCCAGCTGGCGGCACTGTTCCAGCTGACCGTGGTGCTGGGCAAGCTGCATGGCCGCATCGACGCGGCACAGGAAGCGGACTACCTGGAGCAGCTGCGCTTCCTGCCGGGCAGCGTGCAGCACGCGTTGAACATGGAGCCGCAGATCGCTGCGTGGGCCGAGCGTTTCGCGCGCAAGAGCAGCGCGTTGTTCCTGGGCCGCGGCCTGCACTACCCGATCGCGCTGGAAGGCGCGCTCAAGCTCAAGGAAATCTCCTACATCCACGCCGAGGCCTACCCGGCGGGCGAGCTGAAGCATGGCCCGCTGGCGCTGGTGGACGAGGACATGCCGGTGGTGGTGATTGCGCCGAACGACAGCCTGCTGGAAAAGGTGAAGTCGAACATGCAGGAAGTGCGCGCCCGTGGTGGCGAGCTGTTCGTGTTCGCCGACCAGGACAGCAACTTCAACGAGTCCGAAGGCGTGCACGTGATTCGTACACCGCGCCATGCCGGCGTGCTCAGCCCGATCGTGCACACCATTCCGGTGCAGTTGTTGGCCTACCACACCGCGCTGGCGCGTGGCACCGACGTGGACAAGCCGCGCAACCTGGCCAAGAGCGTGACAGTGGAGTAACACCCGTCGGCTCGGTTGGATGCTGCAAGCGAAGGGGGCCCCAGTGGCCCCCTTTCGTTTGTGCCGGAGTCCGTGCGAAGTGGGACAGCCTCAGGGTGTTCTGTCCGCCGTCGGCAGCCATCAATCAATCTTTAACACGCGGCATCGCGTGTATTCAGCGGCGGTTTCAGCCGCGGTGCCATTCTCTGGATCGTCGGTTGGTTCCCACGACGAACTGTCCCATCGATGCCGGTAGTGACCGATGGTCGCAGTCGTAGAATCAAGTTGACCGAGGTCCAGGGTGAGCGGTTGAACCCACCTCGTTCGCGTTGCAGCACGATGCCTGCCGATCCATCTCCCAAGGCCGGCGTGTGCGCCAGACGTGCGCTGAAAGGTCTGTTCCCGGGGAGGGGGCGTATCGGAAGAGCACACTTTTTTGACTTCAGTGACCTGCACCAGGAAACAAGAATGAACGTCCGCGAACTCCTGCAATCCAAGAAAGAAGCTGTCATCACCATCGACGCCGAAGACACCATCGGTGCCGCCGCCCACAAGATGAGCGCGAACAGGATCGCTGCGCTGGTGGTGATGAAGGACGATGCCCCGGTCGGCATCATTTCCGAAAAGGACATCGTGCGCACCTTGGCCGACGACGGCCCGCAGGCCGGCCGCCGGGTGATTTCCAGCCTGCCGTCCACCGGCCTGGAAGGCATCGCCCCGGAGGCCACCCTGAAGCAGGCCATGTCGTTGATGACGTACTCGCGGCGCCGTCATCTGATGGTCACCGAAGGCACCCGCCTGGTCGGCATCCTCAGCCTGGGCGACATCGTGAAGAACCTGCTGGGCGAGCTGGAGCTGGAAAAGGCCGTGCTGCAGGACATCTACATGGCCGCCCACTGAGGGCCACACCGTCGGAAGCAGAGAAGCTGGGCATTGCCCGGCTTCTTCGTTCACGGCATCGGTGAAATCAGAAAGTGACCTTCACCGAGTCGGCGCTGTAGTTGGCCGGGCCGTGGTAGACCACTTCAATGTTGTTGCCATCGGGATCGAGCACGAACGCGCCGTAATAGCCCGGGTGGTAGGGGCGTTCGCCGGGCGCGCCGTTGTCGGTGCCGCCGGCGGCAATGGCGGCGCTGTGGAAGGCATCGACAGTGGCGGTGTCGCGGGCCTGGAACGCCAGGTGGTGGCGTCCGGTCAGCTGGCCAGCGGCGGCCTCGCTGCTGGCGCTGGAAATGAACAGCTCGTCGGCCCAGAAGTAGTCATCGCCTTCACCGGCCACCGGGATGCCGATGGTGTCGAACACCGCCTGGTAGAAGCGGCGGCTGGCCGCCAGGTCGCGCACTACCAGCTGGATGTGGTCGATCAGGCGGCCACGGTGAAGTTCCATCGTTTCCATACGAACCTCGCAAAAAAGGGGACGGAGTCGGTAGCGCCGGGCCGTGCCCGGCGAGCGCTCAGCGCGGCCTGCTCAAGGCCGCCGGGCATGGCCTGGCGCTACCGGAATTGTGCCCCTTTCCGGGTCAGGCGTTGGCGATGATCTCGACCCAGTAGCCGTCCGGGTCCTTGATGAAGGCCAGGTTCTTCATGCGGCCGTCGGTCAGGCGCTTCTGGAAGGTCACGCCGAGGTTCTCGAAGCGCTGGCAGGCGGCCTCGATGTCCGGCACCGACACGCAGATGTGGCCGAAGCCGCGCGGGTCGCTGTTGCCGTCGTGGTAGACCGCGCCGTCCTGGTTCTCGGTGCCGTGGTTGTGGGTCAGTTCCAGTACGCCCGGCAGGCCGGCCATCCACAGGCGGCGGGCGTTGTCATCTTCCGGCACCGTGACGCCGGCGGGCACGTAGGCCAGGAAATACAGGCTGAACTGGGCCTCCGGGAAGTCGCGCTTGTCGATCAGCTGGTAGCCGAGCACGCGGGTGTAGAAGTCCAGCGAGGCGGTAATGTCCTTCACCCGCAGCATGGTGTGGTTGAACACGAAGCCGGTGGTTTCGGCCGGGGCCTGGGCGGCGACGCCGGGAACATCGCGCAGGGCGGGAATGGTCATGGGGGAGGTCCTTCAGACAGGGCCGTTGCCGGCCGGATGGGGCCATTCTACCGGCCAGCACCTGACGGCACTGCGACGTACAATGGCCGGATCGCACCGTTCCGTCCTGACAACGATTGCCCGCCATGTCGCAGCGTGAATGGGTGGCCGCCGCCATCCGCAAGATCGAAGCCGATTTCAACCGTTCCGCCGATACCCACCTGATCCCGTTGGCGCTGCCAGGGTTCGAGGGCATCGACCTGTACCTGAAGGATGAATCGAGCCATCCCACCGGCAGCCTGAAGCACCGGCTTGCGCGCTCGCTGTTCCTGTATGCGTTGACCAATGGCTGGTTGCGCGAAGGGCGCCCGGTGATCGAAGCATCCAGCGGCTCGACCGCTGTCTCCGAAGCCTATTTCGCGCGGCTGCTCGGCCTGCCGTTCATTGCGGTGATCCCGGCCACGACCTCGCCGGAGAAGATCGCGGCGATCGAGTTCCACGGGGGCCGCTGCCATCTGGTCGAGCGTGCCTGCGATCTCAACTGCGATTCGGAAAAACTGGCCCGCGAAACCGGCGGCCACTTCATGGACCAGTTCACCTACGCCGAACGCGCGACCGACTGGCGCGCCAACAACAACATCGCCGAATCCATCTTCAAGCAGATGGCCGAAGAACCGAGCCCGGTTCCGGAATGGATCGTATGCAGCCCCGGCACCGGCGGTACCGCCGCCACGCTGGGCCGTTATGTCAGCTACCGCCGGCATGACACCCGCATCCTGTGCGCGGACCCGGAAGTGTCGGTGTTCTTCGATGGCTACAAAGCAGCCGTGGCCGGTGAACAGGATTGGCGCGGCCTGACCTGCAGCGGTGGCTCGCGCGTGGAAGGCATCGGCCGGCCGCGGGTGGAGCCGAGCTTCATCCCGACCAGTGTCGATGCGATGGTGAAGGTGCCCGATGCACTGAGCCTGGCCGCGATGCGCCATGTCAGCCGCCAGCTGGGGCGCCGCGTTGGTGGCTCCACCGGCACCAACTTCATCGGTGTGCTGCAGGCCGCGCAGTGGATGCGCGAGGCGGGCCACCAGGGCAGCATCGTCAGCATCCTGTGCGACAGCGGCGAGCGCTACGCGCAGAGCTATTACGACCCGTCGTGGTACGCGCGCCAGGGCATCGATGTCGACGGCGCCGATGCACAGCTGGCCGCCGCAGTGGCCGGGCAGGGGTTGCCGGCATTGCCGTGGTGCAGCCTGGAAGCACTGTAGGACGGTCAACGTTGTCGCCGGGCATGGCCCGGCGCTACCGATCATGCCGGGCGGGTAGCGCCGGGCCGTGCCCGGCGAGCGCAGCGGTGTGCTACATCCAGATCAATACCCCGCCGCGGTGAACGCATCCAGCACTGCGTCGCGCAGCGCTTCGGGCAGCGCCTCGATGTCCATCGCGCGGTCATCCAGGTGCAGGCCGGGATCGAGGGTACTGGCGCGGCCCTGGGCCAGTGCCTGCAGCCACAGCAGTACGCAGATCACGAACTCGCGCTCATGGCCCAGCCGCAACTGGCTGGCGCCGCGTTCGATCACTTCGAACGGGTACCACTCCTGGGCATCGTTGAACGTGCCACCCTGCTGCAGCACCGTCTGCAACTGCTGCAGGTGGCGCGGGGCGTCGTCGCCGGCATCGCACAGCGCGGCGATCCAGGTCAGTTCGGCCGTACTGGCGGACAGCGCCAGCGACCGTGCCGGTGAGGCGGATGCAACTGCAGCCAGACCTTCCATGTGGGGCCTCGTTCGATACGTACCGCTGCGGACTCCCCCGCAGCCAGAGCTTCGAGCCGTGACCGTAAGGCCGACGTGAATATCGGGCCGCGCCCCCTTGTCAGCCTCGCCTGGCAGCGCCATATCTAACGGGCTGCCCGCCTGCCGGGCCCGTACCCTGGAGACCTGCCGTGACCGTTGCCAACCCCCTGCTCGATTTTTCCGGCCTGCCGCGTTTCGAGGCGATCCGCCCGGAGCACGTGGCGCCGGCGCTGGATGTGCTGCTGGCCGAGGCGGAAGCCGCTGTCAGCGCCGCCGAGCAGGTGCAGCCGGTCACCTGGCAGACCTTCGTGGCCCCGCTGGACGATGCCACCGAGCGCCTGTGGCGCGCCTGGGGCCTGGTCGGCCACCTGCAGGGCGTGGTCAACACGCCGGAACTGCGTGAGGCCTACAACAGCAACCTGCCGCGGGTGACCCGCTTTGCCAGTGCACTGGGCCAGAACCTGGCGCTGTATCGCCAGTACCAGGCCCTGGCCGGCAGCCCCGAGGCGGCGACCTTCGATGAGGCGCAGCGCAAGGTGCTGGACAACACCCTGCGCGATTTCCGCCTGGGCGGCGCCGAACTGGAGCCCGAGGCCCAGCAGCGCTTCGCCGCGATCAAGGAGGAACTGTCGGCGCTGTCGGCGAAGTTCTCGCAGAACGTGCTGGATGCCACCGACGCGTGGTCGTTGATCATCGAGGATGAGGCACGCCTGGCTGGCGTGCCGGACGACGTGAAGGCGGCCGCGCATGCAGCAGCGGAAAAAGACGGCAACAAGGGCTGGAAGCTGACCCTGCAGATGCCGTGCTACCTGCCGGTACAGACCTGGGGCGAAGACCGCGACCTGCGCGAGATCCTGTATCGCGCCAGTGCGCAGCGCGCCTCCGAATTCGGCGACGACGCGCTGGACAACGGCGGCAACATCGACCGCATCCTCGCCCTGCGCGCAGAGCTGGCCGCGCTGCTCGGTTTCGGTTCGTATGGTGACTATTCGGTGGCGACCAAGATGGCGCAGGACCCGGCCGAAGTGCTCGGCTTCCTGCGCGATCTGGCTGCACGTGCCAAGCCGTTCGCGGCCAAGGACCGCGCCGAGCTGGAGCAATTCGCGCGCGAGCAGCTGGGCATCGAGCAGCTGCAGGCCTGGGACCTGGCCTTCGCCGCCGATCGCCTGAAGCAGGCGCGCTACAGCTATTCCGAGCAGGAAGTGAAGCAGTACTTCACCGAGCCGAAGGTGCTGGGCGGCCTGTTCTCGGTGATCGAGCAGCTGTACGGCCTGCGCGTGCAGGAAGACAGCGCGCCGGTGTGGCACGAGGACGTGCGCTTCTTCCGCCTGGTCGACGCGCAGGGCGTGCTGGTCGGCCAGTTCTATCTGGACCTGTACGCGCGCGAGGGCAAGCGCGGTGGTGCGTGGATGGATGATTGCCGCAACCGCCGCGTGCGTGCCGATGGCAGCGTACAGACGCCGCTGGTCTATCTGGTGTGCAACTTCGGTCGCGGTGCCAATGGCAAGCCGGCCACCTTCAGCCACAACGAAGTGACCACGCTGTTCCATGAAATGGGCCATGGCCTGCACCAGCTGCTGACCCGCATCGGTGAGCTGGGCGTGGCCGGTATCAATGGCGTGGAGTGGGATGCGGTGGAACTGCCGAGCCAGTTCATGGAGAACTTCTGCTGGGAATGGGAGCACCTGCAGGGCATGACCGCGCACGTGGACAGCGGCGAACCGTTGCCGCGCGCGCTGTACGAGCGCATGCTGGCCGCGCGCAACTTCCACAGTGGCATGGCCACCGTGCGCCAGCTGGAGTTCGGCCTGTTCGACATGCTGCTGCACAGCCAGTTCGAGCCGGCGCAGGACAGCGTGCTGGCGCTGCTCGATCGGGTGCGTGCGGAAGTGGCGGTGAATCATCCGCCGGCCTGGAACCGCTTCCCGCACCAGTTCAACCATATCTTCGCCGGTGGCTATGCGGCGGGCTATTACAGCTACAAGTGGGCCGAGGTGCTGAGCGCCGATGCCTACGCCGCGTTCGAGGAAGCGCCGCAGGCGCTGGCGGAAACCGGAGCACGCTTCCGCGATGAGATCCTGTCGCGGGGTGGCAGCCGCCCGGCGGCGGAGAACTTCAAGGCCTTCCGCGGCCGCGCACCGCAGATCGACGCGCTGCTGCGCCATTCGGGCATGGCCTGACCGCTGTGGTGGGTGCCAGCCTTGGCTGGCACTTTCTGGCAATGGTGCGGCCGCTGTGGTGGGTGCCAACCTTGGTTGGCACATCACCGCCATCCACGCATGGCGTGGATCTACCGATGATATTCAGTAGATCCACGCCATGCGTGGATGAGGCGGGTCATTCGGCGTAGATCATCTTCCGGGTCATGCCGCCGTCGACGACGAAGTCCTGGCCGGTGGTGAAGCCGGACAGCGAGGACAGCAGGTACACCGCCAGCGCGCCGATGTCCTCGGGCTGGCCGACCCGGCCGACCGGGTGCTGGGCGTGGTCGATGGCCGAGTAGTCAGGCTCGTGACGGCGCGAGGGCGCCTGCCAGGCGGTGGTACCGATCCAGCCGGGGCTGATGCTGTTCACCCGCATCGCCGGGCCGGCGCTGATCGCCAGCGCATGGGTGAAGGCGACCAACCCACCCTTGGCGGCCGCATAGGCTTCGCTGTGCGCCTCCGACTGCCAGGCGCGGGTCGAAGCGATGTTGATGATCGCGCCCGCGCTACTGGCCGACAGCGCGGGCAGCGCGTGCTTGCTGCACAGGAACGCACCATGCAGCGACGACAGGCGGCGTTGCCACTCGTCCCAGTCCATGTCCTGCAGCAGCGTGCCGTGCGGCCCGGCGATGCCGGCATTGTTGACCAGTCCGTCGATGTGGCCGAAGCGACGCAGCGCCTCGGCGACGAACGCGCGCACGCTGGCTTCGTCGGTGATGTCCAGGCGCTGGAACGCAGCGTCATCGCCGCGCTGCCATTCGTCCAGGCAGGCTTGCCCGGCCTCCATGTCCAGGTCGCCGATCAGCACGCGGCCACCGGCACCGAGCACGGCCTGGGCGATGCCGCGGCCGATGCCGTTGGCCCCCCCGGTGATCAGCACCACCTTGCCCGACAGCGGCGCGGCCGGCCATGCGGCAATCGGCGGGACGCGGCTCATGACAGGTCGTCGCCACGCAGGCGGCGATGCCAGCCGTCCACGCCGATGCGGTCCAGGGTCTGGATGTTGCGCTCGACGATCACGTCCGGGTCCGGATAGACGTCCACCGCGCGCGCCACGCTGTCCTCGCGCAGCAGGTGCAGGGTGGGAAAGGGCGCACGGTTGGTGTAGTTGCTGGCGTCGTCGGCAGCCACGCCCTCGAACTGGTAATCCGGATGGAAGCTGGCCACCTGCAGGATGCCCTGCAGGTCCAGGGCCTCGATCGCCGCATCGGCGTTGTCGAGGAAGTCGTTGTAGTCGAGGAAGTCGGTCAGCACCTGCGGATGCACGATCAGCGTGGTATCGATCTGCTCGGCCGGCGTATCGCGCAGCAGCACCAGCTCCTCGGCCAGCTGTTCGACCAGCGCTTCGGGCGTGGTCGCATCGCTGAGCACGAAACGGACCTGGTCCTTCACGTACACCGCCTTCGCGAACGGGCACAGGTTCAGGCCGATGACGATGCGCTCCAGCCACAGGCGGGTGGCGGCGATCGGGTCATCGGTGGGCAGGTGGGTGTCGGTCATGGCGGGCACATCGGCTGGCGGGGCGGACATTGTAGGCAGTGCGCCGCCGCCGCGCTGTTCACTGTGCAGGAACTGGACAGTTGCCATGCTGGAAATTCCCGCCGATTCAAGCCCTTGCGGGCGACCGCTGGATGGCCGATTGCCTGCCGCGGACGGCGGACGTGGAATGGACGCACGACACAGGAGGACACCCATGACTGCATCTTCCCCGTGGCTGCCTGATGCCCTTTGGGCCGGCGCCTTCTTCGATGGCCACTGGCAGGCGGCTGCGCAACGGCAGCCGGTGATCGAGCCGGCCACCGGCAACACCCTCGGCGAGATCGGCCTGGCCGACCCGGCGCAGGTGGCACGCTCGGCGGCAGCCGCTGCCCAGGCGCAACAGGCGTGGGCGTCAGCGCCTTACGAGCAGCGCGCTGAGGTTATGCGCAAAGCGGCACGCCTGGCCGAAGAGAACATCGACACCCTGGTCGAGTGGCTGGTGCGCGAAAGCGGCTCCACTCGCCTGAAGGCCGGCTTTGAGGCCAAGGTCACCATCAAGGCGTTGCACGAAGCCGCGGCGCTGCCTTCGCGCAGCGTCGGCGAGATCCTGCCGTCCGAGCCGGGCCGGCTGAACCTTGCGCGGCGTCGGCCACTGGGCGTGGTCGGCGTCATCTCACCCTTCAACTTCCCGCTGTACCTGGCCATGCGCGCGGTGGCGCCGGCGATCGCGCTGGGCAACGCGGTGGTGCTCAAGCCGGACCCACGCACGGCGGTGTGTGGCGGCGCGGTGATCGCACGCTTGTTCGAGCAGGCCGGGCTGCCGGCAGGAGTGCTGCACATGCTGCCCGGTGATGGCGCGGCCGGTGCCGCGCTGACCAGCGATCCGCACGTGGCGATGATCCAGTTCACCGGCTCCACCGCGGCCGGGCGCAAGGTCGGCGAAGCGGCGGGCAAGCACCTGAAAAAGGTGTCGCTGGAGCTGGGTGGCAAGAATTCGCTGATCATCCTGGATGATGCCGACCTCGACCTGGCCGTGGCCAACACCGCGTGGGGCGTCTACCTGCATCAGGGACAGATCTGCATGGCGACCGGCCGCGTGCTGGTGCATCGGAAGATCCATGATGCGTTCCTGCAGAAGCTGGTGGCCAAGGCCAATTCGTTGAAGGTGGGAGATCCGGCACGCGAAGAGGTGGCCATCGGCCCGCTGATCAATGCTGGCCAGCGTGACCACGCCGCGCGCGTGGTCGAGCAGGCGCTGCAGGCCGGTGCCTCGCTGGAGGCAGGCGGTACGCACCGCGATCTGTTCTTCGCGCCGACCGTGCTTGGCAACGTCTCTGCCGACAATCCAGCCTTCAACGAAGAGATCTTCGCGCCGGTGGCGGTGGTGGTGCCGTTCGACGATGACGACGAGGCCGTGCGCCTGGCCACCGACAGCGAGTACGGCCTGTCGATGGCCATCGTGTCCAGCAATGTCGGGCGCGCGCTGAAGCTCGGTGAGCGCCTGCGCACCGGCCTGCTGCATATCAACGACCAGACCGTGAACGACGAAGTGATCAATCCCTTCGGCGGCGTCGGTGCATCCGGCAACGGCACCAGTATCGGCGGCCCCGCCAACGGGGAAGAGTTCACCCAGTGGCAGTGGTTGACCGTCAAGGGCGAAGCGCCCGCCTACCCGATCTGATCGAAGGAGCATTGCGATGAGCAGCAACACGACAACACGCGAGATCACTGCCGCCGTGGTCCGCGGCAAGGAACAGCCCTTCGTCATCGAGCAGGCGCGGCTGCGCGGCCCGCAGGACGACGAGGTATTGGTGAAGGTGGTGGCGACCGGCCTGTGCCACACCGATCTGATCGTGCGCGATCAGTACTACCCGGTGCCGTTGCCTGCGGTACTCGGCCACGAAGGCGCCGGGATTGTCGAGGCGGTCGGCCCCAACGTGCGCGACCTCAAGGTGGGCGACCACGTGGTGCTGACCTATGGCGCCTGTGGTCACTGCAATCCCTGCCGCGGCGGCCATGGTGCCTACTGCAAGGACTTCTTCGCACTGAACTTCGGTGGCGATGATGGCCACGGTCATACCGCGATCACCGATACGCAGGGCCAGCCGCTGCACGACCATTTCTTCGCGCAGTCTTCGTTTGCCACCTTCGCCATTGCGCGCGAGATCAACGCGATCAAGGTGCCCGACGATGCGCCGCTGGAACTGCTGGGCCCGCTGGGCTGCGGCATCCAGACCGGTGCCGGTGCGGTGCTCAATTCGCTGCAGGTGCGCTCGGGCAGCAGTTTCGCCAGCTACGGTGCCGGCGCGGTCGGCCTGAGTGCGGTGATGGCGGCCAAGGTGGCCGGTGCCACCACCATCATTGCCATCGACGTGGTGCCGTCGCGGCTGGAACTGGCGTTGGAGCTGGGCGCCACCCACGTGGTCAACAGCCGCGAGACCGACGTGATCGAGGCCGTGCGCGCGATCACCGGCGGTGGTGCGGATTTCGCGCTGGAATCGACCGGTCGCCCGGAGGTGCTCTCCGCCGGTATCGAAGCGCTGGGCGGCTTGGGCATGATGGGCGTGGTCGGCGCGCCGAAGCTGGGCACCACCGCCAGTTTCGATGTGAACAACCTGCTGCTCGGTGGCCGCAGCATCCGCGGCATCGTGGAAGGTGACAGCGTGCCGCAGGTGTTCATTCCGCAGCTGGTCACGCTGTTCCAGCAGGGCCGCTTCCCGTTCGACAAGCTGGTGAAGTTCTATCCGCTGGAACAGATCAACCAGGCGGCGGAGGACAGCACGAAGGGCATCACCCTGAAGCCGATCCTGCGCATCGCGGCGTAACGGGCATCGGTAGTGCCGGCCGCTGGCCGGCAAGCCTTATGCGATGGGGTCGGATCCGCTTTCCAAAGGAAAACGGATCCGACCCCGCGTTTGAACCGCCGGCGGAAACGTTCCGTTGCCCAGACGTAACGTGGCGTTGCCGCCGGCGGGTGTACGCTGCGTCCATGATCGCCACGACCGTCGGGCAACAGCAGCTGGTAGCGGCACGCGCGGCCTTCGCCGAGGGCGATGCGCGTTCCTTGGGCGTGTTGCCGTTGCCGCTGCAGCAGTCGTGGCTGCGTTCGCGCGCGGCGGGCCTGCTGCCCGGGCAGGAGCCGGACTACCGTCCGCTGCTGGGTGATGGCCGGCATCTTTCCGATCCCGGCGACCGTCGGCTCGCGCGCTGCGTGCGGCCGGAGCTGGAACAGCTGTGGGCTGCCTTTGGCGGGCGCGGCTGGACGATGTTCTGTGCCAACCGTGAGGGCATGGTGATCGCGCAGCAGGCCCATGGCCTGGAAGATGCACCGCTGCTGCGTCCGATCCAGGTTGGGCGGCGGCTGGGCGAGGGCGAGATCGGCACCACGGCACCGGCGGTCAGCCTGGCCGACGACCTGCCTGCGCTGGTACGGGGCAATGAACACTACCTGCAGCGCTTCGCCCCGGTGTTCTGCCTCAGCGAGCCACTGCACGATCTCGATGGGCAGGTGTGTGGGGTGATCGACATCACCGGGCTGGGTGAGCGCGATCCCTCGTTGTTGCAGGGCTATTTCCGGCAGGCCGCGCTGGCCAGCGAGAACCGGCTGTTCCACACGCTTGCCGACGTGCACCTGCTGGCGCTGCAGCACGATCCGCGCTGGCTGGCGTCGCCGTTGCAGGGGCTGCTGGCGGTGCAGGAGGACGGCCAGCTGCGCGCGGCCAACCGTGTTGCGCGGCGCCTGCTGGGCCTGCCGCGTCGGGGACCGTTGCCGTTGTTGAACCTGGAAAGCGTGTTTGCCGGCGCCAGTGCCGCGCAGCGGCGGCGCCTGCTGCAACCCGGGGCGCCGCATCGGGTGCGGGTGGGCGAGGGCAGTGCGGTTTACCTGCAGCACCTGCAGGCGCCGCGCAGGGTCGCTGGCCGCAGCGCGCAACGGCCTTCAGCGGCGACGATGGATGCACCGCTGCTGCGTGATCAGCAGCGTGAAGCGGCGCGCCGTGCGGCGCAGGCGGCGGACGGCAATCTGAGCCTGGCCGCTCGCCAGCTGGGCATCTCGCGCACCACGCTGTACAAGCTGCTGCGCGGTTGACGTTGCAGTCCGCCGGGCATGGCCCGGCGCTACCGCTGCGGCCCGCGTAGCGCCGGGCCATGCCCGGCGGGCAGATCAATCGCGGAAATTGTTGAACTGCAGCGGCAGCTCGAACTTGCCGGCCTTGAGCACGGCGATGGCGTCCTGCAGGTCATCGCGCTTCTTGCCCTGCACGCGCAGCTTGTCGCCGTTGATCTGGCTTTCCACCTTCAGCTTGGCATCCTTCAGAGCCGCCGCGATCTTCTTGGCGATCTTCTGCTCGATGCCCTGCTTGACGGTGATCTTCTGCCGGGCCTGGGCCAGGTTGGTCTCGATGTCGCCGAACTCCAGGCTCAGCACGTCGATGCCGCGCGCGGCCAGGCGTGCACGCAGGATGTCGTTCATCTGCTTGAGCTGGAACTCGGTCGGCGCGGTCTGGTTGATGACATCGCCATCGCGCTCGAACTTTGCGTCCACGCCCTTGAAGTCGAAGCGGGTGGCCAGTTCGCGGTTGGCCTGGTCGATGGCGTTGGTCAGCTCGTGGGTGTCGACTTCGGACACGACGTCGAAGGAAGGCATGGGCGGTGCTCCGCAGGTTTCAGTGGCGGCCATTCTATCGCGAGGGCCCGCTTACCCGCCCTCTGTAGAGCCGAGCCCACGCTCGGCTGCTCTTCACAACGCAGCCGAGCGTGGGCTCGGCTCTACAGAAGGCGACGACCGGGCGATAATGGGCCATGAACGTGCAACGCTCCCCTTCGCGTGCGGTGGCCTGGATGGTCGCTGCGGTCGCCTGTTTCTCGCTGATGGACGCTGGCATGAAGCAGTTGTCGGCCAGCTATCCCACCCTGGAAGTGACCTTCCTGCGCGGCGCGGCGTCGTTGCCGTTCGTGCTGGTCTGGGTGCTGGTCAGTGCCGGCCCGCGCTCGCTGGTGCCGCGGCGCTGGGGCCTGCACCTGCTGCGCGGCGCGCTGGGCATGGCGATGATCGGCTGCTTCGTGTTCGCCCTGCGCGACCTGCCGCTGTCCACCGCCTACACCATCTATTTCGTTGCTCCGCTGTTGATCGCTGCACTCTCGGTGCCGCTGCTCGGTGAACGGGTGGGGCCGCGGCGCTGGGTAGCCATCGGCATCGGCCTGGTCGGCGTGCTGGTGGTGCTGCGGCCGGGCGTGGATGGCTTCATCTCGGTGCCGGGGCTGATGGTGCTGGCCGCGGCCACCGCCTATGCCGTGGCTGCGATCACGGTCAGCCTGCTGACCCGCACCGATACTTCGCAGTCGATGGTGGTCTGGTTCCTGGTGATCATGGCGATCGGCGCGGGCCTGTTGGCCCTTCCCGGCTGGGTACCGCTGCAGCTGGCGCACGCGCCGCTGATCGCCGGCATGGGCCTGGCCGGGGCACTGGGCCAGATCGCCCTGACCAAGGCCTTCCAGCTGGGCGAAGCCTCGATGATCGCGCCGCTGGAGTACAGCGGCCTGGTCTGGGTGATCGGCTGGGACCTGGCCTTCTGGGGCCAGCTGCCGGACGGCTACACCTGGGTCGGGGCGGCGATCATCGTGGCGTCGGGGCTGTACCTGCTGCACCGCGAGCGGGTCAACCGGCAGGAACCGCCGAAGCCGCTGGATCATCCCTGAGCTGGGTCGGCCGGGGAATGGGGTCAGAGCCCCTGCGGGGATCCGACCCCGGGGTCGGATCCCCGCAGGGGCTCTGACCTCGGCTCAATCACCGTCACGGGCGCCTTAGAACCAAAAGGAATAACATTCTGGCCCATGGCGCGGGCGCGCGAGCGCCGGCGCTGGTAGGCTGCACGCCCCCTTCCGTCACCCAGCCGGTGAGCCACGCCCGTGATCGAGTTCCAGCGCCTGCACAAATCCTATGCCGTTGCCGGCCGCGAAGTCAGCGCGCTGCAACCACTGGACCTGACCATCGAAGCCGGTGAGGTATTCGGCATCATCGGCCATTCCGGCGCCGGCAAGTCGACGCTGATCCGCATGATCAACCGGCTGGAAGAGCCCAGCGGTGGCCGCCTGCTGATCGGCGGCGAGGATGTCACTGCACTGGACGCGGACGGCCTGCGCGCGCTGCGCCGGCGCATCGGCATGATCTTCCAGCACTTCAACCTGCTGTCCTCGCGCACGGTGGCTGGCAACGTGGCTTTCCCGCTGGAACTGGCCGGCACGCCGAAGGCGGAAATCGACGCGCGTGTGGCCGAGTTGCTGCAGACCGTTGGCCTGGAAGCGCACGCGCAGAAGTACCCGGCGCAGCTGTCCGGCGGTCAGAAGCAGCGCGTGGGCATTGCGCGTGCGCTGGCGACCCGTCCGCAGATCCTGCTGTGCGACGAGGCGACCAGTGCGCTTGACCCGCAGACCACCGCGTCTGTGCTGTCGCTGCTGTCGAAGATCAATCGCGAGCTGGGCCTGACCATCGTGCTGATCACCCACGAGATGGATGTGATCCGCCGTGTCTGCGACCGCGTGGCCGTGCTCGACGCCGGCCAGATGGTCGAGACCGGCCCGGTCACCCGGGTGTTCCTGCACCCGCAGCACCCGACCACGCGCCGCTTCGTCAGCGAATCGGAGCATGTGGACGAGGGCACGCTGCACCGCGATTTCGACGCCGTCGGTGGCCGCATCGTGCGGCTGACCTTCCTGGGTGGCGACACCTACGAACCCCTGCTCGGCAGCGTCGCGCGCGAGACCGGGGTCGACTACAACATCCTGTCCGGCCGTATCGACCGGATCAAGGACACCCCGTATGGCCAGCTGGTGGTCGCCCTGGTGGGCGGCGACCAGTCCGCTGCGCAGGCCGCGTTCGTGGCCGCCGGCGTGCATGTTGAGGAACTGCGTCGATGATCATCGCTACTGCCGGCGGCTTCTTCCGCCACCTGGATGCGGGCAAGTGGGCCGACATCGGCCAGGCCACCATCGACACCCTGCTGATGCTGCTGGGTTCGCTGCCGCTGACCCTGGCCATCGGCCTGCCCTTGGGCGTGCTGCTGTACCTGTTCGGCGCACCGCAGATGAAGCGCCGTCCGTTTGCCTATGGCGTGCTGGCGCTGGTGGTGAACCTGCTGCGTTCAGTGCCTTTCATCATCCTGATGATCGTGCTGATCCCGGTCACCCTGTTCCTGATGGGAACCTCGCTGGGCGTGCGCGGTGCGATCGTGCCGCTGGTCATCGGTGCTGCGCCGTTCTATGCGCGCCTGGTCGAGACCGCGCTGCGTGAAGTTGACCGCGGCGTGATCGAAGCGACCCAGGCGATGGGCGCCACCACCTGGCAGCTGGTCACCCGCGTGTTGCTGCCGGAAGCGCGCCCGGGCCTGATTGCCGGTGCGACGGTCACCACCGTGGCGCTGATCGGTTTCACCGCGATGGGCGGCGCGATCGGTTCCGGTGGCCTCGGCGACCTGGCGTTCCGCGATGGCTACCAGCGCTCGCACACCGACGTGGCCTTGGTCACGGTGGTCCTGCTGCTGATTCTGGTGCAGCTGCTGCAGATGCTCGGCGACCGCCTGGTCGCGCACTACAGCCGCAAGTAATCGGTGCGTCCGCCGGGCATGGCCCGGCGCTACCGGAACGTTCCCGTGGCAGGGTAGCGCCGGGCCATGCCCGGCGAGCGCTCTCTCAACGCACGTTCGGCACTTCGTAGCCCAGCTTCCCGACCTGCTCGGGGTGCTGCGGCACGCGCTTGAGCTTGTCGGTGTTCACCCCGTACTCGTCGCGCAGGCGCTCGGCCAGCTCCTTGTAGAGGCCTTTGTCCATGTCCGGGGTGCGCGAGAAGATCCAGGCCATCTCACGGCCGGGGTAGCCGATCAGCGCCCAGGAATAATCCGGCGCCACTTCCAGCACCCGCGAATGGGTCGGCACGACGCGGTAGAACCAGGTACGCCAGCCATGGTTGCCGCTGTCCGGGTCGACGCTGGCGCGGGCACGCACTTCCTGCAGGGGTTCGCCGAAGCCGTCACGGTAGCGGTAGGTGATGCCGACCTTGTGCGCGTCGCGCAGCTCGTATTCGTTGACGCTGGCGACATGGCCACGTTCGATGAAGTTCGGCACGCGGCCGATCACGTACCAGGTGCCCATGAAGCGCTTCAGGTCGATCGGCGCGTCCAGGGCAGCCGCACCAGAGGCGCTGGTACGGGGCGACGGCGGCTCACTGGCGGCCACGGCGGGGCCGGCCAGGGAAAGGGCCAGCAGCGCGGCGCAGAGCGGGCGGATCGAAGTCATGCGGGAGCGGGCTCCAGTGGGCTTGCACGCGCATGGTCGACTGTGTGCACGCGATCCGTCAATGGTGTCGCAACCTGTGAGAAGGGCCTTGCCCAAGCTGTGTTGCATTGTCCACCGGAGAAGCCCCATGAACGCTCGTTCCGTTCGTCGCCCTGCAACTGAACGCGTCATCATTGAACGCGCCGACCCGCGCCTGCTGCGCAGCGTACGGCAGGTCGCTCTGGCCGGCCTGGCGCTGGTACTGGTCTGGCCAGCCGCTCGTGGCAGCAACGCCTGGCTGGGCTGGCTGCCGATGTGGCTGGTGGGCATGCCGCTGGTGGCCTGGTGGGCGCTGCTGCGCTTCCCTGTGCCGCGCCTGTCGTGGTTGCGGCTGGCCCGTCGCACCGGTGGACAGGCGCGACGCCGCAGCCGTGGCGCGGTCCGTGGTGGCCGCCGTGGCTCGACCGCCGCGGCCTGACCTTCGACACGGGGGCGGCTGCAGCGATCCATGCTAGCGTTCCACGGCTTATGACTGCCTGGAGCTGCAATGTCTCGACTCGCTTCCGCCTGCCTGTTGGCCGGCATGATGACCGCTGCCTCGGTGGGGACCGCCGTGGCCGCTGAAGACACCGATCGCTACGCCTGGCTGGAGGACGTCACCGGCGACAAGCCGCTGTCCTGGGTCAAGGAACAGAATGCCAAGTCCGAAGCGCGCCTGGCGCAGACCCCGGCCTTCAAGCAGATGGAGACCAGCATCCGCGAGGTGCTCGACTCCGACGCCAAGATTCCCGCCGTGCAGAAGATCGGCGACTACTACTACAACTTCTGGAAGGACCAGCAGCACGAGCGCGGCCTGTGGCGGCGCACCACGCTGGCCGAGTACCGCAAGGCCTCGCCGCAGTGGGAAACCGTGCTCGACCTGGATGCGCTGAACAAGGCCGAGGGCGAGAACTGGGTCTGGCACGGCGCCGACTGCCTGCGCCCGGACTACAGCCGCTGCCTGATCGCGCTGTCGCGCGGTGGTGCCGATGCCGACGTCACCCGCGAATTCGATCTGTCCAGCAAGAGCTGGATCAAGGACGGCTTCTTCCGTCCCGAGTCGAAGGGTGGCCTGAACTGGATCGATCGCGACACCGTGTTCGTCTACACCGACTTCGGTGCCGGCTCGATGACCACCTCCGGCTACCCGCGCGTGGCCAAGCTGTGGAAGCGTGGTACGCCGATGGCCTCCGCCAGCGTGGTGTATGAAGGCAAGCCGGAAGACATGTACATCGCGGCGATGCACGATGACACTCCGGGCTTCGAACGCAACCTGGTCAGCCGCACGCTGGCGTTCTACAACAACGAGATCTACCTGCGTGGCGACGATGGCACGCTGACCAAGATCGACGCGCCGAACTCGGCCGAGAAGGGCCTGCACAAGCAGTGGCTGACCCTGGAACTGCGTGATCCGTGGACCGTGGGTGGCAAGACCTATGCGTCCGGTTCGCTGCTGGCGACCAGGCTGGATGACTTCCTGGCCGGCAAGCGCGAGTTCGACGTGCTGTTCACCCCGACCGCGACCACCTCGCTGGCCGGCGCCACCTGGACCAAGAGCCATCTGGTGCTGAACGTGCTGGATGACGTCAAGAACCGCCTGTCGGTGCTGACCCCGGGCGCCAATGGCTGGCAGACCAGCCGCTTCGTCGGCGCGCCGGCCTTCGGCACGCTGGGCGTGGCCGCGGTCGACAGCAACGACAGCGACGCGGTGTGGCTGACCGCCACCGACTACCTGACCCCGACCACCCTGGCGCTGGCCGAGATCGGACAGGCCCCGGAAACGCTGAAGACCATGCCGGCCTTCTTCGATGCCAAGGGCAAGGTGATCGAGCAACACTTCGCCACCAGCAAGGACGGCACCCGCGTGCCGTACTTCGTGGTGCACGACAAGGCGATGAAGCTGGACGGCTCCAACCCGACCCTGCTGTATGGCTACGGTGGTTTCGAGATCTCGCTGACCCCGGGCTACTCCGGTGGCATGGGCCGCGCCTGGCTGGAGAAGGGCGGCGTGTACGTGGTTGCCAACATCCGTGGCGGCGGCGAGTACGGCCCGCGCTGGCACCAGGCTGCGCTGAAGCAGAACCGCCACAAGGCCTATGAAGACATGGCCGCCGTGGCACGCGATCTGGTCAAGCGCAAGATCACCACCGCCAAGCACCTGGGCGTGCAGGGCGGCAGCAACGGTGGCCTGCTGACCGGCAACATGCTGACCCAGTACCCGGAGCTGTTCGGTGCGGTGGTGGTGCAGGTGCCGCTGCTGGACATGAAGCGCTACAGCCACCTGCTGGCCGGTGCGTCGTGGATGGCCGAGTACGGCAACCCGGATACCAGCGACTGGGAGTTCATCAAGACCTTCTCGCCGTACCACCTGTTCGACGCGAAGAAGAACTACCCGCCGGTGCTGTTCACCACCTCCACCCGCGACGACCGCGTGCACCCGGGCCATGCCCGCAAGATGGCGGCGAAGATGATCGATGCCGGCAAGGACGTGACCTACTACGAGAACATCGAAGGTGGCCACGGCGGCGCAGCCAACAACGCGCAGGCCGCGCACATGTCGGCGCTGGCCTACAGCTTCCTGTGGGAACGCCTCGGCGGTAAGTGATGGAATGAAAAACGCCGCCTTCGGGCGGCGTTTTTCGTTATTGGGTAGCGCCGGGCCATGCCCGGCGCGCGCGTAGCGCGGCAGGATGCCGCCGGGCATGGCCCGGCGCTACCGGAAGTGCTTCAACCCGCGCGCAATCCGCTCCACCGCCTCCTGCAACCGCGGCACTTCCTGCGTGTAGGCCAACCGCACGTGCTGGTTCGCACGGTGGAAGCCGAAATCCAGCCCCGGCGTGAATGCCACGTGCTCGGTTTCCAGGAAGTGGGCGCAGAACGCCTGCGCGTCATCGGTGAATGCGCTGACATCGGCGTACAGGTAGAACGCACCCTGTGGCTCGACTTCGATACGGAAGCCCAGTTCACGCAATGCCGGCAGCAGGAAATCGCGGCGCTGGCGGAAGGCTTCGCGACGCTGCTCGAAGATCGCCATCGCTTCCTCGCTGAAACACGCCAGTGCGGCATGCTGGGCGATGCTCGACGCGCTGATGTACAGGTTCTGCGCCAGTTTCTCCAGGTCCGGCACCGCCGCCGGTGGTGCCACCAGCCAGCCCAGCCGCCAGCCGGTCATGCCGAAGTACTTGGAGAAGCTGTTCAGCACGAACGCGCTGTCATCCACCTGCAGCACGCTGGGCGCATCCAGGCCGTAGGTCAGGCCGTGATAGATCTCGTCCACCACCAGGTGGCCGCCGCGCGCATGCAGGGTCTTCGACAGTGCTGCCAGTTCGTCGGCGGACAACACGGTGCCGGTGGGATTGGCCGGTGAGGCGACCAGCGCGCCGACGCTGTCCGCGTTCCAGTGCTGTTCGACCAGCGACGGAGTGAGTTGATAGGCGGTCTCTGGCCCGACCGGCACCAGCTGCGCGCCGCCTTCCACCAGGCGCAGGAAGTGGCGGTTGCACGGATAGCCGGGGTCGGCCAGCAGCCAGTGGCGGCCGGGGTCGACCAGCAGGCTGCTGGCCAGCAGCAGCGCGCCGGAGCCGCCGGGGGTGACCAGGATGCGCTCGGGGTCGATGTCCAGCCCATAGTGGCTGCGATAGAAGCCGCTGATCGCCTGGCGCAGGGCCGGCAGGCCACGTGCGGCGGTGTAGCGTGTATGGCCGGCGGCCAGTGCGGCCTGTCCGGCACGCACGATCGGTTCGGCGGTGGTGAAGTCCGGTTCGCCGATCTCCAGGTGGATCACATCGTGGCCCGCCTGTTCCAGCGCCTGAGCGCGGGCCAGCAGGGACATCACGTGGAACGGGGCGATTTCATGGCTGCGCCGGCTGTAGCCCGGCGTGTGGGGCAGGGTGCTCATGCGCCCATGGTACGCCGCGCGCCGGGGTCGGATCCCTTTTGCGCGCAAAAGGGCTCTGACCCCAACAGAAACCGCACCATGACGATCCGCAGGGTTGCCGCATCGCCGCGATTGGGGTCAGATCCCTTTTCGGGAAAAGGGATCTGACCCCGTCGAAGACCATTGCATTGATGCGCCTGGAGCCTTATTTCATGAAACCTACCCTCTGCCTGTTGCTCGCCAGCCTGATGACCACCACTGCCAACGCCGCCCCCCTGCCTGTTCCGCCGGATGCCGCCAAGCACCCGCATGTGGTCAAGGCGCCGTTCGGCGCGACCCGCAATGATGACTACTACTGGCTGCGCGACGACAAGCGCGAGAACAAGGACATGCTGGCCTACCTGCAGGCCGAGAATGCCTATGCCGACCAGCTGCTGGCGCCGTTGAAGCCGCTGGAAGACACCCTGTACAAGGAGATCGTCGGCCGCATCAAGCAGGACGATTCCAGCGTGCCGGCGCGTGAGCGCGGCTACTGGTACTACAGCCGCTTCGAGACCGGCCAGGACTACCCGATCCATGCGCGCCGCAAGGGCAGCATGGACGCGGCCGAAGAAATCCTGCTGGACGTGAATGCGATGGCTGCCGGCAAGGGCTACTTCAGCGTCGGCTCCATGGAAGTGAGCCAGGACAACCAGCTGCTGGCCTGGGCCGATGATGACGTCGGCCGCCGCCAGTACACGATCCGCTTCAAGGACCTGGCCACCGGCAAGGTGCTGCCCGATGTGATCACCGGCAGTTCCGGTGATCTGGTCTGGGCCGACGACAACCGCACCGTGCTGTACGTCGAGAACGATCCGGAAACGCTGCTGACCGTGCGGGTGAAGAAGCACGTGCTAGGCACCCCGGCCAGCGCCGATACTGTCGTCTACGAAGAGAGGGACGACAGCTTCTACATGGGCATCGGCCGCACCCGCGACGATCGCTTCATCACCATCGGCGTGCACAGCACCGTGTCCTCGGAAGAGCGCTATGCACCCGCCAGCGACCCGACCACGTTCACCGTGCTGGCGCCGCGCCAGCGCGACGTCGAGTACGACGCCGACCACTACGATGGCCGCTGGGTGATCCGCACCAACGACGGTGCGAAGAACTTCAAGCTGGTCACCGCACCCACCGATGCCACCTCGCGCGCGCAGTGGAAGGACTGGATCGCGCATGACGATGCCGTGTTCATCGAGGGCTTCGAACTGTTCGACAGCTACACCGCCATCGCCGAACGTTCCGAAGGCCTGGAGCGCATCCGCCTGCTGTTCAAGGACGGCCGCAGCGACTACGTGAAGGCCGATGAGCCGGCGTATTCGATGGGCCTGGGCGACAATACCGAAGCCGACACGCCGTGGCTGCGTTACATCTACACCTCGATGACCACCCCGACCACGGTGTTCGAACTGAATACCGCCACCGGTGAGCGTCGCCAGCTGAAGGTGCAGCCGGTGATCGGCTATGACGCCTCGAAGTACGAGACCGATCGCGTCTGGATCACCGCGCGCGATGGCGTGAAGGTGCCGGTGTCGCTGGTCTACCGCAAGGGCTACAAGAAGGACGGCAAGGGCGCGCTGTTCCAGTACGCCTATGGCAGCTACGGCATGTCGATGGACCCGTACTTCAACCAGACCGCGGTGAGCCTGCTCGACCGTGGCGTGGTGTATGCCATTGCCCACATCCGCGGTGGCCAGGAAATGGGCCGCGACTGGTACGAGAACGGCAAGCTGCTGCACAAGCAGAACACCTTCAACGACTTCATCGACGTCACCCGTGGCCTGGTGGCGCAGGGCTGGGCGGCGAAGGATCGCGTGGCGGCATCTGGAGGCAGTGCCGGTGGCCTGCTGATGGGCGCGGTGGCCAACCAGGCGCCGCAGGACTACCGCGTGATGGTGGCGCAGGTGCCGTTCGTCGACGTGGTCACCACCATGCTCGACCCGACCATTCCGCTGACCACCAACGAGTACGACGAGTGGGGCAACCCGGAGCAGAAGCCGTACTACGACTACATGCTGTCCTACTCGCCCTACGACAACGTGAAGAAGCAGGCCTATCCGGCGCTGTTCGTGGGCACCGGCCTGTGGGATTCGCAGGTGCAGTACTGGGAACCGGCCAAGTGGGTGGCCAAGCTGCGTGACGACAACACCGGCCATTACCCGATCCTGTTCCGCACCAACATGGAAGCCGGCCACGGCGGCAAGTCGGGGCGCTTCCAGCGTTACCGCGAGCTGTCCGAGTCGTATGCGTTCGTGCTGCAGCAGCTGGGCATCGCCCAGCCGTGATCGCGACAGGGTGCCGGGCACTGCCTGGCACCCTGAACCGGTATCCTTGCGGCCATGAGCGCGCCAGATCCTTCCGCCCCACGCGACGCCACCACGCCACCGCGCGTGGTGCGTTTCCGCTGGGCGTGGTGGCTGCTGGCCTACGTCAGCCTTGGCACCGGCATCGTCGGCATCTTCGTGCCGGGCCTGCCGACCACCGTATTCATCCTGATTTCGGCCTGGGCCGCTTCGCGCGGCTCCGAGCGCCTGCACACCTGGCTGCTGCAGCATCCGCGCTTCGGTCCGGCCATCGCCAACTGGCAGGCGCACGGGGCGGTCAGCCGCTACGGCAAGTGGATGGCCACGATCACGATGGCGGTATGTGCCGGCATCATGCTGTGGTGCGTGCCGATCGCCTGGGTGAAGTGGTTCTCGATCGGCAGCATGACCGTGGTGGCGATCTGGCTGTGGACCCGGCCGCTGCCGCCGCCGGAGGGCTGAACATGGCCCGCCAGCGGCGCCCGTGGGGGCGGTAAGGGGTAGAGTCGACTGTTGGTCGACTATCGCGCGCAGCGCGGGGTTTTCGCTATCTGATCGAAGAGCAGTCGACTGACAGTCGACTCTACCTACCGCTCAGCCGCCAATGGCTATACTCGGGGCATGAAGATCCCCCATCGAAACGCCATCCTGATTCCGCTGGCAGCGGCCTCGCTGCTGTTCCTCGCCGCCTGCGGCAACAAGGGCCCGCTGGTACTGCCGCAGAAGCCGGTGCCGGTGGAAGAAACCGTCGAACCGGTTGCCGAGCCCGCGACCGAAGCGGCCCCGGCGGAGACCCAGGGCAGCGGCACACCGGCCACGACCGTGGACCCGGCTGCACCGACCACCCAACCGGCGCCTGCGCCTGCGAAGAAGGTGGGCGGCGGGAATGAGTAAGGCCGGTTCCAAGGCGCTGCGCTTCAGCAAGATGCATGGCGCGGGCAATGATTTCGTAGTGATCGACCTGCGTGACGGCACCGCGCCGCCCACGCCTGAACTGGCCGCGCGCCTGGCCGACCGCCACACCGGCGTCGGCTGCGATCAGATCCTGACCATCGAGGCGCCGCGTGCGGAAGGCTCGGTGGCCTCGTATCGCATCTGGAATGCCGACGGTTCCAATTCCGAGCAGTGTGGCAATGGCGCGCGCTGCATCGCGGCCTGGCTGGTGCGCGAAGGCAGTGCACAGGGGGACCGTTTCGTCATCGACAGTCCGTTGGCAAGCCATGACGTGGAAGTGCTGGGCGATGGCCAGTATGCGGTGACCATGGGCGTGCCCGCGTTCGAGCCGGCCAACGTGCCGCTGATGGGCTTTGCCCATGCGCGCGAGGAGTACCTGCTGCCGTTGCAGGGTGAAAGCGTGCGATTTGCCGCGGTGTCGATGGGCAACCCGCATGCGGTGATCGAAGTGGGCCTGATCGATGCTGCGCCGGTCGAGCGCGTCGGTGCGCTGCTGCAGCAGCATGCATCGTTCCCGCGCTCGGTGAACGTGGGCTTCGCCCAGGTGATGGGCCCGGCGCATGCGCGTCTGCGTGTGAATGAGCGTGGCGTCGGCGAAACCCTGGCCTGCGGCAGCGGCGCCTGCGCCGCCGCGGTGACCCTGATGCAGCGCGGCCGCCTGCAGCGTGATGCACGCATCAGCCTGCCCGGTGGTGACCTGCGCATCCAGTGGCCGGGCGATGGCCAGCCGGTGGTGATGGCCGGCCCGACTGCATTCGTCTTCGAAGGGGAGTGGATCGCATGACCGAAACCGTCGACAAGCTCGGGGCCCATGAAGTCGCTGCCTGGTTGCGGCGTCATCCCGGCTTCCTCAAGCAGTTCCCGGACCTGGCCCTGACCCTGGTGGTGCCGCGTGACGACGGCCCGACCGCGTCGCTGGCCAGCTACCAGCTGGAAGTGCTGCGCGAGAAGAACCGCGAGCTGGCACGACGGTTGGCCGACCTGGGCGCGACTGCCCAGGTCAACGAACGCCTGGCGGTGCGCACGCACCAGCTGACCCTGGCGTTGATGAAGCAGGACAACGCCGCCGACACCCTGCGTGCGATGGCGGCCTCGCTTCAGGAAGACTTCGCTGGCGATCTGGTACGGCTGGTGGTGCACACGCCTGTTCCCGGGCTGGAACAGGCCGACTGGCTGCAGGTGATCGCCGCCGATGATCCGCAGCTGGGCCCGTTCCGCGACTGCCTGAAGGACGGCGAGCCGATCTGTGGCCGCCTGCAGCCGGAAAAGAACGCCGTGCTGTATGGCGTGCGCAGCGAGGAGGTGCAGACCACCGCACTGCTGCCGCTGCCGGGCGTGGGCCTGATCGCGGTCGGCAGCCACGATCCGAACCGCTTCTATCCGGGCATGGGCACGCTGTTCCTGCGCATGATGGGCGATGCCCTGGTCGCCGGCCTGAAGCGCTTCGCGAGCTGAGCAGGACACCACGACGATGAGCGCGGTACAGGCCTTCCTGCAGCACCTGCAGGTGGAGCGGCGGATGTCGGCGCATACGCTCGATGCCTACCGCCGCGACCTGGATGCGCTCTCGGTCTGGGCCGAGCCGCGTGGCGTGGCGGTGGAGGCACTCGATGCCGACGCGCTGCGCCAGTTTGTTGCCGATGAGCATCGCCGCGGCCTGTCCGCGAAGAGCCTGCAGCGCCGGTTGTCGGCGTGCCGGAGCTTCTACGCCTGGCTGCTCAAGCACGGGCGCATCGAGGTCAGCCCGGCGGCGACGCTGAAGGCGCCGCGCGCACCGCGCCGGTTGCCACAGGTCCTCGACGCCGACGAAGCCGTGCAGCTGGTCGAGCTGGAGCCGGAAGGCGAGCTCGGCCGCCGCGACCGCGCGCTGCTGGAACTGTTCTATTCCTCCGGCCTGCGCCTGAGCGAAGTCTGCGCGCTGACCTGGCGCGACCTGGATTTCGACAGCGGGTTGGTCAACGTGCTGGGCAAGGGCAATCGCCAGCGCCGCGTGCCGTTCGGCCGGCCGGCGCGCGAAGCCCTGCAGGCGTGGCGCACGGAGAGTGGTGGCGGCCCGGCCTCGCCGGTGTTTCCCGGCCGCAACGGGCCGATCAGCCAACGCGCGGTGCAGATCCGCATCCGCCAGCTGGCGCAGCGCCAGGGCCTGTTCAAGCACGTGCACCCGCACATGCTGCGGCACAGTTTCGCCAGCCATATCCTGGAATCGTCCGGTGACCTGCGTGGCGTGCAGGAACTGCTCGGCCACGCCGACATCGCCACCACGCAGATCTATACCCACCTCGACTTCCAGCACCTGGCCAAGGTCTACGACGCCGCGCATCCGCGCGCCAAGCGCCGCCGGTAGCCGACCGTCCGCCGGGCATGGCCCGGCGCTACCGGTTTCGTGGGCTATCGCCGTGGTAGCGCCGGGCCATGCCCGGCGAGCGCAGCGGTATCGCTGCCTTCGCGCTGAACGGCAGCCATCCGCGCAGGCTTGATCGCACCGGGCGCTGTCCCCATGTCCCGTGAACAGCTATCGGAGGCCGCATGGACCCCAGTCAGAATCCCAATGTTTTCCACGCCACCACCATCGTCTGCGTCCGTCGCGGCGAGCACGTGGCCATCGCCGGCGACGGCCAGGTCACGCTGGGCCACACCGTGATGAAGGGCAATGCGCGCAAGGTGCGCCGCCTTGGCCGTGATGGCCAGGTGCTGGCCGGCTTTGCCGGTGCCGCCGCCGACGCCTTCACGCTGTTCGAGCTGTTCGAGGCCAAGCTGGAAAAGCACGGCCAGCTGCAGCGTGCAGCGGTCGAGCTGGCCAAGGATTGGCGCACCGAGCGCCGCCTGGGCAAGCTCGAAGCCCTGCTGGCCGTGGCTGACAAGGAAACCTCGCTGATCATCAGCGGCACCGGCGATGTGATCGAGCCGGAGGACGGCATCATCGCCATCGGTTCCGGCGGTTCGTATGCCCTTTCGGCTGCGCGTGCGCTGATGGCACACACCGAGCTGGATGCGCGCACCATCGCCAGCGAGGCGATCGGCATCGCCGGTGACATCTGCATCTACACCAACCGCAACGTGGTGGTCGAGGAGCTGTAACGCCTCCCGATCCGCCGGGCATGGCTCGGCGCTACCGACAACGAATCCGTGAGCACATCCATGTCGAAGATCGAAGTTTCCTCCGCCACCATGACCCCGCGCGAGATCGTGCAGGAACTGGACCGGCACATCGTGGGCCAGCACGACGCCAAGCGCGCGGTGGCCATTGCCCTGCGCAACCGCTGGCGTCGCATGCAGCTGGTGCCGGAGCTGCGCAATGAAGTGATGCCGAAGAACATCCTGATGATCGGCCCCACCGGCGTCGGCAAGACCGAGATCGCGCGTCGCCTGGCCACGCTGGCCAACGCGCCGTTCGTGAAGGTCGAAGCGACCCGCTTCACCGAAGTCGGCTATGTCGGCAAGGATGTCGAACAGATCATCCGTGACCTGGCCGATACCGCAGTGAAGCTGTACCGCGAACAGGCCAAGGTGCGCGTGCGTACCCAGGCCGAAGAACGTGCCGAAGACCGCATCCTCGATGCGCTGCTGCCGCGCCGCAGCGGTGGCATCGGCTTCGATCCGGAAGTCGCCCGCAACGAACCGTCGGCGCAGGACAACGAGACCCGCATCAAGTTCCGCAAGATGCTGCGCAACGGTGAGCTGGACGAGCGCGAGATCGAACTCGACCTAGCTGCCAATGTCAGCATGGACATCATGACCCCGCCGGGCATGGAGGAAATGGGCCAGCAGCTGAAGTCGATGTTCGCCAACCTCGGCGGTGGCGCCAAGGCGCACAAGCGCACGCTGACCATCAAGGCCGCGCGTCCGCTGCTGATCGAGGAAGAGGCCGGCAAGCTGGTCAACGAGGACGACATCCGCACCGCGGCGATCGAGGCCTGCGAGCAGCACGGCATCGTGTTCATCGACGAGATCGACAAGGTTGCCAAGCGTGGTGACAACGTGGGTGGTGGCGATGTGTCGCGCGAAGGTGTGCAGCGCGATCTGCTGCCGCTGGTGGAAGGCTCCAACGTGTCCACCAAGTACGGCACGATCAAGACCGACCACATCCTGTTCATCGCCTCCGGTGCGTTCCACCTGGCCAAGCCCAGCGATCTGATTCCGGAGCTGCAGGGCCGCTTCCCGATCCGCGTCGAGCTGGGCGCGCTGAGCAAGGGCGACTTCGTGCGCATCCTGACCGAGCCGAAGGCCGCGTTGACCAAGCAGTACGAAGCACTGCTGGCTACCGAAGGCGTCAAGGTCAGCTTCACCGCCGACGCCATCGAGCGCCTGGCCGAGATCGCCTTCCAGGTGAACGAGCGCCAGGAGAACATCGGTGCCCGTCGCCTGCACACCGTGCTGGAACGCCTGCTGGATTCGCTCAGCTACGAGGCACCGGACCGCGACGGCGAGACCCTCGCCATCGACAGTGCCTACGTCGATGCGCACCTGGGTGAGCTGGTGCAGGATCCGGACCTGAGCCGCTACATCCTGTAATGCGCGTTGGGGTCGGATCCCTCGCCGTGGCGAGGGCCCTGACCCAGCCCGCGCCCTGCAGAAAGGCCGCCGGAAGGCGGCCTTTCTGCAGGGCGCGGGTGGTTCCAATCCACGCATGGCGTGGATCTACTGTGTCATGCGGTAGGCGTGCAGCACCTGATCGATCACTGCGCTGGTGCGCGCAGCGCTGATGCCGGTCGACGGTGAGCGTCCCTTGCCGCGCAGCTCGTCCACGAGCGAGGCGATCAACGGTTGTTGGACCGATGGTGGATTCGGGATATCGAATGTCTGCACGCCGGCTTCGGTCTCCAGCACCACCGGAACATCCTCGAAGGTGGCGAAGCGCAGCTGCCCGCGGTCGCCGGTGATCTCGATCTCATCCTGGCGGCGGAAGGCGCAGAAGCTCCATTGCGCGATGCCGTGCGCGCCGTTGCCGGTACGGAAGCACATCGAGACACTGTCCTCGGCGGCGTAGGCACCGGTCAGCGAACTGGCCAGGCCATGGACATCGATCAAAGGCCCCAGCAGATGGTCGAGCAGGTCCAGCGTGTGCGAGCCAAGATCGACGAACAGGCCGCCACCAGAGATCGCGGGATTGGTCCGCCAGAAGTCCGGTGACGCTGCCTGCATCGAGTGTGGCCGGTGCAGGCTGGCGCGCACGCTGCGCGGCGTGCCGATCGCGCCGCTGTCCAGCAGCTGTTTCACCTTTGCGAAGCGGGGCAGGGCGCGGCGGTAATAGGCCACGAACACCGGCACGCCGCTGCGGGCACTGGCCGCGATGATGCGCTGGCACTCGCCATGGTCCATGGCCATCGGCTTTTCGATGTAGACCGGCTTGCCCGCGGCAATCGCCTGCAGCGCATAGTGCATGTGCGTGGAGGGCGGCGTTGCAACGTAGATCGCGTTCACCTCCGGATCGGCGATGAGCGCATCGGCATCCGAGTACCAGCGGGGAATCGCATGGCGCCGAGCGTAGTCCTCGGCCAGTGCCGCATTGCGGCGCATCACTGCCGCTACCCGTGAGCCCGGCGTGCTGGCCAGGGCCGGGCCACTCTTTTTCTCGGTGACGCTGCCGCAGCCGATGAAGCCCCACACCACGTTGTCCAGGACCATCGCTGCGTTCTCGCTGTTGATCGGGTCAGGGGCGCGCAACGTTCGCTGCGCCAAGGTGTTCTAGGCTTCCGGCAACGGCTCGGGCACCGTACCGGGAACGAACACGCCGTCCTTCACGTAGGCGGCCAGGGTCATGTCCAGGGCGATCATGCCGTCGCGCTTGAGATCCATCAGGTCCGGTTCGACCATCGCACCGTGCAGCACGCCGAGGATGGTTGCATGCAGCATGCGTGCGGCGATCTTCGGGTCGGCGCCGTCTCGCAGCTGGCCCAGGTCCTTGGCCCGGCGCAGGGCGCGCTCCATCCGATCCAGTCCGTCGCGGAAGCCGGCCTGCTGCAGTTCGGTCAACACCTTGGTGTCGGCCGAGGCATCGCTGCGCAGCATGATCTCCATGGTCTTGCGCAGGCGCTCGTCCTCGGACAGTTCGATGAACGAATGGATCATCACCGCGCGCAGGTCGTGCACCGGCGTGTCGCGCTGGTCGCTGGAGGTGCGCTCCAGTTCCTGCATGAAAGGCAGGTGCACGCGCTCGACGATCGCGGCCAGCACCTCGCTCTTGTTCTTGAAGTGCCAGTAGACCGCGCCGCGGGTGTAGCCGGCGCGGGCACCGATCATCTCCAGCGTGGTACGGGCCACACCGTGTTCATGGAAACAGGCTTCGGCGGCGTCAAGGATGCCTTCCCGGGTTGCCTGGGTGTCCTCTTTGGTCTTGCGGGCCATGGATGGGTACGAGTGCGGGTGAAACGTGGCTGAATTGTACCGGTTTACAAACAAACAAGCATGTATGTATATTTCGTTCCCATCATTCCCGTCGTGTGCGTGGCAGGCCGGTCCGGCTCCCACTCCACCCGGGTGGGCGCGATCTGCGGGGTTCTCACCGGAACAGGGGGAAGCCCGTTGTATCAGCGTGTTCTGAGATTCCTTCCTCCAAGAGCCTTTCCGTCATGTTGCTGAGCCGAATCCGACCCTTTGCACTGTCGCTGGCGATCGCCGCGACCGTGGCTGCCTGCGGCGGCCAACCCCAGGCCCCCGAGCAGGGCCCGGGTGACGTCACCGTGGTCACGCTGAAGTCCGAGACCGTGGGCCTGACCCGCGAACTGCCGGGCCGTACCAATGCCTTCCTGGTTGCTGAAGTGCGCCCGCAGGTCAACGGCATCGTCGCCAAGCGCCTGTTCACCGAAGGCGGCATGGTCAAGGCCGGCGAGCCGCTGTACCAGATCGAGGACGCCAGCTACCGCGCCCAGGCCAACAGCGCCCGCGCCCAGCTGGCCCGTGCCGAAGCCACGGCCAATGCTGCGCGCCTGAGCGCCAAGCGCATCACCGAGCTGGCCAAGGTTGATGCGGTCAGCCAGCAGGATCTGGAAAACGCCGTGGCCGCGCAGAAGCAGGCCGAGGCTGATGTCGGTGCCGCCAAGGCCTCGCTGGATGCGGCCAACGTCACCTTGGGCTATGCCCGCATCGTCGCGCCGATCAGCGGCCGCATCGGCAAGTCCAGCGTCACCCAGGGTGCGCTGGTCAGCGCCGGCCAGGCCAATGCCCTGGCCACCGTGCAGCAGCTGGACCCGATCTATGTGGACCTGACCCAGTCCTCGGCCGAGCTGCTGCAGCTGCGTCGTGAACTGGCCGCTGGCCGCCTGCAGGACAACCAGTCGCTGCCGGTCAGCATCCTGATGGAAGACGGCAGCACCTTCGAGCACAAGGGCACGCTGGAGTTCTCCGAAGTCAGCGTCGATCCTGCTACCGGCAGCTTCGGCCTGCGCGTGAAGGTGGACAACCCGGACGGCCTGCTGATGCCGGGCACCTATGTGCGCGCGGTGATCGGTGGCGGCGTGCGCAGCGATGCGGTACTTGTGCCGATGGCTGGCATCGCCCGCGATCCGAAGGGTGATACCACCGCGATGGTGGTCGACAAGGACAACAAGGTCGAAGTGCGCCCGGTCAAGGTCAGCCGCACGGTTGGCGACAAGTGGCTGGTCGAGGACGGTCTGAAGGCAGGCGACAAGGTCATCGTCGAAGGCCTGCAGAAGATCGGCCCCGGCATGCCGGTCAAGGCCACCGAGAAGGGCGCTGCTCCGGCCAAGCCGGCGGCGGCCGCCCAGCCTGCGGCCCCGGCCGGCGACGCGAAGTAAGCGGAGAACCCCATGGCACGCTTTTTCATCGATCGACCCATCTTTGCATGGGTCATCGCCATCATCATCATGCTCGCCGGCGGCCTGGCCCTGTTCAAGCTGCCGGTCTCGATGTACCCCAACGTCGCACCGCCGGCGGTGGAAATCAGCGCCACTTACCCGGGTGCATCGGCCAAGGTGGTCGAGGACTCGGTGACGCAGATCATCGAGCAGAACATGAAGGGCCTTGATGGCCTGATCTACTTCTCCTCCAACAGCTCGTCCAACGGCCAGGCCACCATTACCCTGACCTTCGAGAGCGGCACCAACCCGGACATCGCCCAGGTGCAGGTGCAGAACAAGCTGCAGCTGGCCATGCCGCTGCTGCCGCAGGAAGTGCAGCGGCAGGGCATCAACGTGGCCAAGTCCAGCTCGGGCTTCCTGAACGTCATCGCGTTCGTGTCCGAGAACGGCAGCATGGATGCCAACGACATCGCCGACTACGTCGGCTCCAATGTCGTCGACCGCCTGAGCCGCGTGCCGGGCGTGGGCAACATCCAGGTGTTCGGTGGCAAGTACGCCATGCGCATCTGGCTGGACCCGAACAAGCTGCACACCTATGGCCTGTCGGTTGCCGAAGTGACTGCAGCGGTCAAGGCACAGAACGCCCAGGTGGCCATCGGCCAGCTCGGCGGCGCGCCGTCGATCAAGGGCCAGCAGCTCAACGCCACCATCAACGCGCAGTCGCGCCTGCAGACCCCGGAACAGTTCCGCAACATCATCGTGCGCGGCGCGCAGGATGGTGCCGAACTGCGCCTGGGCGATGTTGCCCGCGTCGAGCTGGGTGCGGAATCGTACGACTTCGTCACCCGCTACAACGGCCAGCCGGCCAGCGGCCTGGCGGTCACCCTGGCCACCGGCGCCAACGCGCTGGATACCGCCGCCGGCGTCAATGCTGCGCTGGAGGACATGAAGAGCTTCTTCCCGGCCGGGCTGAAGGCCGAGATCCCGTACGACACCACGCCGTTCGTGCGTGTGTCGATCAAGGGCGTGGTGCAGACCCTGATCGAAGCGATCGTGCTGGTGTTCGTGGTGATGTACCTGTTCCTGCAGAACTTCCGCGCCACCCTGATCCCGACCATCGCCGTGCCGGTGGTGCTGCTGGGTACCTTCGGCGTGCTGGCGATGCTGGGCTTCTCGGTGAACATGCTGACCATGTTCGCGATGGTGCTGGCGATCGGCCTGCTGGTGGACGACGCCATCGTGGTGGTGGAGAACGTCGAGCGCATCATGTCCGAGGAAGGGCTGTCGCCACTGGAAGCGACCCGCAAGTCGATGGGCCAGATCACCGGCGCGCTGGTGGGCATCGGCCTGGTGCTGTCGGCGGTGTTCGTGCCGATGGCCTTCATGAGTGGTTCCACCGGCGTGATCTACCGCCAGTTCTCGGCCACGATCGTCTCGGCGATGGCATTGTCGGTGCTGGTCGCGATCGTGCTGACCCCGGCGCTGTGCGCGACCATGCTCAAGCCGCTGAAGAAGGGCGAGCACAATGTTGCCCATCGCGGCCTGGCCGGTCGTTTCTTCAACGGCTTCAACCGCGGCTTCGACCGCACCAGCGAAAGCTACCAGCGTGGTGTGCGCGGCATCATCCACCGTCCGTGGCGTTTCATGGGCATCGTTGCGGCGCTGTTCGTGCTGATGGGCGTGCTGTTCGTGCGCCTGCCCAGCTCGTTCCTGCCCAACGAAGACCAGGGCGTGCTGATGGCGCTGGTGCAGGCGCCGGTGGGTGCCACCCAGGAACGCACGCTGGAGTCGATCGCGGCACTGGAAAACCACTTCCTGCAGAACGAGAAGGATGCGGTGGACTCGGTGTTCTCGGTGCAGGGCTTCAGCTTCGCCGGCATGGGCCAGAACGCGGGCATGGCGTTCGTCAAGCTGAAGGACTGGAGCGAGCGTGACGCCAACAATGGCGTGATGCCGATCACCGGTCGCGCGATGGCGGCACTGGGCCAGATCAAGGATGCCTTCATCTTCGCCTTCCCGCCGCCGGCCATTCCGGAACTGGGTACCGCCTCGGGTTACACCTTCTTCCTGAAGGACAACAGCGGCCAGGGCCACGAGGCACTGGTGGCCGCACGCAACCAGCTGCTGGGCCTCGCTGCGGGCAGCAAGAAGCTGGCCAACGTGCGCCCGAACGGCCAGGAGGACACGCCGCAGTTCCGCATCGACATCGACGCGGCCAAGGCGACCTCGCTGGGGCTGTCGATCGACCAGATCAACGGCACCCTGGCTGCGGCATGGGGCAGCTCGTACATCGATGACTTCGTCGATCGCGGCCGCGTCAAGCGCGTGTTCGTGCAGGCCGACCAGCCGTTCCGCATGGTCCCGGAGGACTTCGACCTCTGGTCCGTGAAGAACGACAAGGGCGAGATGGTGCCGTTCAGCGCGTTCGCCACCAAGCACTGGGATTACGGTTCGCCGCGCCTGGAGCGCTACAACGGTGTGTCGGCGATGGAAATCCAGGGCGAACCGGCCCCGGGTGTCGCCTCCGGTGACGCCATGGCCGAGATCGAGCAGCTGGCCAAGCAGCTGCCGGCGGGCTTCGGTATCGAGTGGACGGCGATGTCCTACCAGGAACGCCAGGCCGGCTCGCAGACACCGCTGCTGTACACGCTGTCGCTGATGATCGTGTTCCTGTGCCTGGCTGCGATGTACGAAAGCTGGAGCGTGCCGACGGCGGTGCTGCTGGCGGCGCCGCTGGGCATCCTCGGCGCGGTGCTGGCCAACACCTTCAAGGGCCTGGAACGCGACATCTACTTCCAGGTGGCGATGTTGACCACGGTGGGCCTGACCAGCAAGAACGCGATCCTGATCGTCGAGTTCGCCAAGGAGAACCTGGAGAAGGGTGCAGGCCTGATCGAGTCGATCATGCATGCCGTGCGCGACCGCTTGCGCCCGATCGTGATGACCTCGCTGGCCTTCGGCATGGGCGTGGTACCGCTGGCGATCTCCACCGGCGCCGGCTCCGGCGCCAAGCAGGCGATCGGCACCGGCGTGCTCGGCGGCATGATCGTCGGCACCGTGCTGGGCGTGTTCTTCGTGCCGCTGTTCTTCGTGGTGGTGCAGCGCGTGTTCAAGCGCAAGACCGCCGAGTGATGAAATCCGGTAGCGCCGGGCCATGCCCGGCGGATGCCTCACCGCGTAGCCGCCGGGCATGGCCCGGCGCTACCACCGTGACCCCCAAGGTGTCGCCATGAAATTCTCTTCTCTTGCTGTATCCCTGGCCGGCGTGCTCGCGCTCGCCGGCTGTTCCACCCTGGCGCCGAAGAACACCGCCGTTGCGCCCGCCATCCCGGCGCAGTGGCCGTCCGAGGCTGCACAGGGCCAGGTGGCCGATGTCGCCGCCGTCGGCTGGCGCGACTTCTTCACCGATGCACGCCTGCAGCAGGTGATCGAGCAGTCGCTGCAGAACAACCGCGACCTGCGCGTAGCCGTGCTCAATGTCGAGCGCGCGCGTGGCCAGTACCGCGTGCAGCGCGCCGATCGCGTGCCCGGCGTGGCCGTCACCGGCCAGATGGACCGTCGCGGTACTGATGCCGGCGTCACCGAGCAGTTCACTGCCGGTGTCGGCGTGGCCGAGTTCGAGCTGGACCTGTTCGGCCGCGTGCGCAACCTCAGCGAAGCGGCACTGCAACAGTACTTCGCCGTGGCCGCCAACCGCCGCAACGCGCAGCTGAGCCTGGTGGCCGAGACCGCCACCGCATGGCTGACCTATGGTGCCGACGCGCAGCAGCTGAAGATTGCCGAAGCGACGCTGAAGACCTACGAGGATTCGCTGCGCCTGGCCGAAGCCCGCCACGAGCGCGGCGGTAGTTCGGCACTGGAACTGACCCAGACCCGTACGCTGGTGGAAACCGCGCGCACGGATGCCGCACGCCTGCGTGGCCAGCTGGCCCAGGACCGCAACGCGCTGGCGCTGCTGGCCGGAGGCCAGCTGGATCCGGGGCTGCTGCCGGACAGCATCGAACCGCAGCTGCTGGCGTTGGCGCCGCCGCCAGCCGGCCTGCCCAGCGACGTGCTGCTGCAGCGCCCGGACATCATGGCTGCCGAACACCAGCTGCTGGCGGCCAATGCCAACATCGGTGCGGCGCGTGCGGCGTTCTTCCCGAGCATCTCGCTGACCGGCAGCATTGGCAGCGGCTCGAATGAACTGTCCAACCTGTTCGACAGCGGCACCCGTGTGTGGAGCTTCCTGCCGAAGATCACCCTGCCGATCTTCCAGGGCGGCAAGCTGCGCGCGAACCTCGCTATCGTCAATGCGGATCGCGATATCGCGCTGGCGCAGTACGAGAAGTCGATCCAGGTGGGTTTCCGAGAAACCGCGGACGCACTGGCGCTGAATGTCAGCCTGGATGAGCAGGTGAGCGCGCAGCAGCGCCTGGTGGAAGCCGCCGAACAGGCCAATCGCCTGTCGCAGGCGCGCTACGACGCCGGCCTGGACAGCTTCGTCACCCTGCTCGACGCACGGCGTACCGCCTACACCGCGCAGCAGACCCGCCTGCAGGCCGAACTGGCCCAGCAGTCCAACCGCATCACCCTGTACAAGGTGCTGGGCGGTGGCTGGCACGAGCGCAGCTGAGCAGCAATTCGATACCGGTAGCGCCGGGCCACGCCCGGCGGCTTTTCGTTCCTGCATGCCTGACGTCTGGGGCGGACCGCACTTCGTGCTCGCCGGGCATGGCCAGGCGCTACCGCATGGGCCAACGGCACCATGCAAACGGATATTCATCGAGATGCAGGGTCAACCCTGCTCGGATGGGGTTGCCCAGGATGTACAACGCATGGCGCCTCAAGGCTTCCTCGCTGCGTACCGCGTGATCGAAATAGCTCGGCTGCCACAAAGGCGTCTGTATGCCGAACTGCTGCCCCAGCAACCGGCTGCTGCGGGATTTCACCGTTCCCATCATGCGCGCCAGTGATCCGTCGCGCAGCTGCATCAGCCAATGCAGATGGTCAGGCATGACGACCCAAGCAAAGGACCGACTGAGGCCCATGCGTTCAACATACCTCAATGCATCCACAAGACACGTTGCACAACGTGGATCTTCAAAGACCGGGCGCCGGTGGCGTACGACCGTGGTGAGGACGTAGTAGCCCCCGATACGGGAGTGGCGGCCACGTTCCAGATGACGGCTGGACATGGCGCCAGTCTGCACTGATGGGATGTCCGCCGTTATCAGCCGAGGGCGATGGCCCGTGTGGGATTCTTCCGGGTATCGCGCTCGCCGGGCATGGCCCGGCGCTACCGTCAGATCGCTTCATCATCGCGCGGGGCCGCGCGGCAGGCGCGCACGCGCAGCAGCGCGTCACCGGCCTCGCGGGCCATGCGCTCGTATTCGGCGCGGATCTCTTCCAGCCGTTCCTCGTCCAGTTCTTCCAGATCCAACAGTTCGTTGTTGGCCTCCGCCGTAGCGCGGATCAGCTCGTCCAGCTTGATCTGCATCGCGGCCGTATCCGCGTTCTGCGTGTGCTGGATCAGGAACACCATCAGGAAGGTGATGATGGTGGTGCCGGTGTTGATCACCAGCTGCCAGGTGTCGTTGAAATGGAACAGCGGGCCGGTCACGCCCCACACCATCACGATGGCCACTGCCGCCAGGAAGGTCCATGGCGAGCCGGTGGCGGTCGCCGACTTCTTGGCGATCGTATTGAACAGGTTGCGTGCTTTCATCGTCGTCGTCCCACTCAGGTGACGAGGATGATCAGCAGTGGCGCGTGGAGGCGTCGTGCAGCGGCAGTCAGGCGCGCATGCGTTGCAGGCGCGGCGCATCCTGGATGCGCACCGGGCTGGTCTGGTAGACATGCTGCCAGCAACGATCAACAAACTCGCGGGCCTGTGCTTCGCTCAACCGCGGCATGATCTGCAGGGCGTACTGGGTCTGGAACATCTCGTCACGTTCGGCCTCGCTGGCGCGCGGCTGGGTGATCAGCGAATCACAGGCGAACTTGATCCATGGCACGTAGGAGCCGAACGAGTTGTGCGGCAGTGCGCCCTCGGCATGTTGGCGGCGCCAGTGATCAAGCTCGGCGTCTACGTTGATGACCGGAGGAATGGTGGGGACTTCAGCGTGCATGACAATCCAGTTCGGTTGAGTGGAAAGGGAGTGGGGGTTCATCGGAGTGTGGCGTATGTGCCGGTGCATGCCGCGTCAGCGGGATGTGGAGCCGGTGTGGCGATTGCCGATCAGCTGTGCATGCTCGACCGCGCCCATCTGTTCGGCCATGTCGGCCATCGCGTTGCAGAGGCGTACCTGATCACGTGGATGGCCGTGCACCAGTTCCAGCTGCAGCCCTTGGTAGGCGGTCCAGAAAAGGGGGCCGCGCTGGTGCAGCGCGTAGTGATGCAGCAGGCGCCTGCGGATGGTGTCGAGGATCGGGTCGGGCGTAGGTCGTACGGCGCGCGCGCACATGGCTGGCTCCGCCGGGGTAGGGGACCCCGGTAACCCCACCCTAGGCGCGGCGGCCGGGTGGGGTGTTACCGCAGCGTATGCACAGGGCGCAGCTGACTGTGCACGGGTTCACGGCAATGGCCGCAAACGCTGCCGGCACAACGGAATGCCGGCACTGAAGCGTTCATTAAGCGGGTTCAACAGGACACTGCGCGGTGCTCATTCACCGATGTCTTCGTTCCAGATCTCTGGATGCTGCGCAATGAAACCGCCCAGCAGGTCCACGCATTCCTGGTTGTCCAGGTCGATCACGTTGACACCGTTTTCGCGCAGCCAGTCGATGCCGCCCTGGAAGGTGCGCGATTCGCCCACCACCACCGTGCCGATGTTGAACTGGCGGACCAGGCCCGAGCAGTACCAGCACGGCGCCAGCGTGGTGACCATGATGGTGTCCTGGTAGCGGCGCTGGCGTCCGGCCTTGCGGAAGGCGTCGGTTTCGCCGTGCACCGACGGATCGCCTTCCTGCACGCGGCGGTTGTGGCCGCAGCCGAGCAGGCGGCCGTCGTTGTGGTACAGCGCCGCGCCGATCGGCACGCCGCCTTCGGCCAGCCCCTGGCGGGCTTCGGCAATGGCGGTCTGCAGCAGGGCCTGGTAGTCGGGCGTGGTGATCATGCGGGGCTCCGGTAAGTCGTGGCCCGCCATGATACGGGCAGGGGGTGCCGCTGGCCCCCGGCGGTGCGATAATCGGGGCCATGAGCGAATCCCCCTACAAAGCCGGTACCACCCATTTCGGGTTCCGCGACGTCGCCGCCAAGGACAAGCAGAAGCTGGTCGGCCAGGTGTTCACCTCGGTCGCGCGCAACTACGACCTGATGAACGACCTGATGAGCCTGGGCGTGCACCGGGCGTGGAAGCGCTACTACGTGGCGACCGCGCAGGTGAAGCCGGGCGACCGCGTGCTCGACCTGGCGGGCGGCACCGGCGACATCGCCGCGCTGCTGAAGGAACGCGTCGGCGCCGAGGGTTCGGTAGTGCTGGGCGACATCAACGCCGGCATGCTGTCGGTCGGCCGTGACCGCCTGACCAACCGCGGCCTGGTGCTCGGCCTGGACTACGTGCAGTGCAATGCCGAAGCCCTGCCGTTCCCGGACAACAGCTTCGATCTGGTCACCATCGCCTTCGGCCTGCGCAACGTCACCGACAAGGACGCCGGCCTGCGCGAGATGTACCGCGTGCTGAAGGTGGGCGGCCAGGCCCGCGTGCTGGAATTCTCCGAAGTCACCGCGGACTGGTTCAAGCCGATCTACGACTTCCACTCGTTCAGGATTCTGCCCAAGCTGGGCAAGCTGTTCGCCAACGATTCGGACAGCTACCAGTACCTGGCCGAGAGCATCCGCAAGCACCCGCCGCAGGATGAGCTGAAGGCGATGATGGGGCAGGCCGGCTTCGAGCGCTGCCACTACAAGAACCTGACCGGCGGCATCGTCTCGATCCACTCCGGCTACAAGCTGTAAGCCTTGCCCTGGTGGGTGCCAACCTTGGTTGGCACGCCCCGGCCGCGAGCGATGAAAGATCCGTGCCAACCAAGGTTGGCACCTACCTATAGATGCCGACCTTGGTCGGCACCGGCCTGCCGCGAGCGATGAAGGATCCGTGCCAACCAAGGTTGGCACCCACCAAGGCGCGGCGCCTTCGCGCCCGGCAGGCCATTACCCCGCACCGCGCAACGCCTGCGTGGCCCGGGGGAGGTACCATTGGGGTTTGATCCCCGTAACGGTCCCGATTCATGCGTAATCCGCTGATGCTCCTTCCGCTGGCCGTGGCCCTGGCCGCCGGCTGCTCCCAGGAGGCGGCCGCACCCGCCGCCGCCCCGACTGCCGAAAAGGCCCCCGCCGCCCCCGTGAACGCCGAGAACCGCAGCCACGACGAAAGCTCGTACGCCGAGCCGGACAAGGTCGCCATCAAGGACATCGCGCTGGATCTGAAGCTGGACTTCGACCAGAAGCAGATCGGCGGCACCGCCACCTACACCCTGGAATGGAAGCAGAAGGACGCCAAGCAGCTGGTGCTCGACACCCGCGAGCTGACCGTGTCCAAGGTCGAGGCCGTCGCCGCCGATGGCGCGCGGAGCCCGCTGAAGTTCGAGCTGGCCGCCGCTGACAAGGTGTTCGGCAGCAAGCTGACCATCGAGGCCCCGGAACAGCCGGCCAAGGTGGAAGTGACCTACCACACCGCGCCGACCGCCTCGGGCCTGCAGTGGCTGGCACCGTCGATGACCGAGGGCAAGAAGCTGCCCTTCATGTTCAGCCAGTCGCAGGCCATCCACGCCCGTTCGTGGGTGCCGCTGCAGGACACCCCGAGCGTGCGCTTCACCTACAGCGCGCACGTGGTCTCGCGCCCGGACGTGATGGTGCTGATGAGCGCCGACAACGATCCGAAGGCGGCGCGTGATGGTGACTACACCTTCAAGATGCCGCAGCCGATTCCGTCCTACCTGCTGGCCATCGCCGCCGGCGACCTGGTGTTCGAGCCGATCTCCGGCCGCTCCGGTGTCTGGGCCGAGCCGACCATGGTCAACAAGGCCGCCAAGGAATTCGAAGACACCGAGAAGATGATCGGTGCTGCCGAAAAGCTGTACGGCGAGTACCGCTGGGGCCGCTACGACATGCTGGTGCTGCCGCCGTCGTTCCCGTTCGGCGGCATGGAAAACCCGCGCCTGACCTTCGCCACCCCGACCGTGATCGTCGGCGACAAGTCGCTGGTCTCGCTGGTCGCCCACGAACTGGCGCACAGCTGGTCGGGCAACCTGGTGACCAACGCCAGCTGGAAGGACATCTGGCTCAATGAAGGCTTCACCACCTACGTCCAGGGCCGCATCACCGAAGCCCTGTACGGCAAGGAGATGGCCGAGATGGAGAAGCAGATCGACCAGACCGACCTGCTGGCCGAAGTGAAGGACATGAGCCCGGCCGACCAGGCGCTGGCGCTGCCGCCGCTGAACGAGCGTGACCCCGACGAAGCCCTCAGCCAGGTCGCCTACGTCAAGGGTTCGTGGTTCCTGGAGTTCCTGGAACAGCGCTTCGGCCGCGAGACCTTCGACCCGTTCCTGCGCGGCTGGTTCGATGATCATGCCTTCCAGAGCGCGAACACCGACCAGTTCGTCGACTACATGAAGAAGAACCTGCTGCCGAAGAATCCGTCGGCAGTGACCGAGGCCGAGCTGAAGGCGTGGCTGGACGAGCCGGGCATTCCGGCCTTCGCCACCAAGGCGCAGTCGCGCAACTTCAGCAGCGTCGATACCGCGCGCATCGCGTTTGCCAGCGCCGGCACCGTGCCGAGCAGCCAGGTCATCGCCGACTGGAGCACGCAGGAATGGGTGCGCTTCATCGACGGCCTGGGCGCGACCCAGCCGCTGGACAAGCTGGCCACGCTGGACAAGGCGTTCCACTTCACCGGCACCCCGAATGGCGAGATCGCCATGCGCTGGTACCCGCTGGCGATCCGCAGCGGTTACGAGCAGGCCAATGAAGGCGCGGCTGCATTCATCGAGCGCGTCGGCCGTCGCAAGCTGATCATGCCGATCTACGCCGAACTGGTGAAGACCCCGAAGGGTCTGGAGCTGGCCAAGCAGGCCTTCGAAAAGGCCAAGCCGGGCTACCACCCGATCACCACCGCCTCGGTCCAGGACATGCTGGCCAAGGCTGAAGCCAAGTAAGAAAAAGCGCCGGGCATCCCCCGGCGCTTTTTTTTGTAGAGTCGAGCCATGCTCGACTGGTGTTTGCATGATCTGACGAGCGGCGGGGTGACCCGCCGCTTTTTTCATGGAGTCAGGACCGCAGACTCCGGCAGACAAGGCCAACGCAGCGCTGCCCTTTTCTGATTTATTGCATATCTCCGGAAAAAGATTGGGCGTAACGTCTGGGCTCTGACGGGCGCGGGGCTGCATCAAGCCGTGCACGGAGAGGTCCCCCCTCCTGACAGGCCTGACGTATGCAACATGCATTTTCCTCGGCTGAAGGCCCGACACCGGTTGATCGGCCGATCAGCCTGCCGACTGCGGCTGTGCCCGCGAGCATCGTCGGCAGTTCGGGTGGGATTACCCGCCTCTGCAAAAACGGCCTGGCAGTACTTCTGTTGTTGACTTCCATTACCGCTGTGGCCCACGACGTCGCGGAATCTTCAGATGCAGTTTCACCCTTGCGTGCACTTTACCGACATGCAGGATGGGTGGAAGTCGCACATGGTACGGGCCGCAGCGAGCTTCTCCGCGGAACGATGACCCAATACCGGAATCAGGACATTGTCATGTCAGCCGGTGCGGCACCGGGAAGCCCGTTTCACATGTTTCTGTGTGGGATCAACGTTGTGAACTGGGACGTCGAGGAAAATCTCGATTCCGTCATTCCGACGAAGGACTATTCCCGCCTCTACACTCGGATGTTCGAATACGCAGCACTGTTGTCGCTGAGTGCGGAGACAGCGATGCCCATCCGCTCGGACGGCCAGTATCAGAAGACTAGCTGGGACATGCAGTGGGCCACGGATGTTGAGCGCTACCGAGCAAGCGCGCAGCGCACGCCTCAAGGCGATCTCAAGCTGGTTTTTGTGAAGACTGGCGCGAACAAGCGTGGTGCATCCGACGGAAGCGGGAAGGAAGGCCGCGAGATGCCAGAACTTGAGGTCGCGCTGCGAGGACCGCAGCCTGCTCCAATAGGGGCGTGGTGGGAGATCATCATCGGCGCATCTCCTCGAGAACCTGCGCTGCCTGCCTCCGTTTCTCTGCTGGACTGGGCGGTGCTGGAACACGTGGAAGCCGGTACTGTCGGCGATCTGCGACGGGTGTCAGGGGAGTGCCCGGCATGATCTGGGCGCGGCGGTCACTGCGACGCATCAGGTTATCCATCATGCTCGTTGGCGCCGTGCTGGCGGGCAGTGCATTGGCTACAGAAGGTTCTGCAGATAGCTGGGAAACGGCCATTGGCAGGGCGGCGCGGGTCGATTTCTCTGCCGGTACGGTTCCCGGCGTCACCGATACCACTTCGAGCCTCAGGCAGTACCGTCATGGGGAGTGGCTGCTGTTTACTCGCCACGAGTCCAGTAGTGGAATTGGACCTGCGGCCATGCTGCTCTGCAATGGATTGCTGCTTGCTAATTTCGACCACTTCAGCACCGAAGCGGACGGAGCACCGCGGTCCATGCCAGCCGCTCAGATCGCTTGGTCGATAGCCCTGGGCCTGTTCAATGCGCAGAGCCTCGCCGGAGGGTTGCAGTTGGCTGGACTTTCCCTGCCAGAGCCGGGACGGACACATCTGCAGGAGCTTGCGGATGATGCACTCTGGGAAGATGGTCCGGTCCGTGCGCGTGTCAGTCGCAGCCCCGAGGGCGATATAACTGTGCGGTTGGATGGGGGCGGCGCGCGTGACAGCGATGGCGTGAAGCCGTACGTCTGGAGTGAAACGCACATTCGAGGCGATAGAAGCCTGAACACGCTGCCGCCGTCCATGTCGGTGCGTGGATGGAGTGCGGGGGGCGGAGAGTTCTTCACAGTTGGTCAAGCACGTCGCGCGGGAAAGGGGTGTCCGAACCTGCCGGATTCTCCCGTATGGCCGTTCCAGTGAACGCTCCTCCGGGCCCGCGTGGCTGCTGAAGGCGATACAGTAATGTCCTCGGGGCGAAAGCCGGTTGGATGTTTACGGAACACACCATGAAACGACTGATCCTGCTCACCGTCTGCACCCTGGCCCTGGCCGCCTGCAGCAACCCGGAAGAGGAACGCAAGGCGCAGGAAGCCGCCGCGGCCGCCGTGCAGGCGCAGAAGGAAGCCAAGGCCGAGGACGTCGCCAAGCAGTACGACATGGCTGTGGCCGCGCAGGACTGGGAACGCGCGCGCCTGCATGGTGCCTCGCTGCTGGACCAGTACAAGGACACCGCCGCCGCCGAGCGCATCGCCGCCGGTTTCGATGAAGTAAAGGCCAAGGGCGATGCCGCGCGCGACCTGCGCCGCATGCAGGGGCTGTGGCAGTACAACCAGATTCCGGTCGGCAGCAAGGGCAGCCAGGTCTCGGCGTCGATCTACAGCAAGGAACGGGTGGACGTGGACGGCAGCGGTGCCAAGCCGGTGCAGCTGGTGTTCCGCGATCACCCGGAGTGGAAGCGGCACGCTTACCTGGTGCTGCAGGCTGGCGATTTCCGCTGCCCGCAGTGCACGGTGAAGGTGACCGTGGACGATGGCAAGCCGGTGTCGATGGCGGCCTGGCGCCCGAAGACCGATGAGGCCATTGCGATGTTCATCACCGACCAGAAGGCGCTGTGGAAGCTGGCGCGCAAGGGCAAGTCGATCAGCATCGAATTCCCGGTCAAGGCCGGAGGCACTCGCACCGCTGTGTTCGAAACCGGTGGCGTCGACGCCAGCCGCATGCCGCAGTGGTGGCAGTGATGCGATGCCTTGCCGCAGCGACGGCGTTGCTGCTCGCAGCTCCGGCGATCGCAGCGGCACCGCCCGCGGGTGAGCCGGGCAGTGCCTTCAAGGTGCACGGCGAACAGGTGCAGCATGCTGTTCCCGCGGGCTGGACGCTGGCCTGGATGGACGGCGACCGCAGCGGCAACGGCGAGGTGCTGGCCGAGTACCTGCCACCGGGCGAGGACCTGCAACGCTGGCGTGGCGGCTATCTGCTGATCCACCGCCTGCCGATGCCCGATGCCGAGGTGATGAAGCAGGTCGCGGCCAGCGGCGCCACCCTGGTGCAGGTGGCGGTTTCCCAGCAGCAGGACAAGGCGCGCGGTTTCTGTGCGGGCACGTTCACGCCCACCAGTGCGCGCAGCAACCGCTTCAACGGCGTCGAATTCGCGGTCGCTGGCGGCTTCTGCGACAAGGTCGGCCCGGCTGCGCCGTTCGGGGAAGGTGCGGTGGTGGCCTACCTGCAGGGCAACGGCTTCATCCACCAGATCCAGTACGGCTGGCGGCCGGCGGATGCGGCCCAGCAGCGCCGCGATCTGCCGTACCGGATCGCGCCGGCGAAGGTGGCCGGCTACATGCAGGCGATCACCGCCAGCACGCTGTGCGGGGGCGCATCGCAGCCGGCCTGCGCGTCCGGGGGCGAATGAGCATGGCATTGGCGCAGGTGCGCCACTGGGTCTTCGACATGGACGGCACGCTGACCGTGGCCGTGCATGACTTCGCGGCGATCCGACATGCGCTGCAGATCGCCGCCGAGGAAGACATCCTCGACCATATCGCGGCGCTGCCGGATGCGCCGGCGCAGGCCAAGCGTGCGTGGCTGCTGGATCACGAGCGCGCGCTGGCCGAGGACGCGCTGCCGGCGCCGGGCGCGGTGACGCTGCTGCGCGCGCTGGCGGCCGCGGGCTGCCGGCTGGGCATCCTGACCCGCAACGACCACGCGCTGGCGAAGCTGACGCTGGAGGCGATCGGGGTTGGGGCGTTGTTCGACGATGCCGACATCATCGGCCGCGATGAAGCGGTGCCCAAGCCCTCACCGGATGGCCTGCAGCAGCATCTGCGGCGTTGGGGCATCGGGCCTGCCGAGGCGGTGATGGTCGGTGACCACGCCTACGACCTGGAGTGCGGCCGTGCCGCGGGCACCCACACCGTGCTGGTCAACCTGCCGGAGAACCCGTGGCCGGGCCGCGCCGACTGGCATTTCGCCGATTGCCGCGCGCTGTTGGCTGCCTGGCAGGGCGCCTGATGATGTAGAGCCGAGCCCACGCTCGGCTGCTCTGCGGCCAGATCGCGGTGGCGCGCGCAAGCCGAGCATGGCTCGGCTCTACAGGAATCAAACAGCGTGTCGACCAAGGTCGACACCTACCAACAGCATTCCCAGCAGCGCCCGCGCCGAAGGCGCGGGGATAAGGTGGAATGCGCGGGCAGTTCGTTTACGCGCTCAGCGCGTAACCGAACTGCTGCTTGAACTGCTCGTTGAACTCATCAAAGGTGAAGCGCTGGTTCTGGGTGCCCGGGTGCTCGACCTTCAGTGCGCCCATCAGGTTGCCCATGCGGCCGATGGTCAGCCAGTCGTAGCCCTTCTGGATGCCGTAGATCAGGCCGGCGCGGAAGGCGTCGCCACAGCCGGTCGGGTCGACCACGCGGCGCTCGTGCGCCGGCGGGATGTCGTAGCTCTTTTCCGGGGTGTGGATGACCGCACCCTTCGGGCCACGGGTGGTGATGTAGGCCTTGACCCGGCTGACGATCTCCTTCTCGTCCCAGCCGGTGCGCTCCTGCAGCAGGTTCGACTCGTAGTCGTTGACCACCACGTAGTCGGCCTGATCGATGAAGGCGCGCAGCTCCGGACCGTTGAACAGCGGCATGGCCTGGCCCGGGTCGAAGATGAACGGAATACCGTCTTCGTGGAATTCCTGCGCGTTCTGGATCATGCCCTCGCGGCCGTCCGGGCCGACCAGGCCCAGGGTCACGCCCGGCACGCCACGCACGTGGTTCTCGTAGGAGCGCATCATCGCGCCCGGGTGGAAGGCGGTGATCTGGTTGTTGTCGTGGTCGGTGGTGATGAACGCCTGCGGGGTGAACAGCTCATCGATCACGCGCACGCGCGACAGGTCGATGCCCAGGCCTTCGAAGTATTCGCGGTACGGGCCGAAGTCCGAACCCACGGTGCCCATCGGGATCGGCTGGCCGCCCAGCAGGTGCAGGTTGTAGGCGATGTTGCCGGCGCAGCCGCCGAACTCGCGGCGCATGCGGGGGACCAGGAACGACACGTTCAGGATGTGCACCTTGTCCGGCAGGATGTGATTCTTGAACTGGTCCGGGAACACCATGATGGTGTCGAAGGCAAGAGAACCACAGATCAGAGCGGACATCGATGTAAGCCTATGCGGTGAATTTTGGGATGGGCCGGCCCGGTTCAGCGGGCAAGCAAACGGCGCCCTTGGGCGCCCGACGGCGCAAAGGTTACCCGCTGGTGCCGCTCAGGGCCAGAACCGGGTGATGCCCGATCAGGCCGAAAGCCTGTGAAGACGCGGGTTCAGCTAGTTTTTTCCTTGCTCGGCGGCAGGCGGGTTGCTAGGCTTGTCGGCCTCGATTTCTGCCCATTTTTTCGCCATCCCGCGGCGGGCACGACACCCCTCAGGACTCCTTCCTCAGATGTTCAAGAAACTCCGTGGCATGTTCTCCAACGACCTGTCCATCGACCTGGGCACGGCCAACACCCTCATCTACGTGCGCGGGCAGGGGATCGTGCTGAACGAGCCGTCGGTCGTGGCCGTGCGCCAGGACCGTGCCATCGGTGGCACCCGCTCGGTGGCAGCCGTTGGCGCCGAGGCCAAGCAGATGCTCGGCCGTACCCCGGGCCACATCACCACCATCCGCCCGATGAAGGACGGCGTCATCGCCGACTTCACCTACACCGAGGCGATGCTCAAGCACTTCATCAAGAAGGTGCACAAGTCGCGCGTGCTGCGCCCGAGCCCGCGCGTGCTGGTGTGCGTGCCGGCCGGTTCGACCCAGGTCGAGCGCCGCGCGATCAAGGAATCGGCCGAGGAAGCCGGTGCCCGTGACGTGTACCTGATCGAAGAGCCGATGGCTGCCGCGATCGGCGCCGGCATGCCGGTCACCGAAGCCCGTGGCTCGATGGTCATCGACATCGGCGGCGGCACCACCGAAGTGGCGGTGATCTCGCTCAACGGTATCGTCTATTCGGCCTCGGTCCGCATCGGCGGCGACCGCTTCGACGAGTCGATCACCAACTACGTGCGCCGCAACCACGGCATGCTGATCGGTGAAGCCACTGCCGAGCGCATCAAGGTCGAGCTGGGCTGTGCCTACCCGCAGGCCGAGGTGCAGGAGCTGGAGATCTCCGGCCGCAACCTCGCCGAGGGCGTGCCGAAGATGATCAAGATCAGCTCCAACGAGGTGCTTGAAGCCCTGCATGAACCGCTGTCGGGCATCGTCAGCGCGGTCAAGCTGGCGCTGGAGCAGACCCCGCCGGAACTGTGTGCCGACGTTGCCGAGCGCGGCATCGTGCTGACCGGCGGCGGCGCCCTGCTGCGCGACCTGGACCGCCTGATCTCCGAGGAAACCGGCCTGCACGTGCAGGTGGCCGACGATCCGCTGACCTGCGTGGCCCGTGGTGGTGGTCGTGCGCTGGAGCTGGTGGACATGCACGGCAACGAGTTCTTTGCGCCGGAATAAGCCGTCCCGGCCGTTCCTGCCCGCCGCGCCCTTCCGGGGTGCGGCCCGCCGCGATGGCGGGCCGGCACCGGCGGGGCGTCCGCGTGTTTCCCTTCCGCCTTCTGCCAGTTGAATCGTTGCCGTGCCGCCCTACGCCGGTCCTCCCGTTGCCTCCCGATCCGGTGATGCCGCCAGCCCCCTGCGGTTGCTGGCCTACCTTGCATTGGCCATCACCCTGATCGTCCTTGACGACCAGGCCGGTTGGCTGGCGCGCCTGCGCGAGCAGGCCAACAGCCTGGTGCAGCCGGTATGGGCACTGGCCGGCCTGCCCGGCAAGCTCGGCAACCAGGTCAAGGATTCCGCGGCCAGCCACACCCAGCTGGTCACCGAGAACCGCGAACTGCGCAACCAGCTGCTGCTGGCCAACGCGCGCCTGACCCGCCTGCAGACCGCCGCGCTGGACAACGCCCAGCTGCGCGAACTGCTGAACGTGGCCGAGCGCAGTGGCCTGGACGTGCAGCTGGCGCCGATCCTGGACATCGACCTGGACCCGGTGAAGCAGCGCCTGGTGCTCGACGCCGGCAGCCGCGAAGGCGTGCATGTCGGCCAGGCAGTGATCGATGCCGGTGGCCTGATGGGGCAGGTGATCAGCGTCACCGGCGGTACCTCCACCGTGCTGCTGCTGACCGACCCCGACCACGCGGTGCCGGTCACCGTGGCCCGCAACGGCGTGCGCCTGATCGTCTACGGCCGCGGCGACACGCTTGAGCTGCGCGACATCCCGCTCAGCGCCGGCGTGGAAGTGGGCGATGAGATCGTCACCTCCGGCCTCGGTGGCCGCTTCCCGGCCGGCTTCCCGGTCGGCACCATCACCGGCCTGCGCCCGGACGACACCCATGCCTTCCTGGTTGGCGAACTGAAGCCGGCCGCCCAGCTGGACCGCGGCCGCGATGTGCTGCTGCTGCGCCCGGGTGCAGCGATCCGCATTCCGCCGGAACTGCGCCTGCAGCTGGAAGAGACCGCTCCGGGTGGCCCGGCCACCGGGGCCGCTGTACCGGCGCCGACAGCGCCGCCTGCCACTTCGCCTGCCGCGGGCCCGGCTCCGGTGGCGGCAACGCCTGCGCCTGCGACGGCAACGCCGGCTGCGACCAACGCGCGCCGCCAGGCCGCGCCGCCGGCCCCATCGCCAGCCGAAGCCGCGTCGACCGTGCCGCAAGCGACTGAACCGCCCCCGCCCGCTGCGGAGGCCCAGCGATGAGCCGCCTTCGCGACAACCCGTGGGTATTGCCGGCCAGCCTGGTAGTGGCCCTGCTGCTGGGCCTGTTGCCGCTGCCGGCGCTGCTGCAGCCACTGCGCCCGTACTGGCTGGCGCTGGTGCTGGCGTACTGGGTGATCGAGACGCCCGAGCGCGTCGGCCTGGGCATCGCTTTTGCCAGCGGCGTGGTCGCCGACCTGCTGTACGGCGGCGTGCTCGGCGAACAGGCGCTGCGGCTGGTGATGCTGGCCTTCATCCTGCAGCGTTTCCGCGCCCGCATCCGCTTCTTCCCGATGTCGCAGCAGATGCTGGCCATTGGCGGCCTGCTGTTCAACGATCGCATCGTCAGCGCACTGGTGCATATCCTGGTGGGCGAGCCGACCCTGCCGTGGTCGTACTGGTGGGCGCCGCTGCTGGGCATGGGCCTGTGGCCGCTGGTGTTCGTGCTGCTCGATGCGGTGCGCTTTGGCAAGCGCGGGCGCTGAGCCATGATCCCGCGCCGCCAGGTCAAGAACCCGCACGCCGAAGCCGAACAGTTCCGCCGCCGTGCGGCGCTGGGTTTCCTTGGCGTGCTGGTCTGCCTGCTGGGCCTGGGCGGCTGGTATTTCAAGCTGCAGGTGCTGGACCACGACGTCTATGCCACCCGCTCGGAGGCCAACCGCATCAAGCCGCGGCCGGTGGTGCCCGGGCGCGGCATGATCTACGACCGCAACGGTCGCCTGCTGGCCGAGAACGTGCCGGCGTTCCGCCTGGACGTGACGCCGGACAAGGTCAAGGACATGGACGCCACCCTGGAAGGGCTGGCGAAGATCATCAGCATCAGCCCGGAAGAGCTGGAAGCGTTCAACAAGTCGCGCAAGGCGCGCCGCAAGTTCCTGCCGGTCACGCTGAAGCTGCGCATGAGCGACGAGGAGATGGCGCGCTTCGCCGTCGACCGTTGGCGCTTCCCCGGCGTCGAGCTGGAGCCTTACCTGACCCGGCGTTATCCGTACGGCGACCTGTTCGCGCACATCATTGGCTACGTCGGCCGTGTCGACGACAAGGATCTGGAGATCCTCGGCGAAGGCAATGCCGCGCTGACCCACATCGGCAAGTCCGGCCTGGAGCGCTATTACGAGCAGCAGCTGCGCGGCAAGGTCGGCTACGAGCAGGTCGAAACCAACGTACAGGGCCGTGCCATCCGCACCATCGGCCGGGTGGCCGCGCAGTCCGGCGCCGACCTTCGGCTGTCGATCGACGCCGACCTGCAGCGCGCAATGGTGGCCGCGTTCGGTGACCAGGAAGGCTCGGCAGTGGCGATGGACCCGCGTACCGGCGAGGTGCTGGCGATGGTCAGCCTGCCGTCCTACGACCCCAACCTGTTCGTCAACGGCATTTCCCATGCCGACTTCAAGGCGCTGAACGAGAACCCGTCGCGGCCACAGTTCAACCGCCTGGTGCTCGGTGGCGTTGCCCCCGGTTCCACGCTGAAGCCGCTGATCGGCCTGGCCGGCCTGGATTCGGGCGTGCGCCGCCCGGAAGACAAGGTGTTGTCCACCGGCATGTTCTACCTGCCCGGCACCAGCCGTGGCTGGGGTGATGCGCATCGTGGCGGCCACGGCTGGACCGACCTGCGCAAGTCCATCGCCGAGTCGGTCAACACCTATTACTACAAGCTGGCGCTGGACCTGGGCATCGAACGCTTCGACCATTACATGGAGTACTACGGCTTCGGCCAGCCGACCGGCATCGACCTCACCGGCGAGATCGGCGGCATCCTGCCGTCGCCGGCCTACAAGCGGAAGAGCCGCAAGGAAGCCTGGTACCCCGGCGATACGGTCAACATCAGCATCGGCCAGGGCGACTGGAAGGTCACCCCGCTGCAGCTGGCGCGCGGCGTCAGCGGCCTGGCCGACGGCCAGCTGCGCACCCCGCACCTGGTGATCCAGCAGCGCGACGGCTTCGACAGCGACTGGACCGCGACACCGCCCGGCGAGAGCAAGCCGGTCAGCCCCAACCCCAACAACGTGCAGGCGGTGCGCGAGGGCATGATGGCGACCATGCGGCCCGGCGGCAGTGGCTGGCGCGTGGCGGTCGGTGCGCCGTACGTGATGGCCGGCAAGACCGGTACCGCGCAGGTCATCAGCCGCAAGGGCACCGCCGCGGTGAACCCGAAGAGCCTGCCGATGCACCTGCGCCACCGCGCGCTGTTCGTCGGCTTCGCGCCGGTCGAAAACCCGGTGATCGCGATCGCGGTGGCGGTGGAAGGTGGTGGCTACGGTGGTTCGGCTGCTGCGCCGATCGCACGCAAGGTGTTCGACGCCTACCTGCTGGGCAAGATGCCCGAAGGCATGCAGCCGCTGGACAGCGAGCGTGGCACCACCGCCATCGGCGCCACCGCGTTCGACAACGAAGACGCCGGCGCGCGCCAGGCCGGTGACCTGGCGGCCGCGCAGCTGGGCGAACACCCGGTGCAGGTGGGTGCACCCACGCCCGAACCGGCCCCTGCGCCGCAGCCGAGCACACCGGCCGCTGCCGCACTGCCGGCCACGCCACGCCCGACGGTTGCGGAGCCCGCACGATGAAAGTGTTCCTGCGCTGGGCCGGCGACATGCTGCGCCGCTTCTTCAGCACGCTGGACTGGGTGTTGTGCCTGGCCCTGGGCGCGTTGATGGTGATCGGCCTGGCCACGTTGAAGAGTGCCGGTGGCGACGGCCTGGTGATGGCCCAGGGCGCGCGTTTCGCGGTGGGCATGGCCGCACTGTGGGGTATCTCGCGGGTGCCGATCCTGCGCATCCGCTCGGCCACGCCGATGATCTATGCGATCTCGATGATCCCGCTGCTGGCGGTGTTCGTGCTAGGTACCGGCAAGTACGGCCGGCAGTGGCTGGACCTGAAGTTCTTCTACCTGCAGCCGGCCGAGCTGCTGAAGGTCAGCCTGCCGATGATGGTGGCCTGGTACCTGCACAAGATGCCGCTGCCGCCGCGCTTCAACACCGTGCTGGTGGCCTTGATCATCATCGGCGTGCCGACCGGCCTGGTGATGCTGCAGCCGGACTTCGGTACCGGCGTGCTGATCGCCGCCAGCGGCGTGTTCGTGCTGCTGCTGGCGGGCCTGCCGTGGTGGTGGGTCGGCCTGGGCGTGGGCGGCGTGGCCGCGGTTGCGCCGGTGGCCTGGTTCTGGCTGCTGCGGCCGTACCAGAAGGACCGCATCATGATGTTCCTGGACCCGGAGATGGATGCGCTGGGGGCCGGCTGGAACATCATCCAGTCGAAGATCGCGATCGGTTCCGGCGGCTTCGATGGCAAGGGCTGGGGCGAGGGCTCGCAGTCCCACCTTAACTTCATTCCCGAGCAGACCACCGACTTCGCGTTCTCGGTGCTGAGCGAAGAGTTCGGCTGGATGGGTGTGGCCCTGGTGCTGACCCTGTACCTGTTGGTGATCGGGCGTTGCCTGTGGATCGCCAGCCAGTCGCGCGATTCGTACTCGCGCCTGCTGGCCGGTGCCACCGGCCTGGCGTTCTTCGTCTACGTGCTGGTGAACGGCGGGATGATTTCCGGCCTGTTGCCGGTGGTGGGCGTGCCGATGCCGCTGATCAGCTACGGCGGCACTTCGGCCGTATCGCTGCTGGCCGGCTTCGGCCTGGTGATGGCGGTGCGCAGCCACAACCCGGTGCACGGCGGCTACGGCTAGCCGCCGCGCTTCCTGCTCCTGATTCCTGTAGAGCCGAGCCATGCTCGGCTGCCCTTCGTACCGTGCACGCAGGCCCCGCGCCGGGCATGGCCCGGCGCTACACATGCACATGCGCCATGACAGCTTCACGCAAGCGCGCGTTGCTACCGTGCCCGCGTGGAATGGAAACGACTGCTTGGCGGCTGCCGTGAGGCAGTGCGCACGATCGATCTGCCGTTGCTGGCCGCGCTGTTGATCCTGATGGCGGCGGGCCTGGCGGTGCTGCACAGCGTGTCCGGCCCGGTGGCCGGGCAGGCGGCGCGTTTTGCCGGTGGCCTGGCCGCGATGTGGCTGCTGTCGCGCGTTTCGCTGCTGCGACTGCGCGCGTGGACCCCTGCGATCTACGCGCTGTCGATGCTGCCGCTGATGGCGGTGTACGTGATCGGCACCGGCAAGTATGGGCAGCGCTGGCTCAATCTCGGCGTGTTCTACCTGCAGCCGTCCGAGCTGCTCAAGCTCAGCCTGCCGCTGATGATGGCCTGGTACCTGCACCGGCAAGCGCTGCCACCGTCGCCGCGCACCGTACTGACCGCCGCCGTGCTGATCGGCGTACCCGCGGTGTTGATCCTGATGCAGCCCAACCTCGGCACCGCCACGCTGGTCACCGCCAGCGGCGTGTTCGCGCTGCTGTTGGCCGGGCTGCACTGGGGCTGGGTAGCGACCGGCGCGACGGGCCTGGCCGTGGCCGCGCCGCTGGCCTGGTTCGGCCTGTTGCGGCAGTACCAAAAGGATCGCGTGCTGACCTTCCTCGACCCGGCGGCCGATCCACTCGGCACCGGCTGGAACATCCTGCAGTCGCGCATCGCGATCGGATCCGGTGGCTGGGACGGGCGTGGCTGGGGGCAGGGCACGCAGGCCACGCTGGATTTCCTGCCCGAGTACACCACGGACTTTGCGTTCTCGGTGCTGGCCGAAGAGTTCGGCTGGATCGGCGTGACCACTGTGTTCGCGCTGTACCTGTTCGTGGTCGGGCGCTGCCTGTGGATCGCGGTGCATGCGCGCGACACGCACGCGCGGTTGCTGGCCGGCAGCCTGGGGTTGGCGTTCTTCGTCTATGTACTGGTGAATGGCGGGATGATTTCCGGGCTGCTGCCGGTGGTGGGCATTCCGATGCCGTTGATCAGCTATGGCGGCACCTCAGCGGTGTCGCTGCTGGCGGGTATCGGGCTGGTGATGGCGGTGCGGGGGCACCGGCCCGTGCACGGTGGATAGTGGGCCGGGAGGTAGAGTCGACTGTCAGTCGACTATCGCGCGCAGCGCGGGATTTCACCACCGAAGCAGGAGCAGTCGACTAACAGTCGACTCTACCGCCTGCGCAACGCCTGTTGTGGAAGCGTTCCCACAACAACGCGAGGACGTCCGCCCACTGACCAAAGTCCGGAAAAATTGTTAAAGGGTTCACATTTTTACGCCGCGTTGATCCTGATCAATGGACTTGTCGTAATCGGCCTGCACAATGGCGGCCCGTTCGGCACGGCGCGCCGTCAATCGTTGCAGCGCGAGGGGGCGTCGGGCGGGAGCAGTACTGATCCAACGGATACAAGGAGCGCGGGGCACTGCCACTGGGGAGCGGCAGCCGCGCAGGTATCGACCGGATCCGGTCGCCGGTTGCGTCTGCGGGGATGGGGACGCAACCGGCCACCTCTCTCTGAATGGGGAAGCACGATCACGACGTCTTCACATTTCCCGCTGAACGCGGGCAAATCGTTGTGATTCATGGTGTTAGGGGTTTTAATTCATCCATGACCTGCTAACCTGCGACGATGATTCGACGCACTCTGGCCTGCATGCTCACCCTCGGCCTGGTCGCCTGCGCGACCCAGCCGAAGTCCCCACCGTCTTCGCCCCAGGCCAGCAGTACGCCGCGCCAGCCCGTCACCAAGGCCCATGGGCCGGCCGAGGCTGCACCCGAAGCCACTGCGGCTACCGCGCCGCCGGTCGATCTCACCCCGGTGCCGTTCGAGGTTGCGCGGGCCCGCTTCATTTCCGATACCGCCAAGCGCTATGGCCTGAAGCCGGAGCAGATCAGCGGCGTGCTCGACCAGGCGCAGGTCCGCCAGCCGATCATCGCGGCGATGTCGCGCCCGGCCGAGCGGGTCAAGCCGTGGAACGAATACCGGCCGATGTTCATCAGCAAGGCACGTATCGATGGCGGCCGCGCGTTCCTGGCCGAGCATCGCGCCGAACTGGATCGCGTGCAGCAGCGCACCGGCGTGCCGGCCGAAGTGATCGTGGCGATCATCGGCGTGGAAACCAGCTACGGAAAGAATGCCGGCAGCCATCGCGTGCTCGATGCGCTGTACACGCTGGCGTTCTACTACCCGCGCAGCGGCGATCCGGCCAAGCTGGAACGCGAAGTGCGCCGCGAGCTGTTCTTCCGCGACGAGCTGGCCAAGCTGTTCGAGCTGGGCCGCGAAGAAAAGCTGGACATCACCACGCTCAAGGGCAGTTATGCCGGTGCGATGGGGATGGGCCAGTTCATGCCGTCCAGTTACCTCGATTACGCAGTGGACGGCAACGGCGATGGTCGTCGCGACCTGTTCAACAGCTACGACGACGTGTTCTCGTCCATCGCCAACTACTTCGTGAAGAAGGGCGGCTGGGTGCGTGGTGGCCAGGTTGCCGTACCGGCCACGCTGGCGCCGGGCCGCGAAGAGTTCAACCCGACCGAATGGATGCCCACCTGGTCGCTGGCCGACCTGGCACAGCGCGGCTACCAGCCCAGCGCGCCGGTGCAGTCGGGCGCCACCGCCACGCCAATCACGCTTGAAGGCAGCACCGGCAAGCAGTACTGGCTGGGCTTCCAGAACTACTACGCGATCACCCGCTACAACCTCTCGAAGATGTACGCGATGGCCGTGTTCCAGCTGTCCCAGGCCATCGCCGGACAGGAGCTGCCCCCGGCATGAACATCAGATGGCTGGTCCCGAGCTTGATCGTCCTCGCGCTGGCGGCCTGCAGCAGCGCGCCGAAGAAGCCGGCCACGGCCGGCCATGGTGGCAAGTCCGGCGGCACGCTGGTGCAGGGGCGTGGTTCGCGACCGGCGCACTGCCCTGAAGGTTCGCCGTATGCGGCGGCCAAGGAAGACCTGAGCACCCGCGGCAATTACACCGCCGGTGGGCTGTACAAGCCGGGGGTGAAGGACAGCACGCCCACCTACATTCCCAACGTGGCCTGCATTCCCGAGCCGGAAGTGACCGCCGAGGAGCGCTCGGCGATCGGCAACAAGACGCCGTACGTGGTGCTGGGCAAGTCGTACAACGTGCTTGACGACACCCGCAACTACGTCGAGCGTGGCACCGCGTCGTACTACGGCGCCAAGTTCCATGGCCGCCTGACCTCCAACCGCGAGGTCTACGACATGTACCAGTTCACCGCCGCGCACAAGACGCTGCCGCTGCCCAGCTTCGCCCGCGTGACCAATCTGGACAACGGCGAGTCTGTGATCGTGCGTGTCAATGATCGTGGCCCGTTCCATGATGGCCGCGTGGTCGATCTCAGCTACGCCGCCGCCGTGCGGCTGGGCATCACCCAGCGCGGTACCGGCAATGTCGAGGTGCGCGCGCTGCAGCCGGGCGAGAGCAACCTGATGGCGCAGAAGCCGTCGCGCCGCGAGCGTCGCGCTGCTGAAGCTGCCGCCGCCACCGCCGTGGCCAGTGCGCGCCCGGTGCCGGCTCCGCGTGCTTCCACCGACAGCGACATCGATCGCCTGGTCAACCGCCTGCCCACCGATGGCGCCCCGGCGCGTGGCCAGCCGGCCACCACCCAGGGCGTGGCCAGCACCGCGCCGGACGTGGCGGTCAGCAGCCTGCCGCCGAGTGCGCCCGTGGTGCGCAACCCCGCGCCGGCCCCGGCCGTTGTCGCCAGCACGGCCCCGCGCACGGTGGCACCGGCACCGGTGCGTGCCGCCCCGGCGGCGCCCAGCCTGTCGCAGCAGATGGTGGGCGCGGTGATGGTGCAGGTCGCCAGCTTCTCCAACCGCGACAACGCCAACCGTGCGATGGGCCAGCTCAGTGCCGCCGGCATCGTCGGCGCGACCATTAGTGACATCGCCGCCGGTGGCCGTACCCTGTTCCGCCTGCGCGTTCCCGCCAGCGACCATGCCAGTGCTGCGGAACTTGTCGGTCGCATCGCCGGTCTTGGCCTGGGTTCGCCGCAGATCGTCAAGGATTGATCCGCCCGGGCCGGTGCTGCCGGCCCATGCTCCCCCGGCCTTACAATGGCCGTTACGTTCCACCCTCCATTCCCGGCCGTCCCCTGGAGCCTGCTGTCCAATGAATTTCCGTTCCGCCGCCACCGCCCTGGCCGCCACCCTGGTGGTGGGCCTGGCTTCCGCCCAGACGCCGCTGCCGACTCCGGCCACGCCGGCGCCCGCCGCCGCTGCCGCCCCGGCTACCGTCGCCACTCCGCCGGCCCCGGCGCCGAGCGTGTCCAAGGCCTGGGTGCTGATGGATTACGCCACCGGCCAGGTGCTGGCCGGTGAAAACGCCCATGAGCAGCTGGCCCCGGCCAGCATCACCAAGGTGATGACGTCCTACGTGATCGCCGCCGAGGTCAAGAACGGCAAGGTCCGTGCAGATGACCAGGTGATGATGAGCGAGCGCGCCTGGCGCGAAGGTGGCGCCGGTACCGACGGCAGCTACAGTGGCTTCCCGGTCAACCAGACTGCACGCCTGGAAGACATGGAAAAGGGCATGGCGATCCAGTCCGGCAATGACGCCGCGATTGCCCTGGCCGAACATGTGGCTGGCAGCGAAGAGGCCTTTGCCTCGCTGATGAACAGCTACGCCGCCAAGATCGGCATGAAGGACTCGCACTTCGTCAACGCCCATGGCCTGACCGCGCAGGGCCACCACAGCACCGCCTACGATCTGGCGCTGCTGGGCCGCGCGATGGTGCGCGATTACCCGGAAACCTACGCGTACAACAAGATCAAGGAATTCCAGGTCGGCAACATCAAGCAGCCGAACCGCAACCTGCTGCTGTGGCGCGATGGCAGCGTGGACGGCATCAAGACCGGCCACACCTCGGAGGCCGGCTACTGCCTGATGAGCTCGGCCCAGCGTGGCGACCAGCGCCTGATCGCGGTGGTGCTGGGCGGTGCGTCGGAGAAGCAGCGTGCCGATGACAGCCTGGCCCTGCTGAACTGGGGCTTCCGCTTCTTCGAGACCCATCGCCTGTACGAGCCGGGCAAGGCCGTGGCCGAGCACAAGGTCTGGAAGGGCACCACCGACAAGGTGCAGCTGGGCGTGGCGCAGCCGATGCTGGTCAGCGTGCCGCGCGGCCGCTACAACGACCTGAAGCCGAGCATCGATGTGCCCAAGACCCTGGAAGCACCGTTCACCGCTGGCCAGCAGATCGGCACCGTGAAGGTCACCCTGGATGGCAAGGTCATCGCCGAGGCACCGCTGGTGGCCGTGGCTGCCGTCGAGCAGGCCGGCTTCTTCAAGCGCCTGTGGGACAGCTTCTGGATGTGGTGGGAATCGGAGTGATCCACGCTCAGGCGTGGTGAACGAAAAGGCCGGCGAATGCCGGCCTTTTCGTTTCTCTGTTGGAACGCGATGCGGGCTTGAATGGAGAACCTTGAAGTTTCACGGGGTGTGCTGCTGGATGTACCAGTAGGCACGTTCGGCCAGTGCCTCGGTCTCGGCCGAACACAGGTGGGCGCGGCCGTCGTTGACCACGCCCATGCTGTTTACCCCCACAACGATTCCATGGCCGCTGTCGAAATCAAACTGTTCCAGCACCGGTCCGCCGCTCGAACCCGGGCCCTGCACGCAGGCAAGGCCCCACTGAAGAATCTTCTCCGAACCCAAGGGTCGACACGGCGACAGTTCAACGCGTGCAGTTGCGCAATAGGCCAGTTGCTGGCCGGTGTATTCGGGATTTCCGAATTCGTACCAGGGTGTTGGCGGGATGAGGCCGATGCCATTGGCTGAAACGGGGTAGCCGAACGTAACGCGGGGACCGGCTGCGGGGCGCTCATCGAAGCGGATGGCCTGGTTGCCAGCGTGGTGCGCGGGTCCTTGGCCGGATGCATCGGTGTGGGTCTGCAGGAAACTGGTGTCGAGTGCGCCGGAAATGGAGGCCTGCGGTGCGACGATCCGTCGTACTGGATACTTTCCCAGCGGCGCAGTGCCATTCTCGAAAATCGGTGCGAAGAGAAGGTGGCGACTCCAGTGGACGGCACCGTGTTCGTCCAGCTGCGCAAGGCAATGCCATGCTGTCACCAGGATGTCGCCACCAAGGCTGTCGACCACGGTGGCGGTGCACGAAGCGTCCTCGCCATCCGGGCGGGTCAGGAACAGCCGCCCGACACCCGCAGGGTGTGGGCCAGTACCCCGCCATGGGTCACCGTCGGTCTGCAGTGGATCCTGCCCCGGTGGCTTGATGGCAGCCTCTCCCTTGTCGGGTACGGCAGCGAGTCTTTCATTCGTCCAGTAGGCGAGGACCTCTTCCTGTGAGGTCTCCATCCAGTGTTCAACCAGATCGCCAGCCGACGTGGTGGTCGGGAAGGTGGCACATGCGGTGATTGCTATGCCCAATGCCATGCGAAACGCGTGTGGGTGATGGTGCATGACAGAACCTCTGCTCGGAGTGCGGACAGAGATAGCGTGGCGCCAGCGGTCGTGCCATGAGAGAAGTTGTACTTTCAGCCCGCTTCGTCGCTGGCCTGTGATCGGGTGGACCCAGTCGAGGGTCAACGCGGCCTGGAGGTCACTCGTTTCGACCTTTGCCCGGGCAATGCCGCCGGCCATGCCCGGCGGAAGATGTGCCTTATGCAGCGAGCGACGCAAACCGGTGTGCCGACCAACGGTCGGCACCTACCCGCTTCACCATCAGCGCCTCGATTACAGCGAGCGATGCAAACCGGCGTGCCGACCAACGGTCGGCACCTACCCGCTTCACCATCAGCCCCTCGCTTACAGCGAGCGATTCAAACCGGTGTGCCGACCAACGGTCGGCACCTACCCGCTTCACCATCAGCCCCTCGCTTACAGCGAGCGGCTGATGGTGAAGCTTCCGAATACCGGCGACTGGCTTTGGCCATTGAACTCGCGGGTGCTGTGGTAGCGCGCCACTGCGAACTTCCAGCGCCCGCGCATCACCGCGATGCCGTAGCCGCCCAGGGCGACCACGTGGCGCTTGTCCACGCTGTGGCTGTTGCGGAAGGTGTTGCCGTCCAGGGTGATGTCGCGGATCACCCATGCCGCGTCGGTGGTCGCAAACAGGTGCCAGGACCAGCCGCTGGGGCGGCCGCCACGGGTCGGCGCGGTGTTCTCGCCGGCCGGGCGCAGCGGCGTGCTGCCGAAGTCGTCGGGCAGCTTCCAGCCGAAGCGCACTTCGCCACCGGCGTTGGCCTTGGTTTCCAGGTTGCCGATCGCACCACCATAGTGGCTGATCGCATCCCAGCCCCAGCCGCCGGCATTGACGCTGGCATCGGCCGGCCAGCGGCGCATGCGCTCGTGGGTCAGCATGAACACCGGCTCGTTGTGCAGCTGGTTGTCCCAACCTTCGAACTTCTTGTCGTTAAGGATGTTGTGCACCGCATCCTGCACCTGCTTGCCCTGTGCCCAGGGCCCGACCACGCCCACGGCCAGCTGGGTGGTCTGCAGGCGGTCGCCGCTGCGTGCGTTGAAACCGAAGCTGGCCAGCAGCACGCCGGCATACGGGCGGTCGTCCTCGATCAGGTCGCGGCGGGTCGGGTCGGTCGGGGTGAAGATGCCCTGGCCGATGCTGAAGATCATGTTCTGCTGCTCGAACTTGCCGGGGTGCAGGCCTTCCAGGTACTGGTTCACCCAGCGCGCCATGCGCGGCAGGCAGGGGTCGTCGGTGTAGTCGACCAGGTTGGGCGAGACCAGGGTCAGCTGCGCGCCGTTGGTATAGCCCTGGTCCTGGTGACGACCACCGAAGAGGTCGTTGTCGACGCGGAAGTTGATCTGCGGCGGGTGGTCGCGCATCGCGTCCGGGCCACATTGTTCGGCCGCCTGGGCGGCGAGGGGGAGGGTGGCGGCCAGCAGGCCGGACAGCCCGAGGACTGCGACGCTACGCATGGATGGAATGCTCATGGGGAAGGGGGCGGTTGTCTGTCGTTTTATGCAACGACACGGTACGCGTGAGTACGTGACGGAACGAGCGCTTTCCGATCACTTGTCTGTTCCGAAAACAACATTGTCCGGCGGACACAATTCGTTACATGCGTGCGATCGGTGCCATGGCCGGATCCGGCCCGCAGCGTGCCGGTTCCAGTCAGCTGGCGTTTGGCCATCAGGGGCGCCGCGGCTCCCTGCAACGCAGCGGCTCGCCCGTGCCGCCTTTGACTTTGATGAATACTCTTGGGTTTGTTGCCCTGCGGCCCGATAATGGGTCCATGGAAATCAAGTCCGACAACCCCGACCACGGCTTCCAGTTCCCCGGCCAGTTCGAGCTCAGCGCCATGGGCCCGGCCAACCGCGGCCTGGAACATGAGCTCCCCCGCCTGCTGCTGGCTGCCGGCATCGATGTCGTCAATGAACGCATCAGCTGGAAGCATTCCTCCAACGGCAAGTACGTGTCCGTCCGCATCGTGTTCAAGGCCGAGAGCCGCGAACAGTACGACCTGGCGCACCAGGCGCTGCGCGACCACCCGGAAGTGAAGTGGACGCTGTAGCCGACAGCTGCCCGGCCGACGCCGCCCCGGAAGACCGCGCGCCGCGTCCGGCGGTGGTCCGTGACCTCGGCCGCCAGGCGTACGAGCCGGTGTGGCGCGCCATGCAGCGCTTCACCGACCAGCGCAGCGACACCGATGCCGACGAACTTTGGGTGGTCGAGCACGACCCGGTGTTCACCCTGGGCCAGGCCGGCAAGGACGAGCATGTGCTGGCGCCGGGCGATATCCCGGTGCTGCATGTGGACCGGGGCGGCCAGGTGACCTATCACGGCCCCGGCCAGATCGTGGTCTACCCGTTGCTGCGCCTGCCGCGGCTGGGCATCGGCGTGCGCGACTACGTGTGCCGCATCGAACAGGCCATCATCGATACGCTGGGCGAGTGGAACATCGGCGCCGAACGCCGCGAGGGTGCTCCGGGCGTCTATGTCGGTGGCGCCAAGATCGCTGCACTTGGCATCCGCGTGCGTCGCGGCTGCACCTTCCATGGCCTGGCCTTCAACGTGGCCATGGACCTGGAACCCTTCCACCGCATCAATCCCTGTGGCTACCAGGGGTTGCAGGTGACCTCGGTGGTAGACTTGGGTGGCCCCTCCGGGATGGAGGCCGTCAAGCCGGTGCTGCTGGACCACCTGGCCCGCCAGTTCGGCCTGCTGCTGCAGCACACCCCCGAACTGCCCGATCTTTCTGCGGCCGCCTGACCGCTCCCCGGAACTGCCATGACTGAAACCACCGCCCGTTCCATTCCCCTGCAGATCGTGCAGGGCGACTCCCCGTCCGCCGCGCCGTTGCAGGCCGGGGTCAAGCAGCTGGGCGGTGACAAGATCAACCGCTCGCCGGTGCAGTTCGCCGACGCGCCGGTGCTGCGCAAGCCGTCCTGGATCCGCGTGCGCATTCCTTCGGGCAATGCCGTGCAGAACCTGAAGGCCAAGCTGCGCGAGAACCGCCTGGTGACCGTGTGCGAGGAAGCCAGCTGCCCGAACATCCACGAGTGCTTCGGCCACGGCACCGCCACCTTCATGATCCTGGGCGAGGTCTGCACCCGCCGCTGCTCGTTCTGCGACGTGGCCCACGGCCGCCCGAAGCCGCCGGATGCCAACGAACCGGCCAGCCTCGGCCAGACCGTGGCCGACATGGGCCTGAAGTACGTGGTGGTGACCAGCGTCGACCGCGATGACCTGCGCGACGGTGGTGCCCAGCACTTCGTCGACTGCATCACCGCCATCCGCGAGAAGTCGCCGGGCACCCGCATCGAGGTGCTGACCCCGGACTTCCGTGGCAAGGGCCGCATGGAGCGCGCGCTGGAGATCCTGGCGCAGAACCCGCCGGACGTGTTCAACCACAACATCGAAACCGTACCGGACCTGTACCGCAACGTGCGCCCGGGTGCGGACTACCAGTGGTCGCTGAACCTGCTGAAGAACTTCAAGGCGCAGCACCCGGAGGTGCCGACCAAGAGCGGCATCATGCTGGGCCTGGGCGAAGACTTCGAACAGATCAAGGCCACCATGCGCGACCTGCGAGCGCATGACGTGGACATGATCACCATCGGCCAGTACCTGCAGCCGACCGCGCACCACCACCCGGTGCTGAAGTACTGGACCCCGGAAGACTACAAGGCGCTGGAAGACTACGGCTACGAGCTGGGCTTCAGCCACGTGGCCTCCGGCCCGATGGTGCGCTCGTCGTACCACGCCGACGTACAGGCCAAGGGCGCCGGCGTTTCCTGAAGGTAGGTGCGGACCGTTGGTCCGCACACCTTGGCCGGGCATCGCCCGGCGCTACCGGTGGGTGCGAACCTTGGTCCGCACACCTCGCTGCTTGCCGCCGGCCAGCCGGGCATGGGCTCGGCTCTACATGCATTCACAATTTGCTACACCGGCCCCGCTAGGCTGGTTTTCCACCGGATGTGGGCGGGTGACAAACCCGGCAACTTTCGGCACTGTCGTGGTGTCTGAACACCACGCAGTCTCCCCCTTGGCAAGGCGCCTTCGAGCACGTCAATGAAATTCAAAGCCCCCGCATTCCTGATGGCCCTGGCGCTGGTCGCGCCGCTGGCGTTGGCGGCCAAGGCCGACTCGCCGGCATTGCCCGCCGCGGCAACCGCCGATCAGGTGACCACCTCCAAGCTGGTGTACGGCCTGCTGTCAGACAGCCGCTACGCCTACCGCCCGCGCGCGTTGGACGAGGCCACCTCCAAGGACGTGTTCAAGCGCTACCTGGAGACGCTGGACGGCGGCAAGCAGTACTTCACCCAGGCCGACCTGGCGCGCTTCGCGCCGTTCGAGGCCAACATTTCCTCGGCCATCCGTGGCGGCGAGCTGGAGCCGGCGTTCCAGGTGTTCGCCGTCTACAAGCAGCGCGTCGGCGAGCGCGTGGCCTATGCGCGCAAGCTGCTCAAGCAGGAGCCGGACTTCACCACCGACGAGCGCTTCGAGTACGACCGCAAGAAGGTGCCGTGGGCGGCCAGCAGCGCCGAACTGGACGAGCTGTGGCGCAAGTCGGTGAAGAACGATTGGCTGCGCCTGAAGCTGGCCGGCAAGAAGCCGGATGACATCCGCAAGACGCTGGACAAGCGATACGCCACGCTGGAAAAGTCGGTCAATGAACTGAAGGGCGAGGACGTCTTCCAGTTCTTCATGAATTCGTACACCAGCGCGGTCGATCCGCACACCGATTACTTCACCCCGCGCACCGCCGAGAACTTCAACCAGGCGATGTCGCTGTCGTTGGAAGGCATTGGTGCACAGCTGCAACGCCAGGACGACGTGGTGGTGATCCGCGAGATCATCGCCGGTGGCCCGGCGGCGGTGGACGGCACGCTGAAGCCGGGTGACCGCATCGTCGGCGTTGGCCAGGGCAAGTCCGGCCTGGTCGAGGACGTGATCGGCTGGCGCATCGACGATGTCGTGGCCAAGATCCGCGGCGCCAAGGACACCCAGGTGAAGCTGGAATTCATTCCGGCCGCCGAGGGCGCCGACGGCAAGCACCACACCCTGGTGCTGACCCGGCAGAAGGTGCGCCTGGCCGAACAGGCCGCCAAGGGCGAGACCATGACCATTCCGGCCGCCAATGGTGAGCCGGCGCGCAAGATCGGCGTGATCAAGCTGCCGACCTTCTACCAGGACTTCGAAGGCCGTCGCCGCAATGCCGCCGACTACGCCTCGGCCACCCGCGACGTGGCCAAGCTGCTGGCCGGCTTCAAGAACGACAAGCTGGACGGCGTGGTGCTGGACCTGCGCAACAACGGCGGTGGTTCGCTGGATGAAGCGATCGAACTGACCGGCCTGTTCATCGAACAGGGCCCGGTGGTGCAGGTGCGCGAGTCCGGTGGCCGCGTCACCGTCAACAGCGACCGCAACCAGGGCGTGGCGTGGGATGGCCCGCTGGCGGTGCTGATCAATCGTGGTTCGGCCTCGGCCTCGGAAATCTTCGCCGGCGCCATCCAGGACTACGGTCGTGGCCTGGTGATCGGTGAAACCAGCTTCGGCAAGGGCACCGTGCAGAACATCGTCGACCTCGACCGCTGGCCGAGCGGCGAGACCCAGCGCTTCGGCCAGGTCAAGCTGACCATCGCCCAGTTCTTCCGCATCAGCGGCAGCAGCACCCAGCACAAGGGTGTGGTGCCGGACCTGGCCTTCCCGGCCAGCGTCGATGCCACCGAGTTCGGCGAAAGCACCTACGACAACGCACTGCCGTGGACCCGCATTGCTGCCGTGCCGCACACCCAGTACGGCAACTTCGCGCCGCTGCTGCCGAAGCTGGAAACCCGCCACGACACCCGTATCGCCACCGACAAGGAGTTCCAGTGGTGGAATGAGGACGTGCAGCAGTTCCGCACCGAAGCGGCGAAGAAGTACATCTCGCTCAACGAGGCGACCCGTCGCGCGGAACGCGAGCGCCAGGATACCCAGCGCAAGGAGCGCCAGGTGCAGCGCAAAGAGCTGGGCCTGGCCCTGGACCCGCTGGCAGATGACAGCAGCGATGACGGGCTGACCGGCAACGAGCGCGACATCGTCAAGGATGCAGCGCGCGAGAAGGCTGCCGAGAAGCGCCCGGACCCGCTGCTGCGCGAGTCGGCCTCGATCCTGGCCGACGCGGTGAACCTGCTGGCCAACGACCGCCCGCTGTCGGCGCAGGTGCTGCCGCAGTCCACCGGTGCCGGCCGCTGGGCCGACTGAGCCGGCGACGGCACGTGATACCCGAGGGGCCGGCATTGCCGGCCCCTCTTCGTCTGGGGACCTCATCCCGGTAGCGTCGGGCCATGCCCGGCGAGCTGTGTGCATGGCGCGCTTCCGCCAGGCATGGCCCGGCGCTACCGGCGCATGAACCGGGACCAACGTGGGCGGCGTTGTCGACCTGCCGCACACGGTGGCCGGACTACCCTTGGCGGTACCGTCCTCGCAGGAGTACCCATGCGGGCCTCCCGTCTTTCCAGCGTTGCCGTGATCCTCAGCAGCGCGCTGATCCTGTCGGCCTGTGGTGGCCGTGCCGCCGACAGCACCCTGCTGCGCGAATCCTTCGATTCCGGCGATACCTTCTCGCGCACCGTCGATGGTCGCCCGGGGGATGCGTGCGAGGCCGCGCGGCGGACCCTGCTCAGCCAGGGCTATGCCATCGCCCGTTCCGACGCGGCGCAGGTGGAAGGCAACAAGAATTTCCAGCCGCGCGAGGACGATCACGAGCAGCTGGTGCTGCGTATTTCCTGCGCACCGCGGGGGAATCAGACACTGGTGTTCGTCAGTGCCGTGCAGGATCGCTATGCGCTGAAGAAGAGCCCGACTTCGGCCAGTGTCGGTGTCGGCGCGTTGGGTTCGGTGTCGCTGCCCTTCGGCAGCAATGACGACTCGCTGGTGAAGGTGGCCAGCAGCACGGTCACCGATGCCGAGTTCTATCGGCGCTTCTTCCAGCGCCTGCAGCAGTACCTGCCTGCGGACGCTGCCGCGCCCCCGGCGGCGACAACGCCCGAACCCGCAGCGGCCCCCACGGACCAGGGGTGAGTGTGCGTGGCAGGCTGATGGGCGTGGCGCTGCTGCTGGTGCCCGCGCTGGGCGCCGCGTCCACGTCTGTCGACTGCGTGCAGGGCCTGTTGCAGCGATTGGGCTGGCGCTTCGAAGACGCGGCGGTTGCCTTGCCCGAGGTGCAGGGCGGCCCGGTGTGCACGCGTGCCTCGCTGGCGGCGGCGCAGGCAGCTGGTGACCTGCACGTGCGCTGGCCCGTGGATCTGCCGGCTGCCTCGCGCCAAGCACTGCTGCAACAACTGCTGGACGATCCGGCCACGATCTGCGCCTACGCCTTCGAGCTGGGTGCAGCCACGCAACGTGCCGCGACTGCACTGCAGGGCAATCCAGGATTCCGTTTCTCTGGCCTGCAGCTGGGCTGGATCGGCTTCGGCCTGCACGGCGCACAGGCGCAAGGCTGGCAGCGCACACGCAGTTTCGGCCGCGGCTATGTGCCCAGCGCAGGCAACAGTCGCGCGTTGCAGACGTTCTACAGCGGCCGCGTGCGCGCCGAATGTGGAGTGGGCCGCCAGGTCGCGCAGCTGGCGACCCAGCGCGAACTGTATGGCGATGCTGCGTTCGATGCGGAATTCAATCCCGCCGAACTGTCGATCGGCACGTTCCTGGCGCTGCATGACACCGACAGCATCCTGCTGGGTGCGGCTGCAGGAGACTTCTTCGCCGATGGCAAGGCGGTGCGCACATCGGCGATGGGCCGGCAGGCCTTCGTCGGCGTGCCTGGTTTCATCGAGCATGTGTACGACGCGGGCACGCTGGATGACCTGAGCAACCAGGCCGAGAACTTCGTGGTGGTGTCGGTGGGCGAGGAGGCCGCGCAGGCGTTGGCCGCGCACGGCGGCCTGGCCTGGTACGACCAGCGCAATGCCGAACTGTGGCGGCTGGCGCAGGGCATTCCGCGTGTTGGCCTGCGCTATTTCGAGCGCTTGCTGTTCGAGCGCGATGCGCAGCTGCGCGCGGCACTGGCACCGCGTTACCGCGACACGCTGGCACGCATGGACCAGCTGCTGGACGATCCGTTCTACCAGCAGTTCGTGATCTATGTGCACCCGCGCGGTATACGTCCCATCGGCTACCACATCGCCCGCCTGCTCGACCGCAACCCGCGAACCCCGTTTTCGATCGACCTGGCAGTGCACAATCTGCATACCACGCTCTACCGGCGTTGGCGCGAGGCGCAGCTGCGCCACTGCGCGGCTACCGGCAGGCCAGGCAGCCTGACCCTAGACCCCAACTGAAGGTGAAACAATGGATATTGCAATGATCGGCCTCGGCCGCATGGGCGCCAACATGGCCCAGCGCCTGCATCGCGGCGGCCACCGCGTGGTCGGCTACGACCCGGGCGAAGGCGCCCGCCAGCGCGCCGCTGAGGCCGGCCTGGAGGTGGTTGATTCGCTGGCCGCCGCGGTTGCCGCGCTGCCGGTGCCGCGCGTGGTGTGGCTGATGGTGCCGGCCGGCGAAACCGTCGACCAGACCCTGGGCCAGCTGACCCCGCACCTGGCCGAAGGTGACATCGTCATCGACGGCGGCAACTCCAACTACCAGGACTCGATCCGCCGCGCCAAGGCGCTGGCCGAGGATGACCTGGGCTACGTGGACTGCGGCACCAGCGGTGGCGTGTGGGGCCTGCAGGAAGGCTACAGCCTGATGGTCGGTGGCGAAGCGTCGGTGGTGGAGCAGATCGCACCGCTGCTGCGCACGCTGGCACCGGCCGAAGATCGCGGCTGGGCACGTGTCGGTCCGTCTGGCGCCGGCCACTTCACCAAGATGGTCCACAACGGCATCGAGTACGGAATGATGCAGGCCTACGCCGAAGGTTTCGCGCTGATGGAGCGCAAGCAGGAGATGGAGCTGGACCTGGCCCAGGTGGCCGAGGTGTGGCGCCACGGCAGCGTGGTGCGTTCCTGGCTGCTGGACCTGAGCACCGAAGCACTCAAGCGGAATCCTTCGCTGGATGGCATCGCACCGTATGTCGAGGATTCCGGCGAAGGCCGCTGGACCGTGGCCGAAGCGATCGCACTGGATGTACCGGCGCCGGTGATCACCCTGTCGCTGCTGGAACGCCTGCGCTCGCGTGAATCCAATTCGTTCACCGACCGCCTGTTGTCGGCGATGCGCAACGAGTTCGGCGGGCACGCCATCAAGAAGTCGTAATCACCGATTGGCGTAGATCCACGCATGGCGTGGATCTACGTGTCGACCAAGGTCGACACCCACCAACAGCCGCAGGAATCTGTCGAAGGCGGGGTGGGTCCGGTTGCGGGGGTGTCCGCGGCATGGATGCCGCGGCCAAGCCCCCATGGATGGGTTTACGGCGTCCCCCGCAACCGGACCCACCCCGCCATCCTTCAGCAGCCCGGTTTTTGCTGTTGCTTCGGCCTCGGCAGGTGCAGGGCGCAGCCCTGCCGGTCACCCCAACCGCACCCGCCGCCCCTCGCGCGAACTCTCAATCCCCGCCTGCAGCAACCGCATCAGCTGCAATGCCTGCACCGGACTGACCGTGGCGTCTCCATCGCCATGCATGGCCGCCGCGAACTGCGCATACAACCGCCGGTAGTCACCGGGCAGATTGTCGACGGTGCTGCGCTGCACGTTGTCCTCGGCATCACAGCGCACCAGCTCGCCATGCCGCGGGTCGATGCCCCAGCCGGGCGCACCGGGTGCTACACCACGGCGCAGCTGCGCTTCCTGCACATCCAGGCCATGTTTGATCCAACTGGCCTTGCTGCCATGCACGCTGAAGCGTGGTGTGGGCGCCGCCACCAGAGAACCGGAATGCACGATCGCGCGATGCCGTGGGTAGTGCAGCACGGCGTGGAAGTAGTCGATGCCGCTGCCGCCATCGCGCTGCACGGCCAGATCCGCATCGATCGCTTCGGGCCAGCCGAACAGCACCAGCATCTGGTCCAGCAGGTGCGGGCCCAGGTCGTACCACAGGCCACTGCCGGGACCGTCCTGTTCGCGCCAGCGGTCGCGCACCTGTGGACGGTAGCGATCGAAGTGCGCATGGCACTCGGCAATGTCGCCGAGCGTCCCGTCCGCAAGCAGCGCCTGCAGCGTGAGGAAGTCGGCATCGAAGCGCCGGTTCTGGAACACGGTGGCGGTGCGTCCGGCATCGCGTGCCGCAGCCAGTACCGTTTCCGCTTCGGCCACGTCCAGCGCGAACGGCTTGTCGACCAGCACATGCTTGCCCGCAGCCAGTGCTGCGATCGCCAGCGGCGCATGCTGTTCATTCGGCGTGGCGATCACTACGGCATCCACGGCCGGATCGTCGAACACCTCCTGCGGCGTGGCACGCACGTGCACGTCGCTGAACGCGCGCAGCAACGTGTCGCGCTGCGAACTGACGATGCTGTGCAGCGCCAGGCCGGGTGTGTGCTGGATCAGTGGTGCGTGGAAGACACGGCCGGCGAGGCCGTAGCCGATCAGGGCCAGTTGCAGGTCGGGGCGCATGACAGAGCTCCGGCAGTGGGAAGGGCAGGGTAAACGACGCGGGGTCACGCGCCAAAGCTGAACGGTTGTCGTTGCAGATGCCCCGATTCACGGCGGCATGACCGCAACGCCACGCCTGCTCTACGTCGGTTTGTCCAGACTGGCAGCACATTCCGAAGGAGTACGACACGATGAGCAATACGACCCGCACGCTGATTGCCTCCGCCCTGACGCTGGGCCTGGCGCTGTCCTCCTCGGCCGCATTCGCCAAGGATCCGGCCGCAAAGAGCCCGCCGACCAGCGCGCATCCGGCGACCCATGCTGATCGCCACGATTCCAACGAGCCGGTGACCGATACCTGGATCACCACCAAGGTGAAGGCCGACCTGCTCGCCAGCAGCAACGTTCCGGGTACCGAGATCAAGGTGGAAACCGTGAACGGCGTGGTCAGCCTGAGCGGTGCCGTGGCCACCCAGGCCGAGAAGGACAAGGCGGTCACCACCGCCAAGGGCATCAAGGGCGTGACCCGCGTCGATGCCGCCGCATTGAAGGTCAGCGCTGCCGCCAAGCGCTGACCCCGGTGGGCGCCCCAAGCGGGGCGCCCGCTGCTATGTAGAGCCGAAGCCCATGCTCGGCTGCCTTTGGGTTCCAGCCGAGCGTGGGCTCGGCTCTACAGGTGTGATTGCCAACCCGTTCAGCCAGCCGGGCCGGAACGCCCGCCAGTATGACCGCCTGCGCTATATTGCCGGTTCCGCCGCAGCCGGGCAGCTCCCGGCCAACGCTCCGCGGCCGTGCTGAAGAGGAACTATGGCGCTGGTTTTCAGTGACGACATCTGGGATCGCTGGCGGTTGCCGGCCCTGGCGCTGGCGGCCGCCGCGATCATCGTGGTGCCGTGGTTGACCCTGCGCAAACTGCAGCAGGACAACGAACAGGCGATGGCCTGGGTCAACCATACCCAGGCCGTCGGTGTGGCCCTCCAACAGCTGCAGGCCGATGTGCGTGATGTCGAATCGGCGGCGCTGACCCTGTCAAAGGGCGTGGACGCACCGGGCCTGCGCGAGCGCATGGCCAAGGCCAACGACATCCCCGGGCGCCTGGCCGAGCTGGGCCGGATGACCCGCGACAATCCCGACCAGCTGATCCGGATCGGCCGTATCGAATCGATGCTGGAAGGGCGCATGGCACTTGCCCGTGAGCTCGCCAAATCCGAGCCCAACAGCGATCAGCGCGAGCTGGTCCAGGACCTCAGCACGCGCTACCCGATCCGTGGACTGGTTGAAGAACTGCAGGCCAGCGAGCAGAAACTGCTGACATTGCGTGCCGAGCAGGCCGCGCGCCAGCGCAGGCAGACCGAGCTGGTGTCATGGAGTTCGCTGGTGGTGCAGCTGGCACTGCTTGGCCTCGTGCTGTGGCTGCTGCAGCGGCAGATCGGCCGCCGCCTGCATGCCGAGCGGCAATCGCTGCGCTCCGCCGCACGTGCGGCCTCGGTGCTGCAGACCGTGCGCGAGCCCATCGTGCTGCTCGACCGCGATCTGCGCGTGCAGTTGCACAATCCGGCCTTCGCCGAGCTGTACGGGCTGCAGGACGAACGTGCCGATGGCCTGCTGCTGGAAACGGTCGGCGACGGCGCCTGGAAGGACAACGTGGTGCGCCAGCGCCTGTCCGACGTGCTGCTGCGCGGCCGCGAGCTGTGGGATTTCGAGCACGAACAGCGCACCGCCGATGGCATGGCGCGTTACATGCTGCTCAATGCGCGGCGCATGCCGTTGCCGGATACCGATGACGAAGTCGTGCTTCTTACCATCAGCGATGTCACGGTGCAGCGCGCTGTGCAGGTGCGCGTGGAAGAGCTGAACCGCCAGTTGGAGGGCAAGGTTGCCCAGGTATCCGAAGTCAACCGCGAGCTGGAAGCCTTCAGCTACTCGGTTTCGCACGATCTGCGCGCACCGTTGCGCCACGTTGCTGGTTTCTCCGACAAGCTGTCACGTCACCTCGGTGACAGCGCCGACGACAAGAGCCGTCATTACCTGGAGGTGATCTCCAGTTCAGCGCGGCGCATGGCGGCCCTGATCGACGACCTGCTGGTCTACTCGCGGCTGGGCCGCGTGGCGATGCGCCAGCAGGCAGTGGACATGCAGTCGCTGGTGGCCGATACCCGCGCCATGCTCGATTCCAACCTGCAGGCCGAGGCCGAGAGCAGCGGCCATGCGCACCAGGTGGAGTGGAGCATCGCGCCGTTGCCGATCGTGGTGGCCGACGAGAACATGATCCGCCAAGTCTGGCTGAACCTGCTCGGCAACGCCGTGAAGTACTCGGGCAACCGCGAGCCGGCGAAGATCCGCGTGGACTACCAGGCGCAGCCCGATGGCGGTCATCAGTTCACGGTCAGCGACAATGGCGCAGGCTTTGACATGGCCTACGCCGGGAAACTGTTCGGCGTGTTCCAGCGCCTGCACAAGGCCAGCGACTACCCGGGCACCGGCATTGGTCTGGCCAGCGTGCGCCGCGTGCTGACCCGCCATGGTGGCCGTATCTGGGCGGAGGCCGAACCGGACGTCGGCGCCACCTTCCACTTCTACCTGCCTCCCGCGATCGACGCGGACAAACAAGGTCCCTCTGCATGACGACTCTGCGCACCATTCTTCTTGCCGAAGACAGCCCGGCCGATGCCGAGATGGCGATCGATGCCCTGGAAGAGGCGCGTCTGGCCAACCCCATCGTGCACGTCGAGGATGGCGTGGAAGTGATGGACTACCTGCTGCGCCGCGGCGCCTTCGCCAACCGTGAGGAAGGCCTGCCGGCGGTGCTGCTGCTGGACATCAAGATGCCGCGCATGGATGGCCTGGAAGTGCTGCGGCAGATCCGCGAGCACGAAGAGCTCAAGCGCCTGCCGGTGGTGATCCTGTCGTCCTCACGCGAGGAAAGCGATCTGGCCCGGAGCTGGGACATGGGCGTGAACGCCTACGTGGTCAAGCCGGTGGACGTGGACCAGTTCTTCGGCGCGGTGCAGACCCTGGGCAAGTTCTGGGCGTTGATCAACCAGGCACCGGAACTCGAGTGAGCCCATGCCCCTGACCGGTCCCGCCCTGGGGGCGCTGCGCATCCTGCTGGTGGAGGACTCACCGGAAGATGCCGAGCTGATGTCCGAACAGATGCTCGATGCGGGCCTGGAGGCCCGCTTCGAGCGTGTCGAGAGCGAGGCGGAACTGCGCCAGGCACTGGCCGCGTTCCAGCCGGATATCGTGCTGTCCGACCTGAGCATGCCGGGGTTCTCCGGTGACGATGCGCTGCGCATCGTGCGTGAGACCTCGCCGGAAGTGCCCTTCATCTTCGTCTCCGGCACCATGGGTGAGGAGAACGCGGTGGCGGCGCTGCAGAAGGGGGCCAATGACTACATCATCAAGCATCTGCCGGCGCGCCTGCCGTCGGCAGTGGCGCGTGCGATCCGCGATGCACGCAGCGCGATCGAGCGTGCACGGGTGGAAACCGAACTGATGCGCGCACAGCGCCTGGAAAGCCTGTCGCTGCTCGCGGCTGGCCTCAGCCACGACCTGCGCAACATCCTGCAGCCGTTGCTGATCATGCCGGACCTGCTGAAGGCGCGTACCGACGATCCGCAGCTGCACCACCTGGCCGAGGTCATCGCCGAGTGCGGCCGCCGTGGCCATGAGATGGCCGAATCGATGCTGTCGTTCGTGCGCGGCTCGCGCAAGCCGAGCGAGCGCATCGAGATCGATGGCCTGTTCGATGCGGTGGCACTGCTGTTGCGCAGCAACGTGCCCGACGCCGTGCGCCTGGAACTGCAGGTGCAGGACGAAGGCCTGGTGGTCGATGCCAACTACACCGAACTCCAGCAGGTGATGCTGAACCTGGCGCTCAATGCGATCCAGGCGATGCCCAATGGCGGCCGCCTGAGCCTGACCGCCAGCCATGCAGGCCAGCGCGATGGCGTGGACTGGATGCATATCCGCGTGGCCGACGAAGGCATCGGCATGGATGCGGACACGCTGTCGCACCTGTTCAATCCGTTCTTCACCACCAAGGCCGACGGCACCGGGCTGGGGCTGATTTCCTGCAAGCGCATCGTCGAAGGTGCCGGCGGCAGCATTCATGTCAGCAGCCAGCCGGGGCAGGGCACCTGCTTCGAACTGCGCCTGCCGATGCACGAAGCCGTCGACGGCAGCGAGCCCATCGAGCAGCTGGTGGCACTGGGCAGTGGCCAGTCGATCCTGGTGGTCGATGGCGAGGCCACCCGTCTTTCGCTGTTGGGCAATGCGCTGTCCAGCCAGGGCTACCAGCTGCAGCTGGCGTCCGACGGCCCGGCCGCGCTGCGCTGGATGCAGCAGGAGGCGATGCCTGCGCTGGTGATCGCCGATGCCGGCTCCAAGCTGCTGCCGGCCAGCCAGCTGCTGGGCGAGATGGCCACGCTGGGCTATCGCGGCCCGGCTCTGGTACTGGAGGATCCTGCAGTGCCGGTCGCGGCCGATGCATTCCCGGATGGCGTGGAGGTGCATGTGCTGCACAAGCCGCTGCAGATGCAGCAGGTGTTCCGCGCGGTGGCCGAAGCGCTGGGCTGAGTCAGCGTCGCCGGGCATGGCCCGGCGCTACCCACCGCCTTCGGTAGCGCCGGGCCGTGCCCGGCGGCAGGTCAGGTCGGTCGATCCACGGTTTCCCACGGGAACCGCGGCAGGCTGTCCACCGCCTGTTCCAGCCGCCGCGACCAGTTCTGGTGGATGTCCGCATACAACGTTGAATCCGCGCCGAGCCGCAGCTGCTGCCCGATGCGCAGGTCACCATCACGCAGCAGCGCCAGGTCGATCGGCAGGCCTACCGACAGATTGGAGCGAATGGTCGAATCCAGCGACACGATTGCCGTGCGCGCCGCGTCCTCCAGGCGAGTTGCCGGGCTGAGGATGCGGTCGAGGATGGGCTTGCCGTACTTGGACTCACCGATCTGCAGATAGGGCGTCTCCGGCGAAGCAGCGATGGCGTTGCCGAGTGGATAGATCATGTACAGACCCGGCCGTTCGCCAGCGATCTGGCCACCGAAGATCAGCGTAGCCTGGGTGTTGACCCCATCATGGCCGTGCTCGCTGTGGCTGCTGTGCACCTGGCTGTCCACCAGCAGCTGGCCGACATACTCGGCAGCCTCGAACAGGTGGGTCATGTCGCGCAGGTTGGGCGTGCGCCGCTCGTCGGCGTCGCGCCCCAGGCGCGACACCAGCAGCTGGGTGGTGGCCAGGTTGCCAGCCGCCATCAGCACGTAGGCTGCCTGGCCGGGGTACTCGAACACGTGCAGCTTGCGGTGCACGCGCACATCGTCCAGCGAGGCATTGGTCCGGGTGTCGGCAGCGAAGACCAAGCCCTGGTCCACCTCGATTCCAACGCAATAGGTCATGTCGGTGCCCTATCATGTGCGTCCCGGATTGTAGGCAGGCCGCCGTGACGACGGCATGTCCACGCCCCCCAATTGCCGTCACCTGAACCGCATGACCACCGTGCTCCTGAGCCTGGGCAGCAACGTCCAGCCCCGCCGCTACCTCCACGCCGCGGTGACGGCCCTGCGCGAGCGCTTTGGCGCACTGCAGGTGTCACCCGCCTACCGTACTGCCGCGGTCGGCTTCGATGGCCCGGCCTTCCTCAACAATGCGGTGGCGATCGAGACCGATCTGCCACTGCAGGAACTGGACGACTGGCTGCATGCGCTGGAAGACGCGCACGGCCGCGATCGCAGCGGGCCGCGCTTCTCCGACCGGACCCTGGACATCGACGTGGTGTTCTACGGCGACCTGGTGGTGGAAGGCCCCGGCCACCTGCGCATCCCGCGCCCGGAACTGAAGCATGCCTTCGTGCTGAAGCCGCTGGCGGACATCGCACCGGGCTTCATCGACCCGGTCAGCGGGTTGGACCTGGCCACGCTGTGGCGCGCGCACGCCCAGTTTGGCGAGGCGTTCGAGGTGGTTGACCTGGATTGATGGAGGTTGCCGGCCAGCGGCCGGCACTACCGGTAGTGCCGGCCGCTGGCCGGCAGCATTTCAGCTGACCGTGCGCCCGCCATCCACGCGCAATGTGTGGCCGGTGACGAAGCTGGCTTCGGCCACCAGCCAGTAAACCGCTTCGGCAATCTCCTCGACCGTACCGATCCGCGCCAAAGGCGTGCGCGCCAGCAGCGCCTCGCGGGCGAAATCGTCCTTGCCCTGTTCCGGCCACAGGATCGCGCCGGGCGCCACCGCATTGACCCGCACCTTCGGCGCCAGTTCCAGCGCCAGCGAACGGGTGGCCATTTCCAGCGCGGCCTTGGCCATGGTGTAGGCGATATGGTCGCGCATCGGGTCGGTGCCGTGCAGGTCGGTCAGGTTGACGATGCAGCCCTGCTGGCGGCGCAGGTAGGGCGCCGCCGCCTGTGACAGCAGCAATGGCGCGCGCGCATTGACCGCATACAGCTCGTCCATCGCCTCGGCGGTGACCTGGCCGAGCGGGGTGGGGAAGAAGTTGGACGCGTTGTTGACCAGCGCGTCCAGGCGGCCGAAGTGGGTGACGGCCTGTTCCACCAGGTCGGGCAGGGCGTCGGCGTCACGCAGGTCGGCCTGCAGCGCCAGCACGCTGCCCGGGCGCACGTTGTCGAAATCGAACGCGGCCTGCTGCAGCTCGGCGCTGGAGGTGTTGGCATGCAGCACCACCGACCAGCCACAGGCGTGGAACTGGCGGGCAATGGCCGCACCGATCCGGCGCGCGCTGCCGGTGATCAGGACCACGGGGTGGGTATCGCTCATCGAGGGTCCTCCAAGGCTCGGCTATCCTGTGCACCATTGTCACCGCATTCGAAGACGCCATGCAGCCCACCTTCCCCCTGCCCGAAGCCGATGCCCTGGCCCACAGCGACCAGCTGGCCGCCGCCCTGCGCGCCGAGATCCTTGCGCAGGGCGGGGCGATGCCCTTCTCGCGCTTCATGGAGCTGTGCCTGTATACCCCTGGCTGGGGTTATTACAGCGCCGGCGCCAGCAAGTTCGGTGGCAGTGGCGACTTCACCACCGCGCCCGAGCTCGGCAGCCTGTTCGCCGGCAGCGTGGCCAATGCGCTGGCACCGGTGTTCGCCCAGCTGGATGCGCAGGCGCGGATGCTGGAGCTGGGCGGCGGCACCGGTGCCTTCGCCGAGGCCGTGCTGCTGCGCCTGGCCGAACTGGACGCGCTGCCGTCGCGCTATGCCATCCTCGAACCCAGTGCCGACCTGCGCGAGCGCCAGCAGCAGCGCCTGCAGCAGAACCTGCCGGCCGAGCTGGCTGCGCGCGTGGACTGGGTCGACCGCCCGTTCGAGGAGGACTGGGAAGGCGTGGTGTTCGCCAACGAGGTGATCGACGCGCTGCCGACCCCCCGCTTCCTGATCCGCGATGGCGAGGTCTATGAGGAAACCGTTGAACTGGATGGCGACGGCAATTTCATCCGCGGAGCGCAGCCGGCCGACATCCTGCTCAACGGCGCGGTGCGCCACATCGAGCGCTACCTGGAAAAGCCCTTCGCCGAGGGCTACCGCTCCGAGGTGCTGCCGCAGCTGCCGTACTGGCTGCAGGCGGTGGCCGGTGGCCTGCAGCGTGGTGCGATGCTGTTCGTCGACTACGGCTACAACCGCGGCGAGTTCTACCAGCACGATCGTGACGACGGCACCGTGCGTGCCTTCTACCGCCACCACGTGCACAACGACGTGCATCGCTGGCCGGGCCTGCAGGACATCACCGCATCGGTGGATTTCACCGCGATGGCCGAGGCGGGCATGCACGGTGGTTTCGAGCTGGCCGGTTACTGCAGCCAGGCCAGTTTCCTGCTCGGCAACGGCCTGGACCAGGTGCTGCTGCTGGCCGAGGAACGCACCGATGAAGTGGGGCGTATCCAGCTGCGCGACCAGGTGAAGAAGCTGACCCTGCCGACCGAGATGGGCGAGCGCTTCCAGGCCATCGGGCTGCAGCGTGGGGTCGACTTCGAGCCGGCCTTCGAGCTGGGTGACCTGAGCTGGCGCCTGTGAGCGAGGTGTTGCCGGTGATCAAGCCGCTGCGGCGGCCGCGGTTGTGGACCGCACTGTGGGTCATCGCGGTGCTGCTGGTGATCGTGGTCTGCCTGATCCCGCCGCCGCCGATTCCGCTGCCGGAAAACAGCGACAAGGGCGAGCACTTCCTCGCCTACTTCATCCTGGCCGGCAGCGCGGTGCAGCTGTTCCGCCGCGGGCGTCCGCTGCTGTGGGTGGGCGTGGGACTGGTGTTGATGGGCATTGGCATCGAATTCGCGCAGGGCGCGCTGACCAGCAACCGCACCGCCGACCCGATGGATGCCGTCGCCAACACGATCGGCGTGCTGGCCGGCATGGCCACGGCCCTGAGCCCGCTGCGCGACCTGCTGCTGCGCTGGCGCGGGTAACGGCGTGCCAACCAAGGTTGGCACCCACCGGTAGATCCACGCCATGCGTGGATGGAATCAGTAGATCCACGCCATGCGTGGATGAACTGCCCGGGGTGCCGACCAAGGTCGGCACCCACCAGGACAGACCTGCCGTCACTTCCCCAGCGTCACCTCATCCAGCACCCACATCGCCGGACGCGTGTCGCCGGTGAAGTTGATGCACAGGTCACCGGTGCCTTGCGTGCCCTTCGGCAGCGTGGCCTTCAGCGTTACGAAGCCATCGGCATCCGGCTTGGCCGGCAACGGCACTTCCGCCAGCACCTTGCCGCTGCAGTCGCCACGACGCACCAGCATCTCGCCATGCGCGCGCTTTGCTTTCTCGAAGCGACGCTTGGGCTCGTCGTGGGCCAGCTGGAAGTAGTACGGAATGCGGCCGGCACGCACTTCCACGCTGCCGATGCCGTCCAGCTGCGCCTGCGGCCAGCGCCAGCACGGCTGGAAGATGTCCACGTTGAACACCGCACGGTTGCCTTCGCGAGGGCCATCGTCTTCCAGGCGCAGTACCAGCCCCTTCGTGCCCACGCAGCTGAGCAGCTCATCGCTGCGGCGGCTGAGCAGCGACTGCGCGGTGAATGCCGCTACCGTCGGCTTCGCCGCCAGCATCTGCCCCTGGTAGAACGCCGCCGCCTGCACGTTGGCGGGCAGCGTCGCGGTCAGCGGCTGCTGGTACAGCGGCGACTGCGCGCTCACCGGTTGGCCATCGGTGCTGTAGCGCACTTCGTAACCCAGCGGATTGGCCAGCGACACCGTCACCGTGTCGGCCGCGCGGTTGTCGGTGTAGTCCACGCCCACTTCAAACGGCGTCTGTGCATAGGCCAGGCCCCAGGCACGGTAGCGCTGCAGCTGGGAGGGCAGGCGCGCGAGGAAATCGCGGAAGTCGCGATGTTCCGGCGTGCTCCAGCCGGTCTCGGCCACGGCGGCCAGGCGTGGGAACAGGTTGTGCTGCAGGCGTGCGTAGCTGCGCGTGTGCTCGGTGAACATGTTGGCCTGCAGGCCGAGGATGTGCCCACGCTTGTCGGCGGCCAGTTCGGCCGGCACGGGTTCGAAGTTGTACAGCTTGCCGAGGTTGACCTGGGTCGGGCGGCCGGGCGGCTCGTTCGGCGAGGCGGTCTGCAGGTAATCCAGGTACAGGTAGCCGACCGGCGACATGATCACGTCATGGCCGGCGCTGGCCGCCGCCAGGCCGCCTTCGGTGCCCTGCCACGACATCACCGTGGCCTGCGGCGGCAGGCCGCCTTCGAGGATTTCATCCCAGCCGATCAGGCGCCGGTCGTGCTCCTCCAGGAAGGTTTCCAGGCGCTTGATGATGTGGCTCTGCATGGCCATCTCGTTCTTGATGCCGAGCGCACGCATGCGCTGCTGCACCTGCTTCGACGCTTCCCACTGGTCCTTCACCGCCTCGTCGCCACCGACGTGCACGTACTTGGCCGGGAACAGGTCGATCACTTCTTCCAGCACGTTCTCCAGGAAGGTGACGGTGCTGTCTTCGGTGTTGAACAGGTTGGGGAACACGCCCCATTCGCTGATCGGCTTCAACGGCGTATCGATGGTGCCCAGCTCCGGATACGCAGCGATCGCAGCAGTCGCGTGGCCCGGCACATCGATTTCCGGAATCACCTGGATGTGCAGCTTCACGGCATAGGCGATCACTTCGCGGATCTGGTCCTGGGTGTAGAAGCCGCAGTACGGATGCTCCTGGCCGCTGACCGGGTCGATGCCGCCGTCACCGGCCGGCAGGCGGCAGCTGCCCACTTCGGTCAGCTTGGGGTAGCGCTTGATCTCCATGCGCCAGCCCTGGTCGTCGGTCAGGTGCCAGTGGAAGGTGTTGAGCTTGTGCGCGGCCATCGCGTCGAGCACGCGCTTGATCTCGTCCAGGCTCTGGAAGTGACGGGCGGAATCGAGCATGAAACCGCGCCAGCTGAAGCGCGGCGCGTCCTGGATCTGCACTGCCGGCAGCACGCCGTTGCTGCCGCCGGTGGCGAGCTGGGCGAGGGTGGTCGCGCCGTAGAACAGGCCGGTTTCGTTGCCGGCCTGGATCAGCACGCCCTGCGCGCTGCTTTCCAACGTGTAGCTTTCGCCGCTGTCGCGGAAGGTGGGCACGATCTGGAAGCGGATGCTGCCCGACTTGCCTGCCGCCTTGCCCTTGGCTGGTGCAAGGCGCGGGCCGCCGCTGCGGGCCAGCAGGTCGGCGAACTGGTTGGCGACGCGCTGCGCGGCTTCGCCTTCGGCCAGCAGCACGGTGTCGGCGCGGACGGTGATGCCGCTGCCCTGGCCGCGCTGCACGGTGGCCGGGGCCGGAATCAGCATCAGGCTGCCGGCGCGCAGCAGCGGGCCGGGTGCTTCAGCGGCAGGCGTGGGATCGGCGGCGAGTGCCGGCAGTGCTGGCAACAGGACGAGCAGGCTGCCCAGCAGCACTGCGCTGCGCATCCGGGCGCGGGAAGGCTTGACCATCGGTACGACTCCTTGGAACGGTGCGATGAACGCTATACATGAAAAACGCCGGGCCCGGAATGACCCAGGCCCGGCGTGCGTACACGACTCGGCGATGTTGCCGCCGCTGGATCAGTACTTGAAGCGGAAGTTGAGGTAGTACTGGCGACCGTTGCTGTAGAACGAGGTCGGGATGGCCGCGGTCTGGTAGTACTTGTAGGTCGGGTTGTTGAGGTTGAGCGCATCGAAGCTGATGCTCAGCCAGTCGGTGGCCTTGTAGCTCAGCGACGCCGACAGGGTGCCGAAGTCATCCTGGTAGTACGGGTTGGCGCCGGACAGGCCGATCAGGAACGACGAACGGCGGGTGTAGCTGACGCGTGCACCGAAGGTATCGTTCTCGAAGTAGGCACCGACGTTGTAGGTGTTCTTCGAAGTGCCCAGCAGGTTGTCGCTGCCGTCGGCCCAGGTGTGATCGGTGCTGCCATCGGCGTAGGTGTAGTTGGCATTGACACCGAAGTACTCGCCGATCGGCTGCTCATAGGCCACTTCGATACCGCGGACCTTGCCGTCGGCATTGCGCGGGCGGGAGATGTTGTATTCCTCGAGACGGTTGGTCAGCTCGCTGAACAGCATCTCCTTCTCGGTGCTGAAGGCCACGTAGTCCTTCAGGCGCATCGAGTAGGCACCGATCGACAACATGCCGCGCGGCATGAAGTACCACTCCAGGTTGGCATCGAAGTTGGTCGACACCACCGGCTTCAGCTTCGGATTGCCGCCACCGCCGGTCCGGTTCAGGTCCGAACCGTAGGACGAGGCACCCAGTGCCGAGAAGTCCGGCAGGGTCTGGGTCTGCGAGGCGGCCACGCGCAGCACCAGGTCGTCGCGAAGGTCGTACTTGAAGTTGGCGCTCGGCAGCACGCGGTTGTGCTTGTTCTCGAAAGCTTCGCGGGTCCACGCGCCGAACAGGCTGCTCACGTCCGGCACGGTCGAGCCGGTGGCGGCGGCGTACGTATCGATATCCTGCTTGATGTTGACGTAGCGCAGGCCGACGTTGCCGCTCCAGCGGTCGCCGCTGAAGTTGCCCTGTACGTACGCGGCGAAGTTCTTCTCGGACACCTTCCACTCGGCGCCGTAGTTGTGGCGGCCGGTCGGGCCGTCATTGCCGGACAGCCAGGTGGAGTTGTTGGTCACCGCTTCCTTCAGCGCACCCGGGGTGAAGTACCACAGGTCACGCGGGAAGCTGCCACCGATGCCGTTGGCAAAACCGCCGGGGAAGTTGGCGGTAGCGCCGTTCTTCAGCGCATTCCAGATCGCGCCCGGGGTTGCGCCTTCCGGCGACTTGGCCTCGCGCTTGTGGTCGCCGAAGCGGGCGCCGAAATCGATCGAGTTCAGTACGCCAGCGTCGGCGAAGTACTGGTTGAAATCGAGCGTGGCCCACTTTTCCTTGTCGATCGCGGTGACCTGCTGGTTGCCCCAGGTGCCGAAGTCGGTCACGCCGCTCGGGCCGATGTTGCCACCGACGTTCCAGTCGATCGGCGAGCCGTTGCCGTGGGTTGCCCAGGTGGCGCCGCCACCACGGGCCAGGTTGACTTCGGCGATGTACTGGCGCGGCGTTTCGCCGGTGCCCTTGGTGCTGCCAGCCTGGAACTTCATGCCCAGGTTGTCGCTGATCTGCCAGTCGGCATCGAAGGTGATGTAGTTGGTCTTGGCCTTCGACTCGCGGTAGATCATGTCGTACACCGCGTAGTCGCGGTCGGCCTGGCCGGCGAAGGTGGCGTTGGACAGCACGCCATCCTTGACGACGTAACCCGGATTCGGGGCCTGGCCCGGAATCAGGATCTTGTTGCCATTGGCATCTTCAACGGTACGGTCGTTGAGGATGCGGCCGCCCCACAGCATGAAGTTGCGGTTGTAGTTGTTCGCCTTCAGTTCCGAGCTGAAGCCTTCCAGGCCCAGGGTCAGGTTGTCCATCGGCTTGAACTGCAGCGACACCAGGCCGCCCTTGCGCTCGCGGGTCTGTTCGAACAGGGTCGAGCCGAGCAGGCCCGGCGCGTACACGCCGGCCAGGTCCGGGTTGGACTTGGCCACGGTGCCATTCGGATCGATCTGGAAGAAGCCGCCCGGGATTTCCTGCGCTTCGCGGCGCAGCTCGCGCTTCTGGCTGAAGGCCTGCACCATCACGCCGAAGGTGCCTTCGTCGTTCTTGTAGTTGAACAGTGCCGACAGCTGCGGGTCGTTGGACTTGGCCTGGTCCGAACGCACCATGCCGATGGAGCCTTCCGCCGTGAGCTGCTTGGAGAATTCCAGTGGCTTGCGGGTGAGGATGTTGACGGTACCGGTGGTGCCGCCGTCCTGCAGCTTGGCCTGCGAGGACTTGTTCACTTCCACCGAGCGCACCAGTTCCGACGGCAGCAACGAGTAGCTGACGCTGCGGCCCACGTTGTTGCCCTGGCTGAGCACGAACCAGTCGGCGGTGCCGACGGTGTGGCCGTTGATCAGGGTCTGGGTCAGGCTCGGGCTGGTACCGCGCAGGCTGACACGGTCGGCTTCGTCGAAGCCGCCTTCGTCGGCGCTGGACGAGCTGATGTTCACGCCCGGCAGGCGCTGCAGGGTGTCGGCGACATTGTGCGCGGGCAGCTTGCCCACGTCTTCGGCGGTGACCACTTCCACGCGTGCATTGGCTTCGCGCTTGGTGTCCAGCGATTTTTCCATCGACCCACGGATGCCGGTGACCTGCACGGTATCCAGGTCGGTGGCGGTCTGGGCGGCCTGCTGCGCATGCGCACTGAAGGCGATGCAGCTGACGATGGCGGCCGAAAGCAGGGTCTTGCGGGTGTTCATGATGTCTCTCCTCATCACTCGATTGGGTGCCGGCGGCGGTGTTCGGTTACGGTTGCGAAGACATGCGCGGGGCGGCGGCGAAGTCCCGTGCGTTGGCGTGCCACGTACTGCGTGCTGCGATTTCGTTGAAGCCTGTTACGGTGTCAGGCAGCCGACTGCTGCTGCAGGTACCAGCTGGCAGCGCCGACCACGCCCAGCTGGCCGTGTTCGACGACCTTCACCGGGATGCGTGCCAGTGCTTCGCCCATCGGTCCCTTCTGCAGGTAGCGTTCGACGAAGGTGCTGGCGTGCAGGTATTCGCGGATCTGCGGCAGGATGCCGCCGGCCAGGTAGACGCCACCGTGGGCGCCATAGAACAGGGCCATGTCGCCGATGGTGCTGCCCAGCAGGCCGCAGAACACATCCAGCGCCTGGCGCGCATGCGCATCGGTATCGGCCATGGCCGCGGCGGTAACCGCATCGGGGCTGGCAAGCGTCGGCACCTGTTCCTGCAGCGCACACACCGCGCGGTACAGGTTCATCAGGCCGGGGCCGGAGATCGCATGCTCGATCGACACATGGGCGCGGTCGCGCTGCATGTGGCGGACGATGGCCATTTCCAGCTCGGTGCTCGCTGCCAGGGTCGGCTGGCCCGCTTCCGTGGGCAGCACCACCGGGCCGTGTGCGGTGGGGATCCACAGCGCGGCGCCGAGGCCGGTGCCGGGGCCGACCACCAGGGTCGGGCCGCGCGCAGCGGTCTCCGGCCCGCACAGGTGCAGCACGCCACTGGCGTCCACCTGTGCGGCGGCGTAGGCCACTGCCTCGAAATCGTTGACGATGTACACCCGCTGCAGGCCGAGATCGGCTTCCACCTGGCGCGCGGACAGCGGCCACGGCAGGTTGGCGGTGATCACCGTACCGTCTTCGCGGGCGTAACCGGCGCTTGCGACCACGCAATGCGTGGGCCGCGGGCCTTCACCCAGGAAGTCGGACAGGATCGCGCTGAGGCCGCCGTGGTCGGCGTTTCGGTACTTGCGGTATTCCAGCACCTGCACCGGATGGGCGGCATCGCCGCTGGCCTGGACCCGGGCCACGCGCACATGGGTGCCACCGACGTCGGCGGCCAGGAACGAGGGCGCGACTCGGGACAGGACATGGGCCGGGGCGGGGTGGCTGGCGGTCACGCGGGCTCCTGCTGCAGGTGGGGCCGGCCCCATGTTCGGGACCGGCGATTGGGGCGGAGTCTGTAACCCTGCTGACAACGATGTCAACGAGTTCGTGACACTTTCGTTGCTGCGTCGCAACGAATGCGGCGTGCAGTAAACGTTTACATGGCGTGAGCATGGGTTTCACGCTGGAACCGTTGCTGCACGGGGCTCAAGGGCTGCAGCGCATTCAGCAGGATCCGTTGCGATCGGGTTGCGCAGTGCAGCACGAGGTTCACGTGACCACGCAGGGAAGTTGACAAACCGCGGCTGTCCATCGAAAGAATGTGACAACGTTGTTCCCAGCCACTCTCCGACGCCGCGTTCTGCGGCCGTCGCCGCAGGAGCCCCTCCCGATGTCCGCCGTCTCCGCTGCAAGCGTGCGCCCGAACGTGGCCACCTCCATCGCCATCGTCGGCGTGCTGTTCTTCCTGATCGGCTTCTTCACCTGGCTCAACGGCCCGCTGATCACCTTCGTCAAGCTCGCCTTCGAACTCAGCGAGGTCGGCGCCTTCCTGGTGCTGATGGTGTTCTACCTGTCCTACTTCTTTCTGGCGCTGCCGTCGTCGTGGATCCTGCGCCGCACCGGCATGAAGAAGGGCCTGAGCCTGAGCCTGCTGGTGATGGCCGGTGGCGCTGCGCTGTTTGGTGAATTCGCCACGCAGCGCTGGTACCCGGGGGCGCTCGGCGGCCTGTTCGTGATCGGCAGCGGCCTGGCCCTGCTGCAGACTGCGATCAACCCCTATATCTCCATCCTCGGCCCGATCGAGACTGCGGCACGCCGCATCGCGCTGATGGGCATCTGCAACAAGATCGCCGGCATGCTGGCGCCGGTGCTGATCGGTACCGTGGTGCTGCACGGCATCGGCGATCTTTCGGCCAGCGTGGCCGCGGCCGATGAAGCAACCAAGGCACAGCTTCTGAACGAATTCGCCGCCAAGATCCACGCACCCTACCTGGCCATGGCCGGCCTGCTGGTGCTGTTGGCGGTGGCCGTGCTGTTCTCGCCGCTGCCGGAAATCAAGTCGTCCGAAGCCAACGCTACCCCGGCTGCGCCCGGTGCCGCCGAGCGCCGCAGCATCTTCCAGTTCCCGCACCTGTGGCTGGGCGTGCTGTGCCTGTTCGTCTACGTCGGCGTGGAGGTGATGGCCGGTGATGCCATCGGTACCTACGGCCACGGCTTCGACCTGCCGCTGGACCAGACCAAGATGTTCACCTCGCTCACCCTGGGCGCGATGCTGGTCGGTTACGTGGTCGGCCTGCTGCTGATTCCGCGGGTGGTCTCGCAGTCGCGCTACCTGACCATCTCGGCGGTGCTGGGCGTGGTGTTCTGCCTCGGCGCCTGGGCCACCCACGGCTACGTGTCGGTGGCCTTCGTGGCCCTGCTGGGCTTTGCCAACGCCATGATGTGGCCGGCGATCTTCCCGCTGGCGATCCGTGGCCTCGGCCGATTCACCGAAACCGGCTCGGCCCTGCTGGTCATGGGCATCGCCGGTGGCGCGATCATTCCCCAGCTGTTCGCCGTGCTCAAGCAGCACATCGACTTCCAGCTGGTGTTCGTGCTGCTGATGGTGCCGTGCTACCTGTACATCCTGTTCTACTCGGTGATCGGCCATCGCGCCGGCCTGCCGCAGGACAAGGCCTGATCGGCGATGATGGACGGCAGCCAACCCCAGGGAAAACCCATGCGCAGAGCGACCATCAAGGACGTTGCGGAGAAGGCCAAGGTCTCGCTGAAGACGGTCTCGCGGGTGATCAACAACGAGCCTTCGGTGATGCAGGCCACCCGTGCGCGGGTGCTGCGTGCCATCGCCGAGCTCGACTACGAACCCGATCCGTCCGCGCGCAACCTGCGCAGCGGTACCACCTTCGTGATCGGGCTGGTCTACGACAACCCGAACCCGTATCACATCATCGGCGTGCAGAACGGCGTGCTCGCCGCCTGCCGCGAGACCGGGTTCGGGCTGCAGATCCATCCCTGCGATTCCAGCTCGCCGCTGCTGGCCGATGAGCTGGCCGACTGGGTGCAGCGCTCGCGCCTGGCCGGGCTGGTGCTGACCGCGCCGATGTCCGAGCGCCGCGACCTGATCCAGGCGCTGACCGCGCGCGGCATCAAGCTGGTACGCATCATCGCCGCCACCGAAGACCCGGCCGATGGTGCCTGCGTGTTCGTCGACGACCGCGAGGCCGCCTACGAGATCACCGAGCACCTGATCCAGCTGGGCCACCAGCGCATCGGCTTCCTCTGGGGCGGCATCTCGCATCGCTCCTCGGGCGAACGCTACGCCGGTTACGAGGCCGCGCTGAAGGACTACGGCATGACCGTGGACAAGCACCTGGTGGTGCAGGGCGATTACACCTTCGACGATGGTTTCCGCGGCGCGCGCCGACTGCTGGCGCTGCGCGAACCGCCCACCGCCATCTTCGGTTCCAACGACGAAATCGCTGCCGGCGTACTGGCAGCCGCCAAGTCGGCAGGCATGAACGTGCCTTACGACCTGTCCATCGCTGGTTTCGAGGACAGCCCGTTCTCGCGCCAGTCGTGGCCGCCGCTGACCACCGCCAAGCAGGCCACCGAAGACATCGCCCGCCACGCCGCGCGCCTGCTGATCGCGCAGCTGCGCAGCGACGCCTACGACGACGCGCCGGCACCGCTGCACAACCAGGGCTTCGTGCCGCAGCTGGTGGTGCGTGGTTCGACCGCGCCGATGCGCCCGGCCGGCGCACGCCCCCTTCCTTCCGATCCTGCCTGAGCCTGCCATGTCGCTGTCAGACCCCACCGCCACCCTGATGTTCGCCGAGGCCGCTGAAGCGGCCGACGTGGTTGCCCGCCAGTTCTCGCGCAACCACGCCACCATGGAAACCCTGGCCGCCAGCCTGCGTGCTGCACCGCCGCCGTTCGTGGTCACCTGCGCACGCGGCAGTTCCGACCACGCTGCCACCTACGGCAAGTACCTGCTGGAAACCCAGCTGGGCCTGGTGGTCGCGTCGGCCTCGCCGTCGGTAGGGTCGGTCTATGCCGCACCACTGCAGCTGCGTGGCGCACTGTTCATCGTCATCTCGCAGTCGGGCAAGAGCCCGGACCTGCTGCGCAATGCCGAGGCCGCCAAGGCCGCCGGTGCGCGCGTGATCGCACTGGTGAATGTCGAGGATTCGCCGCTGGCGCAGCTGGCCGACACGGTCATCCCGCTGCATGCCGGTGCCGAGAAGAGCGTTGCAGCGACCAAGAGCTACCTGGCCTCGCTGGCTGCGCTGCTGCAGCTGGCCGCGTACTGGAAGCAGGACAGCAGCCTGCGTGCGGCGCTGGACCTGCTGCCGGACGCGATGCGTGAGGCCTGGCAGTGCGACTGGAGCGCGGTGACCGAGGGCCTGGTCGAGGCTACCAACCTGTTCGTGCTCGGCCGTGGCCTGGGCCTGGGTGCGGCGCAGGAAGCGGCGCTGAAGTTCAAGGAAACCTGCAGCCTGCATGCAGAGGCCTACAGTTCGGCCGAGGTGAAGCACGGCCCGATGGCGCTGGTTGACCGTGGGTTCCCGGTGCTGGCCTTTGCCCAGCCCGATGAGACCGGCGCCGGCACCCGTGCGGTGGTGGAGGAATTCACCTCGCGTGGCGCGCAGGTTTGGCTGGCCGGTGCCGGTGGCAACCTGCCGGTGGCTGCTGCGCCGCACCCGTTGTGCGCACCGCTGCTGACCGTGCAGAGTTTCTATCGCGCGATCAACGCGCTGGCGCTGCGTCGTGGTTTCAACCCGGATCTGCCGCCGCACCTGAACAAGGTGACGGAGACCGTGTAATGGCGACCGTGCTGCGCAATGCCCGCATCCTGGCGGGCGATGACTTCCGCGATGATCTGGCGCTGGTGATCGAGAACGGGCAGATCAGCGCCCTGTTGCCCGACGCCGCGCCGCAGCTTGGCCAGGCCGATGAGCAGGTGGATCTGGGTGGCGGCTGGCTGCTGCCCGGTTTCATCGACGTGCAGGTCAATGGTGGCGGCGGCGCGCTGTTCAACAACACGCCGGACGTAGCGGCACTGCGCACCATCGCGCAGGCGCACCGCCGTTTCGGCACCACCGCGATGCTGCCGACCCTGATCAGTGATGACGTGGCAGTGATGCGCGAAGCGATCGCGGCGATGCGCGAGGCGATCACGCAGGGTGTGCCGGGCGTGATCGGCATCCACCTGGAAGGCCCGTACATCGCGCCGGCGCGCAAGGGCACGCACGATGCCAGCAAGTTCCGCGTGCCGGACGAAGAAGAAATCGCGCTGGCGGCATCGCTGGACAACGGTGTGACCGTGCTGACGCTGGCGCCGGAACGCGTGCCGCTGGAGACCATCCGTGCGCTGGTCGAGCGTGGCGTGATCGTCGCTGCCGGGCATACCGCAGGTACCTACGAAGAGATCCGTGCCGGTCTGGATGCCGGTGTGCGTGGCTTCACCCACCTGTACAACGCGATGTCGCCGCTGCAGGGCCGCGAACCCGGCGCGGTTGGCGCTGCGCTGGAAGACCGCGACAGCTGGATCGGCATCATCGTCGATGGCGTGCACGTGCATCCGGCCAGCCTGCGCGTGGCACTGGCGGCCAAGCCGCGCGGCCGCCTGCTGCTGGTGACCGATGCAATGCCGCCGGTTGGTGCCGATGATCCCAGCTACGTGCTGTACGGCGAAACCATCACCGCCATCGACGGCGTGGTGCGCAATGCCGCCGGTTCGCTGGCGGGTTCGGCGCTGGACATGGCCACCGCAGTGCGCAACACCGTGCAGCTGCTGGGCCAGCCGCTGGCCGAAGCCGCGCGCATGGCATCGACGTACCCGGCGCAGTTCCTCAACGTCGATGACCGCCTGGGCCACATCGCCGAGGGCTACCAGGCCGACCTGGTGCTGCTGGATGACGCACTGCAGGTGCGCGGCACCTGGATTGCCGGACAATACGAGGCCGCCTGATGAACAGTTCGCCGCCACGCCGGCTGGGCTCGATCGACGCCCTGCGCGGCATCACCGTGGCGGCGATGCTGCTGGTCAACAACCCGGGTGACTGGAGCGCGGTGTTCGCACCGCTGCGTCATTCGGACTGGCACGGCTGCACGCCCACCGATCTGGTGTTCCCGTTCTTCCTGTTCCTGGTGGGTGTGTCGATGGCCTTCAGCGTGGCACCGCGCGCGCAGGATGCCGCTGCACGGCCGGCGCTGGCGCGCGGCGTGCTGGAGCGCGCGCTGCGCATCCTGGTGGCCGGTGCGCTGCTGCATCTGCTGATCTGGTGGGCGTTGCATACGCACCACTTCCGCATCTGGGGCGTGCTGCAACGCATCGCGGTGTGTGCGGCGCTGGTCGGTGTGCTGGCGGTGTATGCACGACCGCGCGTGCAGGTGGGCGCTCTGATCGCGCTGCTGGTGGGGTACACCGTGTTGCTGCTGGGCATCGGTGACCTGGCGCCGTGGACAAACCCGGCCAGCCGTCTGGATACCACGCTGTTCGCCCCGTGGATCTATCAATGGCATGCCGATACCGGACTCGGCCATGATCCCGAAGGATTGCTGAGCACACTGGGCGCGTTGGCCAGCACCGTGCTTGGCCTGCTGGCCGGGGGCCTGTTGCGCAACGGGCGTGCTGCCGCGCTGGCCGGGCTGGGCGTGGCGACCGCCGGGCTCGGCCTGCTGCTGGCCATCGTGCTGCCGCTGAACAAGCAGCTGTGGACGCCCAGCTACGTGCTGTGGACGGGCGGTCTGGCGGCGCTGGCGCTGTGGCTGGGCCACGTGCTGATCGACCAGAAGGGTTGGCCGGCGCTGGGCCGGCGCTTTGGCGTCAATGCAATCACCGCTTACCTGGGCGCGTCGGTGATGTCGGTGGTGCTGATGGCCACCGGTGCCTGGGGCTGGATCTGGCAGCAGTTGGCGATCGCGATGCCGCAGGCATTGGAGCTGGCGTCGATGTTGCAGGCGCTGGCGTTCGTTGCATTGTGGTGGGGCGTTGCGTGGTGGCTGGACAAGCGGAAGATCTATCTGAAGATCTGACGGCGCGGGGTCGGATCCCTTTCCGCAGGAAAGGGCGTTGAGCCCTCCCGGGAGGGCACCTCATCCACGCATGGCGTGGATCTACCGACCCTGCATCGCCGATCGATTCGCGTACGGCACCCCGTAGATCCATGCCATGCGTGGATGCTCTCCGCGGCAATCCTGAATAATTTCAGCCAGGTAGCGCCCACGTGATGACCGCCTGATTTCACATCAAAAATGTGATGCTCAGCGCATAAATTCATCTATCGAAACCATCCACCGCACGGCAGACTGCCACCGCAGTTCCTGTTCCCCCTGTCCAGGAGTGCTGTATGTCCCGTGCCGTCCCGCGCGCAGTGCGTCTGCGCCGCCTCACCGTTTCCGTACTGCAGGCCCTGGCTGTTCCGTCCGTCATGCTGTTGACCGCCAGCGCCGCTTGGGCCGGATGCGACAGCGCCGCCCCCGTCGCCGGCCAGACGGTCACCTGCGATGCCAACGCGCCGAACCCGCAGACCATTCCCATCACCGCCAATGGCGCGGCCGGCATCACCGTCAATGTCGCCGGCACGGCACAATTGCAGCAGAGCGGTGGCAGCAGCGCGATTTCGCTTGTCGGCGCCGGTGGGCACCTGTTGTCCAACCTGGGCACGATCAGTTCGGTGGGTGGTGTGGCGGTCCAGCTCGGTGGCGGCAGCCGCGTCGAGAATTCGGGCAGCATCAGTACCGGCAACAACACGGCCCTGCAGTTCGTCGGTGCCGGTGACAGCGTGCTGGTCAACCGCGGCACGGTCAGCGGGCGCACCGGCGTGCAGTTCGATACCGGCAATGATCGCCTCGAGATGCGGGCCGGCAGCATCACCGGCGGTGTTCTGCAGGGCGATGGCAACGATGTGCTGCTGCTGGTCGATGGCACGATCGACAGCGTTGACCAGGGCACGGGCGATGACCAGATGACGGTCAGCGGCGGCACCGTCACCGGCGTGGTGGCGCAGGGTAGCGGCCGCGATGATTTCATCATGACCGGCGGTACCCTCGGCGCGCTGCAGCAGGGCGACAACATCGATACCTTCCGCATGAGCGGAGGTCGCATCATCGGCGCGTTCGAGGATGGCGACCAGGCCTGGATGACCGGTGGCCGCATCGGCCGCGTCAACATGAAGCTGGACAAGAACCTGTGGGACCAGTCAGGCGGTACGGTTGAGGGCAACGTGGTAACGGCTTTCGATACCGACACCATCATCATCTCGGGCACGGCCTACATCGGCGGCAACATCAGCGTCAGCGGTGGTAGTGACAGTGTGACCATCACCGATGGGACCGTGCGCGGGCAGGTGCTGCTCAGCACCGGCAACGACACCTTCAACTGGAATGGTGGTGGCATTGTCTACGGCGCGATCGACATGGGCCCGGACAATGACGTCGCCAATCTCGGCAACCTCAACCAGGGCAACCTCGGCGCGGTGCCGCTGTTCGATGGTGGCAGCGGCGTGGACCAGCTCAATCTCAACAACGTCAAAACCGCTGGCGTCGGCCGCTTCCAGAACTGGGAAACGATCAACCTGGCCAACAGCACCGAACTGACCTTCGATGGCGATCTGGTGCTGGGCGACAGCGCATCCGGCACCGGCCTGCTTACCGTGGATGACACCAGTACCGTCTATGCAGGCAGCGGTGGGCATGCCATCCGTCCGTTCAACAGCGCCGCACTGGTGGAGATGGTCAACGCCGGGCGCATCGATCTGACCGGCACCGGCGCGGGCGATGTGTTCACCGTGCGTGGCAACTATCGTGGTGACGGCGGTGGCCTGTACCTGCGTACCGTGCTGGGCGCGGACAATTCCAGCAGCGACCGCTTGGTGATCGATGGCGGCGCCGCGACCGGCAGCACCGGCATCGGCATCCTCAACGCCGGCGGCAGCGGTGCAGCCACGCTGGCCGATGGCATCCTGGTGGTGCAGGCGTTGAACGGCGCGAGTACCGCTCCTGGCGCGTTCTCGTTGTTCGCACCGGTAGCGGCGGGTGCCTACGAGTACTTCCTGTTCAAGGGCGGTGTCAGTGCCGGCACCGGCGAGAACTGGTACCTGCGTTCGACCCTGGTGGCCGGGCCGACGCCGGCGCCCAACGGCAACGGCATCACCAGCACGCCACCGCCGCTGACACCACCGGTCGCACCGCCGCCACCGATCGCCCCGGCACCCCCGCCGCCGCCGGAGGGTGCCATCGACCCGGACCTGACCGCTGGCGAGACCGCACCGCCGCCACCGCCACCGGACCCGGCCCCCGTGGCTCCGCCGAGCGATCCTGCGGTTCCGGATGTACCGGTGGCCGGTGGTGCGCTGCCCGGCACCGGCACGCCGCCGACGCCCGGTGCGCGTCCGGCCGAAGGCGCGGTGGTGCCGCTGTACCGCGTGGAAACCGCTACCTATGCCGTGGTGCCTCCGTTGCTGCGCGAGACCTCGCTGGCCAGCCTCGGCACGTTCCACGAACGCCAGGGTGAGCAGCGCCTGCTGTACAACCAGGGTGCATTCCGTACCGCCTGGGGGCGCTTGGTGGGGCAGAGCAGCGAGATCCACTGGAAGGGCGATGCACAGCCCGGCTTCGATGGCGATGTGATGGGCCTGCAGGCTGGCCTTGATGTGTGGGCGGCGGCCAACGACAACCACCGCAACCAGATCGGCGTGTTCGTCGGCCGCACCCGCGCGCAGGGCAGGACCACCGGCCTGGCGCTGGGCTGGGAGAACGTGCAGGTGGGCCAGAACCGGCTGGATGACAAGCACGTGGGCCTGTATTGGACGTTCACCGACAGAAGCGGTGGCTACGTCGACGCCGTCGCGATGCAGAGCCGCTATGACGGCCGCGTGCGTTCCTCGCGCGGGCTTGGCTTCGGCGTGAGCGGCGACGGCACCAGCGTGTCGGTGGAGGCCGGCAAGCCGCTGCTGCGCTTCGGTCAGTCCGCATGGTGGCTGGAACCGCAGGTGCAGGTAATCTGGCAACGCACCTCGCTGGACGACCGCCGCGATGAGGTGTCGAGCGTGCGCTTCGACAACGACAACGCCTGGACCGGTCGCATCGGCCTGCGCCTTGCCGGCGACTACCAGCTGGCCGACAACGGCTGGCAGCCTTACTTCAAGCTCAACTACTGGCATGGTCGTTCCGGCGAAGACCGCATCCGCTTCGACGGCGACACGATCATTAATTCGCAGCGCTCACGCGCGCTCGAAGCCGGTGTGGGCGTGGTCGGGCGCTTCAACCGCACCATCAGTGCGTACGCGGTGGCCGACTACACCCGCGAACTGGGCGGCGACCGCAACGAGAAGCGACGTATCGTCGAAGGCAACATCGGCCTGCGCGCGGACTGGTAGCGCCGGGCCATGCCCGGCGGCATGACCCGCTCTGGTGGGTGTCGACCTTGGTCGACACAGATTCCACCGGCGCCATGACCTTGCTCTGGTAGGTGCCGACCTTGGTCGGCACACATCCCCAACCGACGCCATTGACCCGCTCTTGTAGGCGTCGACCTTGGTCGACACGAACCCTACCGCCGTCATGACTCTGTAGAGCCGAGCCATGCTCGGCTGCTTCAGTCACAGTTTCCCCAAGCCGAGCATAGGCTCGGCTCTACAGAACACTGGCGCGTGGCGAGTTCGATCCCAGCACGGCTATCCTACGGCTTCGATACATGACAAGGAGTCGTCGATGCTGGACCTAAGGAATGTTCGTGCCACCATGCTCACCATGCTGCTGCTTTCATCTTCGGCCGCAGTTGGAGAGGAGACAGTGGAGCTGCCGTCGCCCGAAGCGCGTGAGCAGATGCTGCAATTGTTGGAAACCCAGTCCTTGTACCGTGGTCGCGTCGATTGGAACGACGTGCGCGCGCGCCTGAACGCGGCAGGCGATGACCGCGCCCAACAGCGACGTGTTCTGGACGAGGCCGCCGCACGCAGCAGCGGAGGCCATGGCCGTTGGTTTTCACCAAGCGAGCAGCGTCAGCGCTCCGAACGTGCTCAGCGCTTGAATGCCGGTCAGGCGACGGACCTCGCTGCCCCCAGTCATGCCAATCCCCGCATCGGCGTGCTTCGGGTGAGCCCCTTCGTGGAAGACCTGCAACGCAGCGAATCGGAACGTTATGAAGCACGCAAGGTCTACGCGCTGGCGTTGCAGGGGCGTATCGCTGGCCTGGATGACGGCACGCGGTGCGGCTGGGTAGTGGATGTAAGCAGCAATGGTGGTGGCAACATGTGGCCGATGTTGTTTGGTTTGCTGCCATTGCTGTATGGAACGCAGGATACACAGGGGGCGTTGATCGGCGCCTTCCGCAGTGCCGATGGATTGCTGTGGTGGCGGCAGGCGGAAGGTGAAGTCGTGCAAGGCAATACCTCGATGCTGCGTTCACGACAGGGCGCGTATCGGTTGCGTGCGGGCACGGCACCGGTGGCGGTGGTGATGGGGGCAGGCACTGCAAGCTCGGGCGAAGCAGTGGCACTCGCGTTTCGAGGGCAACCGGGGAGTCGTAGTTTCGGTCAGCCGAGCGCGGGCTTTTCTACCGGCAATCGACCGACGACGCTGGTGGACGGTACCACCTTGTTGTTGACCCACAACGTGATGACCGATCGTAACGGGCAGGGCGACGGTGGCAGAATGCAGCCGGATCAGGCTACGGCCAGCGGGCCGGCCACTCTTGCCGCCGCCCAGCAATGGCTGCTGGCCCAGCCCGCCTGCCAGGGCCGCTGATCCATGATCCTGATCGGCCAACAGGAACGGGTGCTGATCGTCGGCCCCACCGAAGCCCACCACTGCCTGCGCTGTGGGACGGAAACCGAGTTTGCCCCCCAGCTGCGCTACAAGATGGCGCGCATCGACCTGCTGTTCGGCTTCACATACCAGCGCCGCTACGAGCTGGCCTGCACCCGCTGCGAACACGGCTGGGTGCTGGACACCGAGTCCATGGACCAGCAGCTGGGTGGGGTGCCGATTCCATGGCGGCACCGCTTCGGCCTGCCGCTGATGCTGGTGGGGATGGCCGGGCTGGCGTCCGCCGGGTGGATGTGGCGGCACGGATACATCGGTTGAGGACTGGGCCTGTTAAAGTCTGCCCTGCAATCACGTACCGGAACCGACCATGGACCACGACACCCCGTTCGACCCCCTCAACGACCTCGAGGTGCGCCTGCTGCAGGCACAGGACGGTACGCTGACCGCGTCGCAGTTCCTCGACGGCCTGCTGACCTCGACGGCGTTCGTATTGCTGGACAAGGCCATCGGCGAAGACGGTGCCTGGGACGAGAGCATCTCGCCGCTGGTGCTGACCAGCGAAAGCGGAGAGCCGATGTTCGCGGTGTTCACCGCGCCCGAGCGCGCCGGCCTGTGGCATGAGCAGCTGCCGCAGTTCGCCCACGCCATGCCGATCGCGGTGCACGCGCTGCTGGCCGGGATCGGCGACGGCGTCGGCCTGGTGCTGAACCCGGGCCTGGACGTGGGCATGGAGATGATTCCCGATGCCGTGGCCCAGCTGAAGCAGCGTGCGGCGGCGATCACCCGCGGCATGGCGCACTGAGCCAGGAACCACGTTCGGCAAGGGGTGCATGCCACTGCGATGCTCTGCACGAAACGGGCGGGGCAGGCGAGCGACAGGGAAAGTGGGCACGTGCGGACCCAGGGGGGCATCCCCCGCTCATGGGGGAGGCAGTTCAGGATGGACTTGCTGGAGAACGGAATGGTGGCTTCGAAGCTGCGGCTGGCGTTGTTCGCATCGACTTCATTGATGTACAGCGCCACTGCCGGCGCACAGGTCGTCACCTACGTCCATACCGACGCCCTCGGGTCGGTTGTCGCTGAAACCAACGGGGCGGGCGTCATCATCACGCGTTATGACTACGAGCCCTACGGAGCCGCGATCGGTGAAAGGGTGGCCGATGGCCCCGGCTATACAGGGCATGTAAGCGACGCGGCCACAGGGTTGAGCTACATGCAGCAGCGGTACATGGACCCACAGCTGGGAGTATTCCTGTCGGTGGACCCGGTGACGGCATATGGACAGCCGGCCGGGCAGTTCAACCGCTACCGCTACGCCAACGGAAATCCCTACCGGTTCACGGATCCGGATGGGCGATGCCCGGAAGGGGCCGGCCGGTCCACGTGCATCGATGCCAGGCGTTTCGACCAGAGCCGATCAAGTGGCCTGGACATCCAGCTTTCCGCGCAGACGGAGAAGACCGCTCTGGCCAACACCGACTCGGTGAGAGTCGGTAGTGGCAACCGGGAGAAGGCCGTCACCATCGAGGCAAGCAGTAACGGAACCGAGTCGATCCGGGTGGATCCATCAATGGCGACCTCGTCGGACGCTTCCGGGTTCTATGCGGAACTGACGCCGACCGCCGATACCGTGGCTGTGATGCACGGCCATCTCGAGGAGAGTGGCCTGGTGGATCGGCTGACGCCAGGTGATTCCGGTCCCCTCGTGAGCCCGGGGGTTCCCAACATCACGGTGGACAGCACGGGTTCGCGGGTCGGCGTGCGTGAGCTGGTCGACGGCAAGGTGCAATTCCGGATGATTCAGGGCCGCATGACGCCGACCGAGCAGCGGCTCATCCAGCAGAACATCACCAAGCAGCAGGAGCTGTTCTACCTGCCAGGAAGTGGGCGATGAAGTGGTTCCTGCCTGGCGTTTTCCTGTTGTCCGCAACCGTGGCCGGGTGTGCCACTTCCGGGCAAGCACCGTCCTCCAACCCGGCGGCGCTGCTGCCAAGCAAGGCCATCAAGGGAAGCGCGGAGCTGGATGGGTCCCAGGTGGAGCTTCGCGGCTACCTGGTGGCACAGTTCGAGGATCGTGGCATCTGGGACAGCAAAGCGGAGTACCGCCGGTACAACAGTGAAGCAAGCTGTGTGTCGCTTTTGATCCCCAAGCGCATGATTGACCAGGTTGAACGACGCTCTGGTGCCTACGCGACCATCAGGGGGAAACTGATCGGGGACCTGCGATCCCGAGGGACCGTGCTGCTGGGTGGATGCAATGTCGTGGCAATTGAAGTCCAGGAGCTGGGTGGGAACTGACTCCTGTGGCGGCAACCTGGGTGGATGCCGGTGGTTGCCGGCCAGCGGCCGGCACTACCTGTATCGCTCCACGCACGGCCGGTACGGCCGTTGAGAATCAGCGTGCGGCGGCAATCGCCTTCACCCGTGCCTTGGCCAGCGCTTCACCGATGGCCGGGCCCTTCAGATGGGTGGTATCCAGATCCCGCGCCTGTACTGACAGTGCCGCCTGGTGCAGTCGCTTGAGCGTCTCGCCCTGCGGGTAGTCGGCGTTCTCGAAACCGAGGCGGCCACGCTTGTCGGCCTCGCAGCACAGCGCGATACGCGCCACGCGTTCGGGGCGGCGCAACGCATCGCAGCGGCCAAGCAGTTCCAGCACCGTGGCATCGCGCAGTTCGTCGATGCGGTGCACGTTCAAGTGCTCGCGGCAGACCGCTTCGGCCAGCTGCTGGTGCTCGGTGGGAATCTTCAACCGCGCGCACAATGCCTTCAAGGGCTTGATGCCACGCTGCTCGTGCATGATGTGGCGCGGCCATTCTTCCGGCGGTGTCAGGCCCTTGCCGAGGTCGTGGGTGAGGGCAGCGAAGCCGACCAGGTCATCGCCCGGCGCCAGCCTAGCAGCCATGTCGCTGACCATTTCCTGGTGGATGCCGGTGTCGACTTCCGGGTGGAATTCGGCACGCTGCGGCACGCCGTACAGCGCTTCCAGCTCGGGCAGGATCGCGCCCAGTGCCTGTGCATCATGCAGTGTGCGCAGGAACGCCGAAGGCTGCGCACTGACCAGCACCTTGCGCAGTTCCTGCCACACCCGCTCCGGCACCAGTGCATCCAGTTCGCCACTGGCGGCGATCTCGCGCATCAGGTGCATGGTTTCCGGCGCGACGGTGAAGCCCAGCGGCGCAAAGCGCGCCATGAAGCGGGCCGCGCGCAGCACGCGCAGCGGGTCTTCGACGAAGGCGGGGCCGACGTGGCGCAGCACACGCTGTTCAAGATCACGCACGCCGCCGTAGGGGTCCACCAGATGGCCGGTGTCTTCGTCGCAGGCAATGGCGTTGATGGTGAAGTCGCGGCGCTGCAGGTCGTCTTCCAGCGTTACTGCCGGATCGGCATCGACCACGAAGCCGCGATAGCCACGGCCGGACTTGCGCTCGGTGCGCGCCAGCGCGTATTCCTCACCGGTTTCCGGGTGCAGGAACACCGGGAAATCACGACCCACGGCGGTGTAGCCCAGCGCTTCCATCTGCGCGGGCGTGGCGCCGACCACGACCCAGTCGCGGTCACCGGCGGGGCGCTGCAGCAGGCGGTCGCGCACGGCGCCGCCGACAAGATAGATCTTCATGGGGGGATGATGGCACGGTAGCGCCGGGCCATGCCCGGCGGGATACATAGTGGCGTCCGCCGGGCATGGCCCGGCGCTACCGTCATCGGGCGATCAATCCCCGCCCTGGTCGGCGTTGGCGGCGCAGCTGAAGCTCTTGCGCTTGTCCACCAGGCGGCCCATCAGGCGGTCGCTCAGCGGCAGGGCATCACCATTGAGGCGCCAGTCGTAGATCACGCTGAAGGCCAGCACGCGGGCCACGTACTCGCGGGTTTCCTTGTAGCTGATGGTTTCGATCCACAGGTCCGGATCAAAGCCCGGGCGCTGGCCCTGCCAACGCGCGGTCGGGGTCGGGCCGGCGTTGTAGGCGGCGATGGTCACGTACGGCAGGCCGTCGTACTTGTTCATCAGCTGGCGCAGGTAGGCGGTGCCGATGGCGATGTTGGTGTCCGGGTCGTACAGGCTGTCGGCGCCGCCGTAGCCGGTCAGGCCGATCGACTTGGCCACGCCGGCGCCGGTGGCCGGCAGCACCTGCATCAGGCCCATGGCATTGGCGGGCGAGCGCGCGCGCGGGGTAAAGGTACTTTCAGCGCGGATCTCCGCGGCCACCCAGGCCGGGTCGATCGCATTGCGTGCTGATTCACGGCGGATGGTGGCGTCGTGGTGCAGCGGGAAGCGCAGGTCGTACAGGCGCTGCTCCTGCGGTTGCTTGCCCAGTGCGAACACGGCGCGATCAAACCAGCCGTTGTCCTGCGCCACGCGCACGGCGAGGCGGCGCTGGGTGTCATCGAAGCGCGACAGCGCGCTGTTCCACTCAGCCACGGCCCAGCCGGTGCGGTCGATCTGGTAAAGCGCCATCGCGCGCTGGATGGCCGGGTCACGCGCGATCACCGCCTGTGCCTGCGCACTGTCGTTCGGCTTCCACGGACACAGCGTGTAGCCCTGCTGTAGTTTGTCGGCAGCCAGGAAGCCGTGGAAGGTGGGTGCACGCGCGGCGTCGCGGAACAACGGCTGTGCCTGCGATGCCTGGCCGGTCTTCTCCAGCATGCGGCCTTCGAAATAGGCCCAGCGCGAATCGCTGCGCTGCTTGCTGCCCATCTTGCGGATCGCGGCCAGTGCCGCCGGCCAGTCACCGCGCGACATTGCTTCGCGAACACGCCATTCGTGCAGGCGTTCGTCATAGGCCGATTCGGGCACCGCATTGAGACGGCGCGCCGAATCCGGCAGGTAGGAGGCCACGGTCCACAGGGCAATCTGGTACAGCACCTGGCCCTGCTGGGCGGCGCTCAGGCCGAGGGCCTGTGCGTACTGCGGCAGCTGTTGTTCGGTGGCACCCGGGTCGGCCTTGGCCAGCTTTTCCAGGCCATCGGTGGCGATGCGCCGGCTGCGCTCGTTGCGCGGCCAGTTCAATGCGCTGGCGTTGGGCTTGTCGACGAAGGCGGCGTAGCTGTTGGCCTGCGCCAGGTCCGCCGCGGGCAGGCCGCGTGCGGCGCTGCGCATCACTGCCGGCTGCTGTGCGTCGGCGGCGGCATCGATGCGCTCCCAGCGCAGGGCGTCGCTCAGGCCGCCCTGTGCCTGCAGCACGGCGAATACCGCGTCGCAGCCGTCCGGCAGCGACTTGCCGTTCCTGCGCCACAGGTCCTGTGCTTCGCTGATCCACTGCGGGTCGACCTTGCCGGTGACCTGGCGTGCGGTCAGCTGCGCACAGCGCAGCCCGACATTGTCGGTGGGTGCCCAGTTGGCCAGCAGGGTCGGCCAGTCCTGGCGGCGCGCAACCGAAGGCAGCCACACGCTGCGGAAGGTGGTGGCCACGGCCTGGCCGTCGTAGCGCTTGAGGAAGGCCTGGGCCTGCGCGGTATCGACCGTGTCGATGTTGCGGCGCAGGTTGGCGTACTCCAGCCAGCCATAGGCCGGGTGGCGACTGAGCGCACCGGCCTGGCCGGGATCGAACTGGCCGCGTTCGGCAGCAGCGATCGCGGCTTTCAGCTGCGCGTTCTGGGCGTCGAGGGACTGGGCGTTGGCGCAGCCGATCAGCAGCGTGGTGGCCAAGGGCAGCAAGGACAGGGCAGTGGGAGTGCGTCGGGTCATGGCGATCAGCATAGCGGGGGCTGGCTGAATTCAGTTTCGCATTGTGTGCACGCTCCGGGGGGCGTTGGCGTGCCTGATCGTCGCGGTCCGGGCGGGGTGGCGATACCGGGCCCGCACGGCGTTCGTGCGATGATCCCCGCAACGCGCGGTCTGCCACTGACGGGCCGCTCTTCCTGCGATGGAGCGCGGTATGCGATACGAAGCCAGTCCGGCGAATGTGCTGATCGCCAACATCAACCTGGCACCGTTGGTGGATGTACTGCTGGTGCTGCTGGCGCTGGTGATCACCACGCTGCCGATGGCCAGCACGGCTGTCATCCAGCCGTTCCAGCAACGTACCGCCTGCCCACCCGGCCTGGGACAGTCGACGCCCGTCCCGATTGATCTGCGTATCGACGCCGTCGGTGGCCTGTTCTGGAACGATCGGCCACTGGATGATGCAGCGCTGCTGCGGGTGCTTGCCCAGGCCCGGCAGCTGCCCGAGGCGCGGCAACCGTCGGTGCGCCTGGTTACCGCCGATGGCACCGATTACGGCGACCTGATCCGGGTGCTGCGGGTTGTCAATCAGCACGGCCTGCGTGTGGTCGCGCTGAACGACCCGTCGCGGTAACAGGACCCCCTGGCATTCGGCTCGCGCTGTCGTAGCCACCGTGGTGCGCGCTGTGACGAACAGTACCGTCCGGTCTGGATATTCCGTCATTTGACGCAATCAGCCTTCAACTGCGTCAAATCCGCGTGAAAGAGTGTCGATCATCACGCCGTGGTTTTTACTGTTTGTTTACAAAGGAGACGCTGCCGCCATGCAGGGGGGAGCGCGGCAGTCCATGTCCCGACATTCCTTTGGAGAGAGAGCGAATGATTCACCTGCATCACCGCCCGTTGGCGGTTGCCGTCGCGCTGTGCGTGACGGCCCTGGCACCGTTGGGTGCCGCTGCGCAATCCACCACCAACCTCGATGCGGTGGAGGTCACCGGTACCCGCATCAAGCGCGCTGAAGTCGAAGGCCAGGTGCCGATCCAGACACTGACCCGTGGCGACATCGAACGCACCGGCCTGACTTCGATCGGCGAGGTGCTGCAGCAGCTCACCGGTTCCGGCTCCGCGCTCAACGCCAAGTTCAACTCGTCCGGCAACTTTGGTTTCCCGCCCGATGGCAGCGGCGTGGGTGCCGGCTCAGCGCAGGTCGATCTGCGCCACCTGGGTGCCAAGCGCGTGCTGGTGCTGGTCGATGGCATCCGCTGGGTCAATGAATCGTCGGCGTCCGGTGTGGGCTCGGCCACCGACCTCAACACCATTCCGCTGGCGATCGTCGAGCGCATCGAGGTACTGGAGGACGGTGCGTCGTCGCTGTACGGCTCCGATGCCATCGCCGGCGTGGTCAACATCATCACCCGCCGCGATTTCGATGGCGGCCAGGTGACGCTGAACTACGGCGAGTACAGCAAGGGCGACGGCACGCAGAAGGGCGTGGACCTGGCCTGGGGCAAGAGTGGCGATCGCTTCAGCCTGTTCCTGGGCGCCAGCTGGACCAAGCAGGACCCGGTGTTCGCCAAGGACCGCGAGCAGTCGCGCTTCCCGATTCCCGGTACCGGCCTGGCGTTCGGCAGCGGTGGCATCCCGCAGGGCCGCTTTGCCTTCGTCGATCCGAATACCGGCGCGTCGCAGAACATCGTGCCCAACACCGGCGTGAGCAACCCGCGGTACGACGGCAGTGCCGGCTGTAACCGCAGCGACGACTACCATTGCTTCACCACTGCCGACCGCTTCAACTTCGCCGAATACAACATGGTGCTGACGCCGTCGGAGCGCAAAGGCCTGTTCGGCCAGTTCCGCTTCGACATCACCGACAATGTGCAGTGGTACATCAAGGCGCTGGGCAACCGCCGCGAGTCGACCAACCAGGCCGGTCCCGAGCCGCTGTTCTTCGGCCCCGATGGCGCCACCGGCAATCCGCTGGCCGACAACATCACCGTCTCCGCACTCAACCCGTACAACCCGTTCGGCTTCGATCTGGTTTCCGGCGACAACATGAGCCTGATCGGTCGTCGCCCGGTGGAAGGCGGTGCGCGCGTGTTCAAGCAGAAGGTGGACACCACCTACTTCGCCACCGGCCTGGTCGGTGACTTCCATGCCGCCGACCGCAGCTGGTACTGGGACGTCAACGGCATGTACAGCAAGAACAAGGCCGAACAGACCAACTACGGCAGCTATGACATCTACAAGGTGAACATGGCGCTGGGCGATCCGGCGGTGTGCGCCGCCACTGCCGGCTGCGTACCGTTGAACATCTTCGGTGGCGTCGGTTCGATCACCCCGGACATGCTGAAGTGGATCCAGCCGGTGGTGCGCGACCGCAGCCAGAACGAGCTGAGCCTGTTCACCGCCAACCTGTCCAGCGAGCTGTTCTCGCTGCCGGCCGGTCCGGTGTCCTTCGCCACCGGCTTCGAGTACCGCAAGTACAAGGGCTCCTACCAGCCCGATCCGTTGACGGTGATCGGCCACTACAACGGCGTGCCGTCACAGCCGACCTCCGGTTCCTACGACGTCAACGAGGCCTACCTGGAGTTGAGCGTGCCGATCTTCGCCGACTCCTCGTTCGGCAAGAAAATGGACCTGAGCCTGGCCGGTCGTTATTCGGATTACTCCACCTTCGGTGGCGAGTTCACGCCCAAGTACGGCCTGCGCTGGCAGGTGACCGATGACTTCGTGCTGCGCACCACCTACGCCGAGGGCTTCCGTGCACCGTCGATCGGTGAACTGTACGGTTCGGCTGCACGTGCCGACCTGCAGCTGTTCGATCCGTGCTCGGTGGGCTTGGGCGGTACGCCGCCGCGTGGCAGCGCGGCCAACTGTGCCGCGCTGGGCGTGCCGGCCGGCTTCCAGCAGGCCAACTCGCAGATCTCGGTGACCACCGGCGGCAACCGCGAGCTGGACCCGGAACGCTCGCGCAGCTTCAGCGCCGGCTTCGTGTGGAGCCCGTGGTTCGGCAACAATGCTTCGTGGTCGGAACGCTTCGACGTTGAAGTGACGTTCTATCGCCACGCCATCGACGGTGCGATCCAGGCGATCAACGCGCAGACCCAGCTGGACCTGTGCGTGGATACGCTGGACCCGGTCTACTGCAACGGCATCACCCGTGCCAGCACCGGTGCGGTCAGCAGCTTCAACAACCGCCTGACCAACCTGGGGTCGATCAAGACCGACGGCTGGGACGTGGATCTGTTCTGGACACTGCCGCAGACCTCCATCGGCCAGTTCAAGCTGGCGTGGAAGAACACCTTCGTCGGCCGTTACGAGGCCACCGGTGCGGCCGGGCAGAAGCAGCCGCAGAAGCCGGGCGTGGAAGTGGCCGACAGCTCGATTCCGGAGTGGACCAGCAACGCCAGCATCGGCTGGACGATGGACCGCTGGAGCGCCAACTGGACGGTGCGGCACATCTCCGAGCTGACCGAGAACTGCGGCGATGCCGCGGCCTTCCCGGTGTGCAGCAACCAGGCTGCGGGCACCAACACGCTGTCGGCCACCACCTTCCATGACATGCAGGTGGGCTACAAGATCGACTGGATGAAGGGGCTGCAGCTGACCGCCGGCCTGAACAACGTGTTCGACAAGGATCCGCCGATCTGCCTGTCGTGCTCGCTGAACGGCTATGACGCCTCGACCTACGACATCCCGCGTGGTCGTTACTGGTACCTGCGCGCGGATCTGCGGTTCTAGTATGAAGTGCCGGTGCCGGGGTAATTCCGGTGCCGGTATTTTTTTGACGATGATGAGAATCATGAAGTTGGCAGGGTCATCTCGATAGCGCTAAATTGTCGTCGAACCTTCCAGTCAAGGAACGACATGTTCTCCAAAGAGATCTTGGTCGAGGTCAACGAGAAGAGTTGGAAGAAGAAGCCTGTGCCGCCATGGGGGGTGAAGGCGCAGCCAAAGCAAATAGTCGACATTGGTCAGTCCCTGCTTCTCCTTGGTGCGCTAACTTCGCCAAATGGGCTGTCTGCAGGGTCGCCAGAGAGGTACTGGGCATGCGTCAGATATTTTTCTGCGTGCGCTGCTACCGACGATCTTCGAATAAGTCTTCCGTTCACAAATTTGGATCCGCACCAGCGAGGGATTCTCAGCGATGACTTTGGAGTTGCCCTGTCTGTAAATTGGCTGGTCGAACAACTCGGTGGGGCGAAGAATATTGTTGATGGCCGTCAGTTCATAGGCAACATGGGGGTGAGGAAGAGTAAGAAGAAAATCCCTAAGGTTGGTCCTGGGAAGTGTCCGGATTTTGTCATTGAAGATAAGAACGGGCTCATGCATGTACTCGAGTGCAAAGGTACGCAGAGCGGAAGAGCCTATCTTGATCGGGCTATGGCTACGGGTAAGGAGCAGAAGAAGGGGATCCGCATTGAGGGAGGGCTGCGTGGGGAAAGCCTTGTCATCGGTGTACTGCTCAGTGATGAAAGAAGTCGATCCTCCTCGAGGATAGTTGTGGTTGATCCAGAGCCGCCGGCACTCACTGTTGTTAACGCAAGAAATAAGGGCAGGGCTCAGGAGGTCATGAAGCGACTTAGCTTTGCTAAGGCGATTAATTTGTCCGGATTCTCGCGTCTTGCGTTCGAAGTAGCTTGGCCGGATTCGCAAGGTATGGGTGACACTGAGATGAAATTACTTACGCCAATGGAGCGGCGTAGTGCCATGTCTGATCCAGATGATCGTTGGCGGGCGGTTCAGGCAGAATTGGATCTGGAGTTGGAGGGGCTCAGGCAGGAAGATCAGGGGGCGTTCTCAGTGAAGACCGTGCAGGTTGAGATCCCTGCGATTAAGTTGGACTCAGGGGAAATTGCCCGTCGCCTAACAATACGCAGAGGTATCAGCGCTCCTGCAGTTCTTGAGTTTTCTCAGGACAAAAGGGATGTCCGAAGTGTGCTGGAACAAGTGGCTCCAGGTGAGCAGGCAATTTCCATCGTCACTGAAGGCAATCATTCGCGCCTTGATTACGGTGACCTATTCTTCAGTGAAATGATATTTGACTGAGGCATTGGTCCGGGCCTAGCTTTCCACGTGCTGTGAGCGCCGGGATCAACCCGGCGCTGTTTGCATCAGAACGACCAGGTGAACGTCAGCGAGCCGTTGCGGCCATCACCGAACGCGCCGTAGCCGTTGATCTGCGACAGGTACTTCTTGTCCAGCAGGTTGTTGAGGTTGGCCTGCACGCTGAACTCCGGCGAGATGCGGTAGCGCACGAAGGCACTGACCAGTGCATAGCCACTCTGCTCGATGCGGCCGTAGGCCGGCACGGGGTAGTAGATGCGGTTCTGCCAGTTGGCACCGCCACCGATGGTCAGCTCCTGCAGCGACTGCGGGGTGTAGCTGGTGAACAGCTTCAGTGCGGTCTGAGGCAGGTTGGTATTGATGTCGGCGCCGTTGATGTCCTTGGCCACGTAGCGCGATGCGCCGAAGGTGGCATTCCATCCCGGTGCCAGTTCGCCGTTCACCTCGAACTCGAAGCCACGGCTGACTGTGCCACGCGCGGCGCGATAGGCGAACTCGTTCTGGCTGCCCTGCACCGGCTCGCCGGTGGCCTGGCCGACGTTGTCCTGTTCGATGCGGAACACCGCCAGCGAGGCGTTCAGGCGGTTGTCGAACCATGCGCCCTTGACGCCCACTTCGTAGCTCTTGCCATCGACCGGATCGAGGTAGCTGCCGTTGCGGTCCTTCAGCGTCTGCGGCTGGAAGATTTCGGTGTAGCTGGCGTAGGTCGAGTACGTGCCGTTGATGTCGAACACCAGCCCGGCGTACGGCGTGGTGACCTTGTGCGCGCGGTCGGCGCCTTCGCCCTCGCTCTTCCAGTCGGTGTAGCGGGCGCCGATGATCAGCTTCAGCGGATCGGCCAGCGACAGGCGCGCGGCCGCGTAGCCGGCCTTCTGGGTGATGGTGCCCTCGCTGGCCAGTGCCAGCGGGTTCCAGTTCGGCTCGCTGATGTTGCCGGTCCAGTTCAGATAGCTTGCGAACGGATCCCAGGTCTGGCCGGCACCGCCGACCTGGTAGTCGCCGTAGTTGGCGTACTCGCGCTTGTTGTAGCTCAGGCCTGCCATGAACTGGTGCTCGCGGCCGAACAGCTGGAACGGACCATCAACGTAGCCATCGACGCCGGTGACCTTGCGCTCGGTGTTGTAGAAGCCCGCGGACGGCGAGATGCCCGCGCCGGTGGTCTTGTCGAAGTTCGATGCGCCCGTGGTCCAGTCGTTGTAGGCCGGGTAGAACAGCTTGTCGTCAGCCTTGGTCTCATCGTGCGTGGCACCGACCTTGAACTTCCAGCCATTGCTGAAGGCGTGCTGCAGGGTGGCGAAGGCGCGTTTGCTGGTGGTGTCCCAGTAGGTCCAGTTCGGGCTGGCATTGAACGATTCGTCGTAGCCGGTGCGCGAGCCATCGGAGTACAGCATCGGGAAGCCACCCCAGGTGGCGCCATTGGCGCGCTTCTGCTGGTAGTCGTAGCCCACGCTCAGCTGCGTGTCGGGGGTCAGGTCGGCGTCGATGACCGCATAGCCCAGCGTCTTGCGCTGGTTGTAGCGGTCCATCTGGCCGTCGGTGTCCAGATAGCTGCCGATCACGCGGCCGCGCACGGTGCCGCTGGCGTTCAGCGCGCTGCCCACGTCAACGGTGGTGCGGGTACGGCCCCAGCTGCCGACGTTCACCGACACGCTGCCAGCCAGTTCGGCACTGTCGGCGTGCTTGCGGATCAGGTTCACCGATGCGGACGGATTGCCGGCACCACTGAGCAGGCCGGTGGCACCACGCACCACTTCAACGCGGTCGTACAGCGCCAGGTCCAGGCCGGAATCACCGTAGCTCCAGTTCTGCACCATCTGCGTGGGCAGGCCATCGAACTGGTAGGCATCGATGTAGAAACCGCGCGCGTAGAACTCGGTGCGCTCGCTGTCGGACTGGGTGCTGGTCACGCCGGTGGTATTGGCCAGCACGTCGATGATGTCGTCCAGGTTCTGATCTTCGATGCGCTGGTGGCTGATGATGCTGATCGACTGCGGGATCTCGCGCGGGGCCAGGTCGAAGCGGGTACCGGCCGAGGTGCGGCGCACCGAATAGCCTTCGGCGCGTTCACCCTTCACCACCACCTTGTCGAGGGTGGTCGGATCGGCGGCGGTTTCGGCGAAGGCGGCCGGGGCCACGGCGCAGAGAACGGCGAGCACGGCAACGGACAGCCGTTGCGGCTGCGGGGTACGGAAGGCGGAACGGGTCATGGGGGTCCTGGGCGAGCACGCGCGATCGGCCGGCATCCAGGAGGCGAGGCGCTACGGGTAGGGAGAGGGCGGGCAGGCCGTCCTGGCGCTACCGGAAACGAAAGAAATGGTAATACGAACTATTCCTATTTACAAATCATGAACGAATCGATCCGGTGATCCGGGGGCGGGCTGGGTCAGCGCAGCAGCGGGAGTGGATCGCGCGCGCCGTCGGTGCCGTAGATGCCCCAGTGCAGGTGCGGCGGAGTGCCCTTGGCGTTGCCGCTGTCGCCGACATGCCCGAGCAGATCGCCGGGCTGCACCACCTGGCCGCGTGCCAGGCCTTCGGCCCAGTCGTCCAGGTGGGCGTAGTAGTAGCGTTCGCGCGCCGGCCCGATCACCCAGACCTGGCGCCCGCCGAGCCCGCGTTCGCTGACATCCGCGACGACACCGGCCGTGGCGCTGCGCACCGGTGTGCCACGCCTGGCGAAGATGTCGATGCCGGCGTGCGAGCGGTCACGGCCGCGTGGTGCGCCGAAGGTATCGGCGATCTGCCTGGGTCTGATGCCTTCCACCGGCACCGGCAGCTCGGTGGCCGGCGGCATCCGCGAGAGTGCCCACAGCATCTTCGGCGCGGCCGCCCATGGGCTGTTCCACAGCATCAACGCGGCAACGAGGGCAATGGCCGGCCACAGGCCGCGCAGCAACCAGCGGCGCGGGCGACGGGCGGGGGACAGCGTTGTGCTCATGGCTTTCGATTGTAGCGTCGAGCCATGCTCGACTGCTGTTGCCCTGCGGTCCCAAAGCCGTCGAGCATGGCCCGACGCTACGGCACCGGCAGCAGCGGTACCTCGAAACTCCGCTTCAGTGTGCCCAGTGCCACGGATGTGCGGAAGCGCTCGATGTTGTCATCGCCGCCGAACAACCGCTCGGTGATCGCCTCGTACTCTTCCATCGAGGCGGCCGAAAGCAGCAGCAGGAAATCGCCGTCGCCGGTGATCGAATAGCACTGCTGCACCGCCGGGTCGTCCTGCACACGGCGCTTGAACGGCGCCACGCGTTCACGTTGCTCGCTGACCACGCGCACCTCGACGATGATGGTCAGTGGCCGCCCGACCTTGGCCGCGGCGACCACCGCCACGTTGGCGGCGATCACGCCACTGTCCTGCAGGCGCTTGATGCGGCGTTGCACGGCCGGGGTGGACAGGTGCGCGGCCTCGGCGATTTCGCGCTGCGGCAGGGTGTTGTTCCGCTGCAGGAGGTCGAGGATGGCGCGGTCGAAGCTGTCGAGCACGGGAGCGATGGCCATGGCGAGCAGAAGTTGCACGAACAGGCTGTCAATTGAGCCAAGTGCTCGGCGCCGGCGCAATAGACTTTGCGCATGCAGACCTCACGACTCGCGCCGATGTTGCCGGCGCTGGCGGTGCTCGGCTCGGTCACCTCGCTGGCCATCGGCACCTCCTACGCAAAACACCTGTTCCCGCTGATCGGTGCGCAGGGCACGAGCGCGCTGCGCGTGGGCTTTTCAGCGCTGTTGCTGCTGCTGTTCTGGCGGCCATGGCGCTGGAAGACCAGCCGCCCGGATGCCATCACCATCCTGCGCTACGGGCTCACCCTGGGACTGATGAACCTGCTGTTCTACATGGCCCTGCGCACCATTCCCTTCGGCATCGCGGTGGCCATCGAGTTCACCGGGCCGCTGGCGGTGGCGATGCTGTCATCACGACGTCCGATCGATTTCCTCTGGGTGGGCTGCGCGGCGGTGGGGCTGCTGTTGCTGCTGCCGATCGGTGGTGGCCCGGCGCTGGACCCGGCCGGTGTGCTGTACGCGATGGGCGCAGCGGCGTGCTGGGGCCTGTACATCGTGTTCGGCAAACGCGCCGGCCACCTGCACGCGGGGCATTCGGTGTCGCTGGGCCTGCTGGCCGCATCGCTGGTGGTGGTGCCGGTGGGCGTGGTGCATGCCGGTGCCGCGCTGCTCGATCCGAAGATCCTCGTGGCGGGCCTGCTGGTGGCACTGGTGTCCAGTGCGATCCCGATGTCGCTGGAGATGATGGCGCTCAAGCGCCTGCCGAAGGAGACTTTCGGCATCCTGATCAGCATGGAGCCGGCGGTGGCCGCGCTGTGGGCGATGCTGCTGCTGCACGAGCACCTGCACGGGCTGCAGTGGCTGGCGATCGGCTGCACGGTGCTTGCCTCGGTGGGCAGCACGATGACGGCAAGGCGGTTGAAGGGGCCGATCGCGCAGGCCGGGTAGCGCCGGGCCATGCCCGGCGGAGAGCGTGCGGACCAACGGCCCGCACCCACAAGAGCAGCTGTCCGCAGCCCTTGGGCAACATGCCAACCAAGGTTGGCACCTACCAGGTGCGGTCAGCGCAGTGCGTCGGCCGGGACGTCGATCGCCATCGCCAGCGCGAGGTGATCGGAGAACGCGGCCGGTACGGCTTCCACGGTGCGGGTCTGCAGCCCGCTGCTGACCAGGATGTGGTCGATGGCGCGGTCCGGGCGCCAGCTGGGGAAGGTCGGCACGATGCAACCGGGCGGCTGCAGCCGGGTCTTCTGGTACAGCACCTGCATTTCCGGGCGCTCGGCCAAGCAGTTGAAGTCGCCCATCAGCACCGCGTTCGGGTGGTCGGACAACAGCTCGGCGATGAAGCCCAGCTGCGACATCCGCGAGCCCGCGCCGAGCGACAGATGCGCCACTGCGACTGCCAGGCCGTCGGCGCCGTCGCCGAACTTGGCCAGCAGCACGCCGCGCCCGCCGATGCGGCCGGGCAGGGCGTGATCCTGCACTTCAACCGGTTCCAGCTTGCTCAACAGGCCGTTGGCGCTGGAGGCGACCCCGCCCATGCGCCGGTTCGGCTGGTGGCTCCAGTAATTGAAGCCGGCGCGCTGGGCCAGGTAGTGGGTCTGGTTGGTGAAGCCCGAACGCAGGCTGCCCGGATCGGCCTCCTGCAGGCCGACGATGTCGTGTTCGCGCGCCAGGGTGGCGATCGCGTCAAGGCTGCTGCGCTTGCGACCCGCCGGCAGCGCATGTGACCAGCTGCGGGTCACATAGTCGCTGTAGCGGCGGGTACTTGAGCCGGCCTGGATGTTGGCCGTCAGCAAGCGCAGGGTCCGTGTACGGGGGGAATTCACGGCCGGGAAACGCTTCTCTTGGATCAGTGAGCCTGGGCCGCACCGCGTTCGCGGGCGATCAGGTGGTCGGCGATGCGCAGCATGTCCGGGAAGCTCTTGCCCTTCACCAGGTACTTGCCGTTGACGATGATCGACGGGGTGCCGCTGATCTGGCTGCGCTGCGCGAACTGCTTGGCCGAGTTGGTCTTGGCATTCACCGCGAAGCTGCCCATGGTGGCGGCGAACTGCTTCGGATCCACGCCGTAGGCACCGTAGAACTTGGCGATGTCGTCCACCGAGTCACGGCCACGCTCGCCCTTCAGGGTCTTCTGCGAGTGGATGGCGGCGTACAGCGCTTCGTGGGTCTTCTCCTGCACGCCGAGCGTCTGTGCGGCGTAGAAGGCACGGGCGTAGTCATCCCAGGTGCCGCCGAACATGGCCGGCACGTAGACGAAGTTCACATCGCTCGGCAGGCCGGCCTTCCACGGGCCAACCAGCGGCTGGAACGCGGCGCAGGCCGGGCAGACGTAGCCGAAGATCTCGGTCACTTCGATCTTGCCGGCGGCCGGCTGGAACGGCTGGCCGTTGGGAATCACCTGGTAGTCGGCACCTTCCACCGGGGCCGGGCCGGTCAGCGCGGCGGTGGTCGGAGCCGGTGCGGCGGCAGCCGGTGCAGCGTCGGCCGGGGCCTTTTCGCCTTCGGCAGCCGCCGGAGCGGTGCCTTCGGTACCCGCGGCCGGAGCGGCCGGCTCGGTGGTCGCCGGAGCTGCAGCCGGTTCAGCCGGGGCCGCGGTGGTGTTGGTGCTGCCGTCGTCGGCCTTGCAGGCCGCCAGGATCGGCAGCAGCGCTGCGAGGGCGAGGGCGTAACGGATCTTCATGGAAACGTCTCCAGCATCTGGAAAGGTGGGGCCGGCGTCAGGCGCCGGCCAAGGGGAAATGATGACACGCGGCGGCGACAGCGCCGTGTCGGTGGTGGGTGTTGGTTCAGCGGCCGCGCGCTGCGCGGGCCTGGGCGATCAGCGCCGAGGCGATGCGCAGCTGGTCGTCGAAGCTGTTGCCGCGCACCAGGTACTGGCCATTGATGATGATGGCCGGGGTACCCGGCACCTTGGTGCGCTGGGCGAAGGCGCGGGCGGCGTCGACCTTCTTCTGCACGGCATCGCCGCGCAGGGCCTGCAGGTAACGGTCCGGGGTCACGCCGTAGGCTTTGTAGAACGTGGCGAGCTCATCGGCCGAGACGTTCTGCATGGGCAGCGAACCATCCTGGTGCAGTGCCTTGAAGACCGCCGCGTGGCTGCGCTTGGCCACGCCGACCTCGTCGGCGGCGTAGTACGCCAGTGCCCAGGCATCCCATGCACCACCGAAGGCGGCCGGGACCGGGGTGAAGCGCACGTCGGCCGGCAGCTTGGCCGCCCACGCTGCCAGCTGTGGCTCGAAGTGGGCGCAGTGCGGGCAGGTGTAGCCGAAGACCTCGACCACCTCGATCTTGCCGGCCAGCGGCTGGAACGGGCCCGGTTGGGCGATGCGCTCGTAGTCTTTGCCCTCGACCAGCGGGGCATTGGCGGGGGTAGCGGCGCAGGCTGCCAGCGGCAGCAGCACCAGCACGGACAACAGCAGGCGGGAAATCAACCTCATCGACACGCATCTCCGTTGAAAAAAGCAACGCCGGCGCGGTCGCCGGCGTGAAGGAAACATACCGCAGGCGCGGGCCGTGGTGGCGGCCCGGGCCGACCAGTGGCGGTCAGGGGGCGGCAGCCGGTTGCGCCGACGGGGTGGCAGTGGGCACATCGTCGGCCTTGTTGTGCAGGCCCTGCAGGTAGCTCGACAGCGCCTGCACCTCCTGCTCGCTCAGCTTCTGCGCGACCGTCGCCATGATCTGGAAGTGGGCCTTGTCGGTCTCGTTGGTCTGGCCGGCCTGGTATTCCTGCAGGCGGCGCGCGACATAGCTCGCGTGCTGGCCACCGATGTGCGGATAGGCCGGTCCCGGATTGCCGGCGCCGCTGGGGCCGTGGCAGGCCATGCAGGCCGGCAGGCCACGCTTGGCGTCGCCGCCGCGGTACAGCTGCTGGCCGATCTCGTAGAACTTCATGCCCTTGTACGGGCCGTCAGTGACCGCCGTGTCATCGGCGATACCGGCGGTGGCCTTCTGCGTGGCGAAGAACGCGCCGATATCTCGCATGTCCTGCGGCGTGAGGTTCTGCACGAACGGCACCATCGCCACCGCCGCGCCGGAACTGCGCTGGCCGTTGGCGATCAGGGCCATCTGCTGGGCGACGTAGCGTTCGCTCTGGCCGGCGATGGACGGATACATCTCGACCGTGGAATTGCCGTCGGCGCCATGGCAGGCCGCACAGGCGGAAGCCTTGGTCTGGCCAGCCTTGGCATCGCCCCAATGGGTCTTGCTGAAGTCCACCTCCAGCGAGGCGGTGTTGATCGGCCCGTTGTCGGGCAGCGGGGTCAACGTGGTCTGCGCGAACGCAGCAGCGGCAACGACTACGGCAGTGGCAAGGGCGGATACGGCAAGAACGCGAGCGTGGCGCATGCTAAAGCTCCGTATGGACCGGGCCGGGCGGTGGCCGCCGGCATCGCCCGGATTATCAACGGCGTTTCCGCGCACGGTCAACGCAGCAGTGCAGCAAAATGCCCGCAACGGCCGCCGGCACGGGCGCGCGGCGCCGCAACATGCGATCCTAGGCACATGTCATTGCTCATCGAACGCGCCCGTTACCACCTTTCGGCCCACAACGTGCGGCAGCTGCCGCCCGATGAAGGGGCCGAAGTGGCCTTTGCCGGCCGCTCCAACGCCGGCAAGTCCAGTGCGCTCAACGCGCTGACCCGCCAGAACGCGCTGGCCCGTGTCTCCAAGACGCCCGGCCGTACCCAGCAGCTGGTGTTCTTCCAGATCACCCCGGAAGCCCATCTGGTCGACCTGCCCGGTTACGGCTACGCCAAGGTGCCGCTGGACCTGCAGGCGCACTGGCAGGCCTTCATCGACCGGTATTTCCGCACCCGCGAGGCCCTGAAGGGGCTGGTGGTGGTGATGGACATCCGCCACCCGCTGAAGGACTACGACCGGCAGATGCTGTCCTATGCCGTACAGCGCGGCATGCCGGCGCACGCCCTGCTGACCAAGGCCGACAAGCTCAGCCGCAGCCAGCAGATGCAGACCCTGCAGAAGGTGCGCAAGGAACTGCACTCGGCCTACGGCGACAGCGTCAGCGTGCAGGTGTTCTCCGGCGAGGACCGCACCGGCGTGGACGAAGCCCGCGGCGTGATCGGCGGCTGGCTGGGGCTGGCGTAAGGCGCTCTGCCGCGCTCGCCGGGCATGGCCCGGCGCTACCCGGTCCGATCGGGTGGGTGCCGACCTTGGTCGGCACACCCTCACAACGGCGAATACTCCGCCGGCACCCAGGCATAGGCCTGGCCTTCGCTGCGCACGTGGCCCAGGCCGGGGAACGGCAGGTGCGCGCCGGCCACCCACCAACCGTTGGCAGTGGCCTGCTGCAGCAGGCCGCGACGGCTGGCGACGGCAGCCGTGCGGTCCGAATCCGCCTCGAACGCCGCTTCCGGATGAGCGAACTGCACCGCGTGGAAGTGCAGCACATCACCCCAGACGAGTAGTGACTGGCCCTGGCTGTCGAACCGGTAGGAGACGTGGCCCGGGGTGTGGCCGTGGGTATCCATCGCCACCGCGCCACCGGGCAGGGCATCGCCGGGTTTGAAGGTGCGCAGATGGCCACTGGCCTGGTACGGCGCCACCGCGTTGCGTGCCAGCGGGAAGGCGAAGCGCACGCCCTTCGGCGCGCTGGCCTCGCTGGCCGGGTCGAGCCAGTAATCGGCATCGGCCTTGGACAGCCATACCGTGGCATTCGGGTAGGCCGGCCTGCCTTGCCCGTCGAGCACGCCGCACAGGTGGTCCGGATGGGCATGGGTGAGCAGCACGTCGTCCACCTCGGCCGGATCGACGCCAGAGGCACGCAGGTTGTCCAGCACCTGGCCCAGGCCGGGGCCGAAGCACTGCGCGGTGCCGGTATCGACCAGGGTCAGATGGTTGCCCTGGCGCACCAGGAAGGCGTTGATCGCGGTCTGCAGGCCCTTCTTGTCTTCCGGTACGTAGCGGCCTTCCAGCAGGCGGCTGACCAGGGTGGGCGGCACGTCCACCACTTCCTGCCGGCCCAACGCGACCACGCCATCGAACAGGGCGGTGACCTGCAGCGCGCCGACGCGCTGGTGGTAGACGCCGGGCACCTGCTGGGTGGGGGCGGGCGACGTGGCTTCGGCCAGCGCGGTCAGCGGCAGGGAGGACAGTGCCAGCAGCAGGGCGGTGCGCAGCGGCAGGTGGCGCAGGGTCATGGCGGTTCTCGGTGGATGACGGGTGGTTCCGTTGGCCTAGCGTGCCGTGGCCGGCGTGCGCACGGCGCTCAAACCACTGCGTGGAATGATCAGAGAGGGGGTGTTGTCTGCAGGGCTGCGCCCTGCACCCGCAGAGGCAACGGCCGCAGCCAAAGCAACGTCAAAAGCTGGTTTCCTGTGGGATGGCGGGGTGGGTCCGGTTGCGGGGGACGCTGCAAGTACGTCCATGTAAGCTCGGTCGCCGCATCCATGCGGCTCACGCCCCCGCAACCGGACCCACCCCGCCTTCGACAGGTGGCCGCGATCTGTCGGAAATACTCTTGGGGTCAGATCCGTTTTCCGTAGGAAAACGGATCTGACCCCGGAATTTCATTCGATATCTGACAGATGTGTCGACCAAGGTCGACACCTACCAACAGCCGCCGGAATCTGTCGAAGGCGGGGCGGTGTGGGTGGGCAGGACCGTTGGCGCCATGGATGGCGCCATCGAGCCCCCAAGGACGGGTTTACGGCGTGTCCTGACAACCCACACCGCCCCGCCATCCCCCAGAAACCCGCTGTTGCTGTTGCTTCGGCTCTTGCACTCGCTTCGGCGGGTGCAGGGCGCAGCCCTGCCGAACACCCTCAAATGTCTGTCGGAGCCAGCCCGTACTGCTCGGCGAAGCGCCTGCTGAAACTCGCCGCGGACCGGTAGCCCGCGCGCGCTGCAACGGTCTTCAGCGGCAGGTCGGTGGTGTAGAGCAGCTGCATGCCATGCGCCAGCCGCGCCTCGGTGAGCAGCTGGCGCAGGCTGGTGTCCTCGGCGGCAAGACGGCGGCGCAGGGTTGCACCGCTCAGTGCGAACTGTTCTTCCACATCGCGCGACTGCCAGTCGCGCGCCGGTTCGGCGGCGATGCGGTCGCGGATCTGTTCGCCCAGGCTCGGGGCCTGTGGCAGCAGCAGGTTGCCATGCCCCTGCCGGCACAGCGTCAGTACCAAGGACGCCAGCGCCAGCCGTGCTTCGCTGTAACGGCCGTCCTGCAGCGATTGCCGCCACTGCCGCAGCACCACGCCATGTTCGATCAGCGGCAGGCGCGCCATCGCCGTGCCAGCGCTGGGCAGTGCTTCGCTCCACAGCGTGCGCGCCGCCGCCAGCACTTCAGCACACAGCGGCACGATGGCACTGAGGTAGCGGCCGCTGCGCGGGTCGGGGGTGTTGACCACATCGATGCGGCAACGCTGGGTCAGCAGCAGGATGTCGCCAGGCAGGAACTCCAGTGACTGGTGCGCGGTGCGTACCTGCTTGCGGCCTTCCAGCAGGATCGCGAACTGGGGTTGCGGAATCTCCACCGAACTGGCGCCGTGCTCGCGACGTGCGGTGATGCAGGCATAGCCTTCGGCGCGTTCGCAGCCGGCCAGGCTGGCCATCTCGGCCAGCAGCGCGGTAACTGGCGGCAGCATGCCGGTCATGCCACGTGGGCGCCGAACAGGCGTCCGACGCCTGCAGCGGCGGCCATTGCCAGTGCACCCCAGAACATCACCCGGATCGCCCCGCGGACAGGTGGTGCGCCGCCGGCGCGGGCCGCCATCGCACCGGTCAGGCACAGGCCCAGCAAGGTGCTGCCGGTGGTGATCATCGCAACCTTGTCCACCGGGGCGAGCAGGGAGGTCAGCACCGGCAGCGCGGCGCCGCAGGTGAAGGCTCCAGCCGAAGCCAACGCCGCCTGCAACGGGCGCGCGCGCAGGGTATCGGTGATGCCCAGTTCGTCGCGGGCGTGGGCCCCCAGTGCATCGTGTGCGGTGAGCTGCTCAGCCACCTGCCGTGCCAGCGCCGGGTCTAGGCCGCGGTGGCGGTAGATCGCGGCCAGCTCTTCCAGCTCGCTGTGCGGGTCTTCGCGCAGCTCGCGCTTTTCCATCGCCAGGTCGGCGTCTTCGGTGTCGGCCTGGGTCTGCACCGAGACATACTCGCCGGCGGCCATCGACATCGCGCCGGCCACGGTGCCGGCCACACCGGTGGCCAGGATGGTGCTGGCCGAAGCGCCGCTGGCGGCCACGCCAACCACCAGGCCAGCCACCGAGACAATGCCATCGTTGGCCCCCAGCACGGCGGCACGCAGCCAGCCGACGCGCTCGGAGCGGTGCAGTTCGGGGTGTCGTGAATGGCGGCTCATGACCTTGAGTGTACGAGGGTCAAGAGGGCGTCGGTAGGATGCTGAAACCCGTCACCGTCGCATGACGCAACGGGGTGCCACGCTATAGTGCGCCCTTGCGATGGAAGGCCCCGGGCCCCACATCCCCTGCCACTGTCCAGCGAGCCTTCCCCTTGTCGAGCCCCAGCCACGTCGCCGATACCCCCATTACCGACCGCTCGCAGCTGGTGGAGGTGATCGCCTCCGGCGAGAAACCCCGCGCGCAGTGGCGCATTGGTACCGAGCACGAGAAGTTCGGATTCCGCCTGGATGACCTGCGGCCACCGACCTTCGAGGGCGAGCGTGGCATCGAAGCGCTGCTCAACGGCCTGGTCCGCTTCGGCTGGGAGCCGGTGCAGGAGAACGGCAACACCATCGCCCTGCTGCGCGATGGGGCCTCGGTGACGCTGGAGCCGGCCGGTCAGCTGGAACTGTCCGGCGCGGCGCTGGAGACCATCCACCAGACCTGCGTGGAGACCGGCACCCACCTCAACGAAGTCGCGCAGGTGGCTGGCGAATTGCAGCTGGGCTTCCTCGGCATGGGCTTCCAGCCCAAGTGGAAGCGCGACGAGATGCCGTGGATGCCCAAGGGCCGCTACAAGATCATGCGTTCGTACATGCCCAAGGTCGGTTCGCTGGGCCTGGACATGATGACCCGCACCTGCACGGTGCAGGTGAACCTGGACTACGCGACCGAAGCGGACATGGTGAAGAAGTTCCGCGTGTCGCTGGCGCTGCAGCCGATTGCCACTGCGCTGTTTGCCGATTCGCCGTTCACCGAAGGCAAGCCGAACGGCTACCTGAGCTATCGCTCGCACATCTGGACCGACACCGACGCCGATCGCACCGGCATGCTCGACTTCGTGTTCGAGGACGGCTTCGGTTACGAGCGCTATGTCGATTACCTGCTCGACGTGCCGATGTATTTCTCCTACCGCGATGGCATCTACCACGATGCCAGCGGGCAGAGCTTCCGTGATTTCATGCAGGCCAGGCTGCCGGTGCTGCCGGGCGCGCTGCCGACGCTGCGCGACTGGTCGGACCACATGACCACTGCGTTCCCGGAAGTGCGCCTGAAGAAGTACCTGGAAATGCGTGGTGCCGACGGTGGCCCGTGGAGCCGCCTGTGTGCGCTGCCGGCGTTCTGGGTGGGCCTGCTGTACGACGACACCGCACTGGATGCCGCCTGGGACCTGGTGCGCGACTTCACCCTGGCCGAGCGCCATGCGCTGCGCGATGGTGTACCGAAGCATGCGATGAATCTGCCGTTCCGCAACGGCACGGTGCGCGACCTGGCCCGCGAGGCGGTGAAGATTTCGGTGGAAGGCCTCAAGCGCCGTGCTGCGCGCAATGCCGATGGCCAGGACGAGAGCAAGTTCCTGGACGTGCTTCAGGAGATCGTCGAATCCGGGCTGACCCCGGCCGAGCGCAAGCTGGCGCTGTTCCATGGCCGCTGGCACGGCGATGTCGATCCGGTGTTCCGCGAGTTCGCGTATTGATGATGTTGGGTGGGTGCCGACCTTGGTCGGCACGCGATGAAAAAAACCCCGGCATTGCCGGGGTTTTTCATTTTCACACCTGCCTTGGATCAGGCTGCGTTCTTCATCGTTGCCATGTCGATCACGAAGCGGTAGCGCACATCGTTCTTCGCCATGCGTTCCCAGGCTTCGTTGACGTTCTTGATGTCGATCATCTCCACATCGCTGACGATGCCGTGCTCGGCACAGAAGTCCATCATTTCCTGGGTTTCGGCCATGCCGCCGATCGCTGAGCCGGTCAGGTGCTTGCGGCCGAAGATCACGCTGCCACCGGTCAGCGGCGGGTCCAGCTCGGTCAGCACGCCGACCAGGCACATGGTGGCCTCGCGCTTGAGCAGGCCCATGTAGGGGTTGGTGTCATGGCCGACCGGGATGGTGTTGAGCAGGAAGTCGAAGCTGCCGGCATGCGCCTTCATCTGCGCGGCGTCGCGCGACACCAGCACTTCGTCGGCGCCCAGGCGCTTGGCATCGGCGCCCTTTTCCGGGGTAGTGGTGATCATCACCACGTGCGCGCCGAGCGCCTTGGCGAACTTCACGCCCATGTGGCCGAGGCCACCGAGGCCGATCACGCCGACCTTCTGGCCCGGGCCGACCTTCCAGTGGCGCAGCGGCGACCAGGTGGTGATGCCGGCGCACAGCAGCGGCGCGGCCGCCTTCAGGTCGAGGGTGTCGGACACCTTCACCACGAAGCGCTGCTCGACCACCACGTGGTCCGAATAGCCACCGTAGGTCGGTGCGCCGCTTTCGCGTTCACGGCCGTTGTAGGTCCAGGTCGCGCCTTCGGCGCAGTACTGCTCCAGGTCGTGCTCGCAGGCATCGCAGTGACGGCAGGAATCGACCATGCACCCGACGCCGGCGTGGTCGCCGACCTTGAAGCGGGTGACGTTGCTGCCGACCTCGGTCACGCGGCCGATGATCTCGTGGCCCGGCACCATCGGGTAGATCGAGCCACCCCAGTCGTCGCGGGCCTGGTGCAGATCGGAGTGGCAGATACCGCTGTAGAGGATCTCGATGCGCACGTCGTCCGGGCCGACCGCGCGGCGTTCGAACTCGTACGGAATCAGCGGGTCGGTATGTGAATGGGCGGCGTAACCACGGGCGAGGGACATGGGGAATCCTTGGCAGGGTTTGTCGAAAGGCGTTTTACAATACGCCCCGTTCCCAGCGGCAAGAAGCGCGGATATCGGCATGATTCATCAAGTGGAACTGCACAATCATGGCCACTGACAACCTGACGCACCTGGCCGCCTTCGCGGCGGTGGCCCGCCATCGCAGTTTCCGCCGTGCCGGGGCCGAGCTGGCCCTGTCGACCTCGGCAGTGAGCTACGCGATCCGGGCGCTGGAAGAGCGGTTGGGCGTAGGCCTGTTCCATCGCACGACCCGCAGCGTGGCCCTGACCGAGGCAGGGCAGCGCCTGCTGGAACGCCTGCAGCCGGCCCTGGGGCAGGTGCATGACGCGCTGGAGGAGATGAACCAGTTCCGCGCCGCGCCGGTCGGCCTGTTGCGCATCAACGCTACCCGCGCGGCGGTGGCGACCCAGCTGGGGCCGCGGTTGGCGCGCTTCCTGCACGCCCATCCGGACGTGCGGGTGGAGCTGACCGAGAACGATGGCCTGGTCGACATCGTCGCCGAGGGTTACGACGCCGGCGTGCGCCTGCATGAGTTCGTGCCCGAGGACATGGTGGCGGTGCCGATGGGGCCGCCGCTGCGCGGGCTGATTGTCGGTGCGCCGGACTACCTGCGCCGGCACCCGGCACCGCAGCATCCGCGTGACCTGGCTGCACACGAGTGCATCCGTTTCCGCTTCGCCAGTGGCCATCTGTACAAGTGGCAGTTCGAGCGCGCTGGGCAGGCGCTGGAAATCGACGTGCCGGGGCGGCTGACACTGGGCGAGCAGGGCACCGTGGTCGGCGCAGTGCTCGATGGCATCGGCCTGGCCTATGTGCTGGAAGACACCGCACGGCCCTACATCGAATCGGGGCAGATGGTGGCGGTGCTGGAAGACTGGAGCGAACCGTTCGCCGGCTTCGCGCTGTATTACCCGAAGCAGCGGCAGATGCCCGGTGCGCTGCGCGCGTTCGTGGACATGCTGCGCGAGTGAATCGTGGTGGATCGCATCCACGCATGGCGTGGATCTTATCTCTTGCCGATCTGGCACCTTGGGTGCCGAGAGCCCGGCGTGGGCGACCGTGTGGATCCAGGTCTTGCGACCGAGAAGTAGCTTGGGTCCCCACGCCGGATTCTCCCTGAACCG